>CAZTTF010000050.1:0-5822 GCA_964616365.1 uncultured Lewinella sp. | reverse complement strand
CTTGTTCCTATCTCCGGAGTTGTTAAACTGCCAGCCTTGGACTGTTCCAGAAATTTGAATTTGTTTAGTTCCACCGCCTCCCGAATATTGATGCAAAGTTTCGGCTTGGTCCCACGTTGTTATAGTGTCTTGCGTTCCGTCTCCCCAATCCACGACAAAATTGTAAGTACCTGTACTAATTAGCGGTAATTGTATTGAATCGCTCGCACTCGAACCGGTCGAAGTGTTTGCAGTATTCCAAAGACTAGAAAAAACAGGATTTACATAAGTAACTGAACCGCTGATAATTATTTGTAAATCAACCTTAACCGCTTCATTGTAAAAACTTGATTGGTTTAATCCTGTAATATAACCATCAAAAGTTATTTCAGGGCCTCCGGTTAAGTCTTGCCCTATTTTAAAGCTACTAAGTGTTTGTGCTTCTGCAGCTGTTATTAATGTATCGTAACTATTTGTAGCTAAGTAATCAACCAATATAGAAAGATTTAAGCTTCCTTCCTTATCGGTCATTATTACATTTCTATCATTCGATCTATCTGCTTTTTCAATATATCTATATGACCGGCTTAAGCTATGGCCTAATTCCTTGCCAACTTTTATGCCTTCTATAAATAAAAATAAATCAGTTCCACTTATTACAGCCATTAGCTTGTTATTATTTCATGTATTTGACCAGAAAATAGATTTTGTTTAACATCTATTTTTCCTCTTAAAATTTTCATCAATTTATTGCCTAGCCCATAATCGAATTCAAAAGGTTTATAAGGTGCTGTAAATATTTCTAAATCGCATTCTAAATCTAATGTAATTCGGGTAATAGGCCCGTTTAGATATGCTTCTATCCATTCTAACGTTTTTTTTGAATACTTGCTAAGTGCATCAGTTTCGCTTGCAATATCTGAAGTTACTGCAAAAACTCGACTTCCGATAGGATCAGTTATTGTACTTGCGTAATCTCCTGGCGTTGTAGAAACCAAATCAAGGTCATCGAAATTATCAAAAAAAGTATTATAAGTAATTACTTGGTGGTCTGTATCGCTAGATATATTAATAGGGTATTGAGCTTTTATATTGGCTAGTGTATATTCTAAATCTGTCTTAATTTCATCAATAGAATAATCAACTGTACCACCTGCCAACCAACTACCACCTCCGTCCGTAGAATACTCGAAGTTACCAGATAAACCACTTACTACAATTTCAACTGTGAATTGAGGTTGAAACGTGCCAGGGCTTCCAAAGTCAGCAAAAGTGTAATACTGAATATCTCTAATTAATGAAATCAGATTGTTTTGTATATCGTCTGTATAAGTTAAAAGAGTCGCACTACTTGAAGACCAAGCACCGGAATCAAAATTGTAATACCTTACAGTTGCGTCATTTGTATTTTCTACTGAAACTTGTAAGGTAATAGTGTAATCATCTTGCCTTGTATTAGTTACCGTGCCACCTGCTAAAGCTGCATCATAAGCGGGGTTAGTAGTAATTGTTTCAGTTAGATTTATGATTTTGCAGCTAACTTGTATTTCGGTTTGAGGTGCAACTTGAAAACCTGAATTAATACCGTCCTGAAGTATTCCAAAGCCTTCACATGAAGTATAAGTATAAGTTGTAGCTGTTACTGTTGTTTCAGATTCATCAATTATTTTTAATTGATCTAAACTTCTATTATTAATTACATTTATTTTACCTAATGCATTATCCCAGCTTATAGATGGAATATTCCTTGCGTTTTCTGTTAAATCGCGAGAACTTGCATCGTAAGTTAGATAGTTGTGAACCCATAACTTTTCGAAATCATCTGTACCTCCATAAGTAGCTAAAAAAGAACTCGCTACAAACTCGGCTACTTCCTGTTTTGTTTTACCACCTAACCACCTTTTACGAGTGTCAATTTGGTCCATATCAAAAAACTCGTTAGTTTCTGTACCACCTAATACCCCAGGTATAGAAACTAAATCTGAGCATGAAGTTTGCCAATCGGTATAAAGCTCTTTTGACCAAGTGGCTTTTTCTTCTAATGCTAAAATTTTAAATGGATATGGCGCACCTTTTAAAGGTTCGGTGTTATTATATTTTTGGGTTGTTCCTTTAAAAATTGTACTCCCGTTTCGAGTAATTGTTACCGTATAAGAATTAGTTAAAAAGTCTTCATGATAAAATTGAGATGGGCTTTCAACTATTAAAGTACAAACCATAGTCATTACAACAGGAAAGTATTTTGTTTGGCCTCCTAATGGTTTTATTTCAAACTCTAACGGTTTTTTTGTAACTGGGTTTAATTCAACGCCAATTCTATAACCTGTAATTGTGGCTATGTATTCGTTCCCAAAAACATCATCAAAGTTTACTGTTGCCATTACCCAAAAATTTCATTAAAGTCTTCGTTCGCTTCTTGTAAAGTAATCCTTAAATCTTCCTTACCTATAACAATATCTTTTACGTCAATTACTAATTTTTGAGGTGTGTTTGAACCTCCTAACATTTTCATAGTATCCTCACTATTGAAAACCCTTGAAGCTCCCATATTAACAAGCTCTGGTCCTTTTTCACCAACTAAAGCCATACCGCCATTATGAATGCCACCAGTTGCAAACCCTCTAATGCCTGAAAGGAAAGAAGCCCCGAAGCCACCACCACCGAAAGCAGAAGATAATAAAGCCCGAAACGCTGTGTTAAGCAGTAGTTTGCCTAAGTTTTTCAGTAAATCTCTTACTGAGTCATCAAACCTTTTTAACCCAAATAACGCATCTGAAAAAGCATTTGTTAAACTATCCGTAATTGTATCACCTAAAAACCTGAAAGCATCAGCGGCATTTAAAGCTCTCACCTCTAAATCCTCAACCCCTTTTTTAAGTTTGGGCATTAAGTCTGAATCTTCAGCGGGTTTTAATAGCTTGTTTGGGTCCATTAAAAGAAATCCACCATTAGCGACCGAAGGCCCTAATTTATCTTTTCCTGTTGGCGCGCCACCTCCACCACCTAAAAAATCAAACTTAAATAACGAAAGGAGTAATTTTTTTATTTTTTCAATATTGTCTTTCATGTTCTTTCCCATTTCATCACCGAAACCGGAAAGAGTAATATTTTCATAAGCCTCTAATTGTTCCATTAAAGACTTTATTTGTTTAAAGTGTTCTTCCTGTTGATTTACATCAAAAAGATCTGGAACTTCAATAAAACCAAGTGCATTAATCGAATTAATGACACTTTGAAGACTAGCTCTTATGCTGCCCTCCCATTTTTTTATTTGTAGCTGTGTTTCTAGTAAAGCTTTATCAAAAAGTAATAAGGCATAATTCCAAGTATCATAAAAGGATTTACCTAATAATACCAGTGCCGCTACACTCGCTGTAATTGCAATTATTTGAGCTGTTGCCGCAACGGTAGAGGCTGAAAGAGTTCTAAAAAAAGTTATTAATGCTGCACCTCTTTTGACTACCTGAGCAGACACCAAAGCTAAAGGCCCCAATGCAGCCGCGATTAATCCGATTTTTACCGCTGTGGTTTGGCTTTCTTTGCTTAGGCTGTTAAACTTATTTGTAAGCTTAGTAAAAGCTGTTACTACTTTAGAAGCTAATGGTAACAATACTTGCCCTAAGTTCTCTTGTAGATCACCTATGCGAGCCTGAAGTCTTTTTACTTGGTTTGCATAACTACCTGAAGTTTTAGCCGCATCACCTTGAGCATCGGTAGTGCTGGCCATTATTATATTAAGTCGGGCTTGTGCTTTTTGCATTTCATTAGCGGCTTTCACACCACCAACAACACCCATATTAAGTAGCTCTTGATTTAAGCTTGCTTGGTTGATCAGTACACCGTAACGCTTTACGGTTTCGTGCGAACCAGTAATTGCACTTTTTAAAGCTGTAAAAGCTTCTTGGTCAGTTTCATTATTAAAACTGGCTAAGTCAATTGATAAAGTAGTAAGCTGCTTTGAAAGCTTCGCACCTTCCTCCCTACTTGCTCCCATAGGAACCAATATATCTTGGAAGCCGGAAAGGAATCGTTCTATATCACCTTGGCCTCTCCCTAATGCTGCCGCTGTTTCACCTGCAAATTTTCTAACATCATTTGTTAGACTTTTGAAAACAGTATTAAACTTGCTTTGAGTTTCTGCTAAATCGCTGGCAGCTTCAATCGCAGACTTCCCAAATAAAGCGAGTGGAGCTGTTAAACCTATACTTAAATTCCGGCCTATTCCTTCGAGGTTTTTGCCAAACTTTTTAAGGTTTCTTTCAGTCCTTTTTAGCTTGGTATCAAATACCTTAGTATTTAAACCTAAACTAAAATTTAAACTTTTAAGGTTTTTTGCGGCCATTGTCTTCGAATATGAAAAACGCTATTGAAAATAAGAATAACAAACAGAAACCAATTCCTATAAATGTAATTATAGCTCCCATGCTTTTTTTGCTTTAGTTGCCCATTGGTTAAGGGCTTTAATATCTTCTTTTGTATTTGGCCGAACATCAATCGAAAACGGGTATAATTGCCGACTGCTTTTTTGATTGCCCTTCTTTGAATTAATGTTATAAGTTAAAGTTACTAACTCTCTAATTAATAAGTTAGATTCTTCTAACCTTTTACGGTAACCGTTGAAATAAGCTGCTAATTCTAAAAGATTAAGACATCCGAAATCGGAATGGTTTACGCCTATTTCAATTGCTTTTATATAAAGCTGTTTAATGCTTAAGCCTTTTTCAATCTTTCTACTACCTTCTTTTTTTTTGGCGCTGGTTCTGGTTCAGGGCTGTTTAATTCCATAAAGGAAAGTAATTTTTCATACCCGATTAAATCAATACCAATCTTACATTTTGACTGACTCCATGTTATAGGTTCATTATTCCAATCGCAAAACGTACTATGAAAAGCAAATAAAAGATCAGCATAAGCAGATAAAAAAGCCGGTGTAATTGCTGTTTCTTCATCTTTCGCTAATTCTTTAAAAATTGATTCTTCAAACGGAGCTGAACTATCATAGCCTCGCAATTCTAAAAAGAATGATAGGGCTGAAACCGTACACATCAGCCCTATTTTTTGCCCTTTTACCTCTACGGTTTGTTCCTTAAATAAATCAGTCATTGCACACTTTTTTTTTGTTGTTAATTATTATGCTACGGTTGCCGTAGTAATAGCACCTGTAAGCTGAATAGTACCGTCAAAGCTTGCAACGTCATTGTAAGGCGCTGAAGCGTTTAAGGTAGTTAGAAAGCCTGAAGCTGAATAGTAGGTATCACCTGAATCAATCCCCCCCCAAAGTACAGTTACATTAGTACCCGCAATGAAGTCAGCAAATAGATCACTAAAGCTTTCAGTTGCTGCGGCTTCATCGTACATCGTGGTAAAATCTATACTTCCTTGGTAATCACCAGGAATAAAAGTTTTTGCCGGTGAAGTGCTTTTATTACTTGTTTCGATAGCGTCTAAAGTCATACTGATATTGGAATCAGTTTGGCCGGTTATTACTCCGCTATCCCAGGTAATAACTATGTTGGTTCCGTTTTCTACTGCCATGATTATCTATAATTAAAGATTTTGTAATCCTGTTCTATGTGGTAAAATTCGCTTTTTGAGTCGTAATATTGGTTTTCATCATCAAAAAAAGACTGCATTCTATTGGTTCCTTCAGTTGCGTCATATTTATCTAAAGTAGTCCTAATTGTATTAGCGTTTGTTCTAGCTGTGGTAAAATCTTGAGCAATTGATAAAATTATAATCTCTAATTCATCTAACTGTGAAACCTGCGTTTTATCTCCGTTCGGGTCAATTCGCTTAGTTAAGTAAACAACATAAGGAGGTGAAATAGTTTGTTCGACCTGTGA
>CAZTTF010000049.1:0-8587 GCA_964616365.1 uncultured Lewinella sp. | reverse complement strand
GTTCATGTGGTTGAACGTCTTGAGGATGTTACTGACCCGCCCCCGTTGGTAATTGTCGAAAACACCGTTAAGCACAACGTCCTGCACTTTCATTGGCTGCGGACTGGAGACGAGGCCAACCATACCGTTCGCGACGGTGATGCCGTAATAGTTGTCGGGGTTAATGTCGTCAGCAGTGATGGTCCATTGGGCGCGGACGCAGGGGCAGAGTGCTGCTACGAGAAGCAGAGAGAGGAAATAACGCATGGTTTGTTTTTTCTAATACTACTCTGCTAAAGTATAAAAACCATGGGATTATCCGGCAAGTTCCCAGTTTCGGTGCCTTTTGCCTCATTGGAACATTTGGGGTGTATAAGAAAGCGTCTACTGTGTGTTAATAGTGCAGAAAGGTTTTGTTACTAAATGCGTTCTGCCAAAAGACAGATGAGGTGCCCGGTAGTTTACCATATGTGATACTACAGGGTACTGTTAGACGAAATGTATAATTCCGGATGAGTGACACCCAGGGGCACACTCATCCGGAATGTTTATCAGAGGTATTTTGTTAACGTGAGGTTCGGCCTGGATTGCAACGTGAAAATCTGACAATCAATTAGGTATGTCTGAAATGAAGTGGAATCTGTTATGCTGTTATGACCGTCTTGCAGACTAAATAATGATCTGACGATTAACAGACTTGTTTTAAGCCACTCGACTCAGTAAAACTTAGCTAAACGCCCCAAACCTCACGTTTGTTATTAAATACCAAGGGCCTGGCCACCACCGACCTGGATGGTTTCTGCCGTAAGGAAGGCGGCATCTTTGCTGGCCAGGAAAGAGACGACACCCGCTACATCTTCTGGTTGTCCGAGTCGCCCTAGCATTATATTGTTGGCCCAGGAGGCAAATACTTCAGGCTTGGTAGATTTGATTTGCTGGTGAAAGGGCGTATCAATAGTACCTGGCGAAACAGCATTTACGCGAATGCCGTATTCGGCGAGGTCTTTGGCAAGGGCGCGGGTTATTGTTTGCACACCTGCTTTGGACGTACCGTAAATACCGGCTCCGGGGCCCCCGGCATTCCAAGCTGCATTAGAAGTATAGTTTATGATAGTGGGGTGATCGCCCTTTTTTAGGTAGGGGATCGCTGCCCGGGAAGCAAAGAACACTGAATCGAGATTCAGAGCCATCACTTTGCGGTAGAATTCAGTAGTCATTTCCTCGAAGCGAGAACGACCTCCTAGTCCACCAGCGTTGTTGACCAAAACGTCAATCTTACCATATTTTTCTCCAACAGCGGTTACGTTTTTTGTTACTGCATCCTCGTCAGTTACGTCAAATCCTAAGTATTCAGCATCAATGCCTTCTGCCTTTAACTCCGCAACACGTTCTGCGCCTTTATCGTCTTGTATGCCATTTAAGACTACAGAAAATCCGTCTTTTCCCAGCCGTTTAGCTACTTCAAAGCCAATTCCACCGGTGGCACCGGTGATGATCGCTACTTTATTATTTGTTGTACTCATTGGTAGTTGTATTAAAAGTCGTTTAAGTTTTAAATTATTGATGCCTGAGGAGATCTCAGGTCTCCTTGGCGGCATTGACCAGTTCGATAACTTCTTCCGTAAGTTGTTGAATACCGGAATAGTTTTTAGCCATAATGAGGTCTTTGCGGAGCAGGGCTGAACCCATCCCCACTGCAACGGCACCTTCACCGAACCAACGGCTTAAGTTGCTGGCTTCTGGCTTTACGCCTCCTGTCACCATGATGCGGGTGCGCGGAGAAGGAGCCAGTACAGATTTGATGAAGCCTGGAGCCACAGCGTTTCCGGGGAATAACTTGACGATCTCTGCGCCTAACTCCTCTGCTCTGCCAATCTCGGCAGGCGTGAAGCAACCCGGCATCCAGCCCACTTTGCGACGATTGCAAAGCGGCGCCAGTGCTTCTACCAGCATTGGACTGACGATGAAGTCTGCCCCCAGCGAAATGTATAAAGCTGTTGTACCAGTGTCTACCACCGAACCGACACCCAGTGCCAGGTCAGGATAGTTTGCCCGACAGTGCTCTGCCAAGACGTCAAATACTTTGTGCGCACCAACTCCACGGTTGGTGAACTCAAAACTCCGTAGTCCGCCGGCATAAAGCGCATCGACGACGTGTTTTGCAACCGCTGCATTATTAATATATGCAAGAGGAACGACGCCCTGGTCGAGGATGGTTTGGTGTACAGTTAGTCTGTCCATGATCATGATTTAGCGAGAAACTCTTCCACTTCCGTCTCCTTCCATCAGGCTCATCACTTCCTCAGGGGTAGCGAGGTTGGCATCTCCGAAAATGGAGTGTTTGAGTGCCGAAGCTGCTACGGCAAATCGCAGTGCTTTTGCATCATCGTCAGGCCAGGTTTGCAAGCTGTAGATGAGTCCTCCCATAAAGCTGTCGCCACCACCAACCCGGTCAACAATGTGACTTAACTGATAGGTAGGAGCGGTGTACATTTTTTCGCCATCCCACATTACCCCCGACCAAGTATTATGGCTGGCAGAGATAGATCCTCTAAGAGTCGTAATGACCTTTTTGGCTTTGGGGAAACGTTTCATTAGCGCCTTGCAAACGGGGAGGTAAGCTTCTGGGTCCATTGTGTCGCCCTTGGTGACATCGACGGATTCCGGATGGATGTCGAAGTGCTTTTCTGCGTCTTCTTCATTACCCAGGATAACATCGCAAAGCTCTACTAGTGCTGGCATCACTTCCTGAGGAGATTTACCGTAATTCCATAGCTTTTTGCGATAGTTGAGGTCAGTGGAAATCGTTACGCCTTTTGCGGAAGCCACTTTACAGGCTTCCAGACAGGCATCGGCAGCAGACTGGCTCAAAGCAGGAGTAATCCCGGTCCAATGAAACCAATCAACGCCTTCAAAGACGCTATCCCAGTCTATTTCACCGGGGACAATGGTTGCCATCCCAGAATGGTCTCGATCGTAAACAACCTTAGACCCCCGCTGCATTGCACCGGTTTCTAGAAAGTATATCCCCAGGCGGTCGCCCCCTCGGACGACGTGGCTCGTGTCCACGCCTCGCGCCCGCAGGGAGTTCAGTGCACAGTCGCCCAGGTCATTCTTAGGTAAGCGAGTGACGAAGCGGCTATCCATGCCATAATTCGCCAGGGTGACGGCAACATTAGATTCTCCGCCTCCATAAATAACCTCAAAGGAAGAGGCCTGTGAAAAACGTTTCCAGCCGGGGGGGCTGAGGCGAAGCATGATCTCGCCGAACGTTACGATTCTTGGCATTATAGTAAGAGTTAATTATTAGTAGATGCTGGCTGCAATGGCTTAATGGTGGGGCAAAGCAACCAGATGCTTGCAATAGCAACCGACGCCAGCGCGGCACCAATTACAAAAGCTGGAGTATAGTTTCCACCAGATGTCAACCAGGGGACAAGTGAAGTCAGACCTGCAACGGCCAGCTTGGCTGCCATTCCGGCGAGGCCAGAAAGGGTGCCGACCGTCTTACCGCCGAATAGGTCGCTAGGCAGGGTTTGAACGTTCCCAATGGCTGTCTGAAACCCGAACAGGATTACAGCCATAATAAGTACCGCCGTCGTCGGTGAACCAGGATTTGACATTGCCAGTAATGCTGGTAGCATAATGACACATCCTAACGTAATGACCAGCTTACGGGTCCGGTCCACACTCCAACCGGATTTTAGCCGGTTCTGAGCAAGTAACCCACCAAACCAGGCTCCGACCATAGCCCCTACGTAGGGTACCCAACCGTAAATACCAATAGTCTTCACATCCATGCCGTACACCTCCGAGAGGTAGATCGGAATCCAGAAAACGAACAACCACCAGATTGGGTCTATTACTGCCGAAGCGATGATGACACCCCAGCTTTCTTTGTGAGAAAGCATGGTGCCAAGGTCAGGGTTGTAGCCTTCGTCAAACTTCCCGTCACTGTCCAGATCCTGATTGCGTTGACCAGTCAGAATGTACTCCCGCTCTTCATCCGAAATCCAGGGGTGGTCCTTGGGAGGAGCTTTAACGAGTACCAGCCAGGGAACTAGCCATAGTAATCCCGCTAGTCCGACAAGTACGAAAATAATCTTCCAGTCGAAGTAGACAGATAGATAGGCAATGAGTGGGATAGAGATTATCCCCCCAATTGCAGCGCCAGAGTTGAATAATCCCTGAGCAAAAGCCCGCTCTTTGGTGGGGAACCATTCTGCATTGCCCTTTGTAGCTCCGGGCCAGTTGCCTGCCTCAGCAATACCTAAAATAGAACGAAAAATAGAAAAGCTGGCCACTCCACTAGCAATGGCATGGAGGGCTGTAGCCAGTGACCAAACCCCTATGGAAAGCACAAAACCCAGCCTCGTACCTATCCAGTCGAAAATTCTGCCAAATAAAGCCTGTCCGAAGGCATAAGAAAAGACAAATACGACCGAGATGAAGGCGTAAATTTCTTTCCGTTGATCTACGGTCTTGTCAGGGAATAGCTCCACCGATATTTCCGGCCAAAGGACGTTTAACGACTGACGATCAATGTAGTTGATGACGGTGGCTAGTGCAATAAGCCCAACGACCCACCATCTGAGTCCTGATAGTTTCATGAGTGCTTTACTGAGTCAATGAAGTCTTCCCGATGAGGGCTGAATACGTCAATCAGTACGCCGGCTTTTTTACAAACACAGCCATGCATTACGTGTGGTGGTATATAGTAGGAATCGCCCCCTTTGATGATCTTTACCTGGTCGCCAATCGTCATTTCAAATTCGCCGCTTTCGACATAGGTGACTTGGCTGTGATAATGCTCGTGAAGTTGGCCGACGGCACCGGGTTCAAAGTGAACTTTGACGAGCATGATTTTGTCGTCGTAACCGTGGATTTGCCGCTTGAGACCGGGGCCAACCTCTTCCCAGGGGATGTCGTCGCCGTAGAGGTATTCTTTACTTGCTTTCATGTTAGTCAGTTAATTGTAGTATGTGATGAACGCCCGTCCATGTGTACTGGCGTCCGTTGATGTTGAGTTGGTGAGTAGCTGATGGGGTACCATTTTCATTGGCGAGCAACAACAGCCATTTTGTTCCATTTCTGTGTTCGAAGCTTAGGGCGGTATAGGCAGGAGTGTCGACCAAAACTGCCAGTTCCCTAACATGACCAAAAGGTTCGGTCGGTACTTCGGTACGGGGGGAGTAACTGCCGTGGGTTTCTAGCACAGAAGCGAAGATGGTACTGCTTTTTTCAGACCTGCGGAGGATAAAGGCGGGGTCACGCCGGAGGTTAAATTCCGGATCATTTGCTCCCGTCCGTACCAGCAGGATCTCATCACCTGCCTGAGTCGTCATCGTTTGGGTATAAAAAGTCCCATCGTGGAACCAACCAATTTCAGCGGATGCCGCGATCGGCTTACCACTCGCCTCCAGCCATAGGTGCTGATAGCCGTGTGCATTACCGAGAGGGCGTAGCTCGCTTTTTGCGGTGTAAGCAAAATCAGTAGAGAGTAACTGCCCGTGGAACCAGGTTGGAAGGTCATGTAGTGCTTTCCCGGAGCCAACGGACCGGAATACATCAATAAGAAGCGGTTGCGCGAACGCAGGTGCAGTGAAGAGGATTTGGGAGCGATGGAGCGCACGGTCAGGATAGACATTGTCTACTTTGGCACTGATGAGCTGAGCATTTCCGTCCTCGCTGGTAGAAAAAGCATAGAGATTCGGGTGGAAGTTCTCCGCTATCCGGATGTCGCCCTTGTAGTGAGATGTTTCATCTATGACCAGAGTATTATGAGCTATGGACTGCTTTGCCCAGCTGTTGTTCTCTTTCAAGTAGCGGCCTCCGCCTTTTTGGTCGATGTTTACCCATCTGGCTGCACCATAATCCTGAATTACTTCACCGTTTTCGTTGTAGAGCGAATAAGCTAGCTTGTCGAAGTGGCCGTGTCCCATGCCCTGAGCGGAATATTTCATTACCAGGGCTGTCTGAGCTTTGTCGACACCGTAAGCTCTGAGTACGCCAACTCCTCCCTCATTTCCTGTCGCTCCGTCTGCGAAGGTCATTGATCTGGGGGTGTATGGAAGAGCTTTTCCGGCAGCGAGTGCACGGGCGACAGCTATCCCCGCCTCATCTAAGGTGTAAGCTCCCTGTTTTTCGGCGAGGGACAGTATGGTAGGGTCTTTATCGAAATAATAGTAAGCATAATCAACGGTCTTGACTACTTCGGGGGCAAATAAGGACATCCCTTTCTGAGCATCGTTGATTGGGAAAAAATCACCGGTGGGATCTGCTTGGTTGAGTAAAGACAATACGGCCTTCTTGAGAATTTCGTCCCGGTAAGTAAGGATGTTGAGATCTGGCCGTTTTTCGGCCAATGCTTTGCCGAATAGCAGGAAGGGAGACAGCGCATACCTAAGATAGTAAGGCCCTTCAGTGAAGTAGCCGTCAGGTGAAAAGCTTAGATCAAGTTGTGCCAGGAAGCCTGCCCGACCGTCTTTACTCTTGATGCGTCCTGAGTCATCATCACGAAGATCATCGGGTAAGTCTGTAGCGGGAATGCCGTACAACGATCTTTGCACCAGCGCTTCGTCGCCCATAACCAAACCGATCATTCCGACAGCGGCATTACCCCAGGTAGAGTGGTTATGAATCCGGTTAAAAAACTGTGGATTTTCCAGGGATAAGAAATCAGCCATTGGCCGAAACAATTCATTGTTGATGCGGTCTCGGTCAGTAGGTTCCAGCCAATTGTAAATGTCTCCGTATCCCTGGCTAACATACACGAGCCAATTAGCGTCGTTGAGGCACTGCCAGAATATCTTTCCGGTGGCGTAAGAGCGTGCGGTTGGGTGGGTGGGCCAGGACTGGTAGACATCGGCGTAAGCCAGTAGGGCGTCTTTGAGAAACACAGCATACTTTTCTTCTCCCGTAAGTCGAAATAATGCTCCTGCATCACGGAGAGTATACCAGTTTCGCTTGTGTATTTCGTGGGTTGGCCCTCCGGCCATGTCTTTTGGCTCAGGTATTTGGATTCCTTCAGCCATTACCGCGTCTATCCGGTGACGGGTATCAGCTAGCTGCTCAGCGAAAGCCGGCGGGTAATCACGCTCATCGGAAGTGACTGAGGGGGAACAAGCGAAGCCTAATATTAGGCAATAGAATATCAGGAAGGGTAGGAGGGTGCGCGTCATTTTTCTTCCAGATTTGTGCCGATTTGGCGATCTCCCAAGCTGGTAATGGGCTCGGTGAGGCCACGCTGTAGTCCTGCTGTTTGGTAGGGCTGGTTGTTGTCCGTAAGCAACGTTCCACCGGAAAAGACGGAGTTAGTGATATTTACGACGGGATCACCAACAACTAAGTGCAATTCCACGGGCCTGGAATCATCAAAAATGCAATCATTAATACTGACTACCTGGGTTCCGTGCAACCTGACGGAAGCTCCGGTTTTGTTTCGCTTATCTCCTCCAATATCATCAAATGTGCACCTTTCGATGGTCACCATTGGCCCCTGAGTACTTTCATCGCGTCCGCCTCGGTGTACGTGAATGGCTTCCTGGCCGATATTGTCAAATAAACAGTTTTCTACGACTACAGATTGAGCATTGTATATACCAATGTCATCGGTCTCCTGGTCGAGGGCAAGTACACTACCCGATATGTTCTCAAAGCGGGAGTTACGCAATACAATAGAATCCGCGAGTGTGTTTTTGTACACTTGCAGGACATTAAAACTGTGGTTGACGTCAAGGTCCGCGAAGTTGCAGTCTTCAATAAAAACCTTGTAGTTGTTGATCATACTGTACCGGCTGGTCCTAATTACCGCGTTTAGTGGCCGGTCCCGGCATTCCTTACCGCTAACAGCTATGCCGCGAAGGGCAAGTGCGCCGCCACTCTCAATATTGAATAGTGAAGTATTCTGGAAAGCAAGCAAGGGCTTTTCGGCCAAGCCTTCAGCTGCACTTACCGTAAGTGGTTTCTGGACAGCAATACTTTTTGTTTGTAGGTATTCACCTGCTTCAGTGAGTCGGAGTATATCGCCCGCTTCAGCTGATTGGATAGCCTCGAAAAGGGTATTTGTGCCGGCGGCAACATCTATTGTTTTTCCACCACCGAAGAAGGGTTCGTTTTCGGTACGCGTGTACCAGGCTGCACCAGTATTTTCTGGTGTTGCCATAAACTCGATGCCAGTACGGATGCTATCTGAGGCAGGCGTTCCGAGGGGTAATAGTACACCGTTACCCGCGTCCTCTAACGTCATTTCCTGACTAATAAAACCTTTAGATTGGAAAGGTTCTAGTCCTGTATTGATCAGGTTATTAGCAAAGGTGATTCCGCTTACGTCGTCAAATGCTTTAAAAAGTTCTCCACCCTGCGCTCGATAGAAGACATTGTCGGCCATCGTGGTACTCTGTGGAGTGGCACTGCGCTCAGCATCGCTGCCAACGGCTAGTTGTACGTTAGCACAGTTGACAAGCACATTGCGTTCGATGTCTGTTTCTGTAACCTGGACATAGCGGTTCAGCGGAGAGTTTGGTACGCCGTTCATTACCGTCAGTGCGCTGCGAAAGCGGTAGCCCATTAACCCGTTAAGGTAGTTGTTACTGACATTGTGCTTGGC
>CAZTTF010000048.1:0-3336 GCA_964616365.1 uncultured Lewinella sp. | reverse complement strand
AAAAAATCAAATTCCGAATTAAAACGACTAGAGAATGTCAGATATCAAAGCACGGGCTCAAGGCCTTAGTCCCGACGTTTCCGCCCGTGATATCCAGAACGTGGTCAAAGACACCGGTAACATTTACGAAACCCTCGCAATTGTTAGCCGTCGTGCCCGTCAGCTGGCGGTAGACCTCAAGCACGAGCTGGACCAAAAACTGGAAGAATTTGCGGAAGTAACCGACACCATTGAAGAGGTTGTCGAAAACAAAGAGCAGATCGAGATCTCCAAGTTCTACGAGAAGCTGCCTAACCCCGTACTGATTGCCATGCGGGAATACCTTGACGAGGAACTGTACCACCGGTACAATAATGCTCGCGAAGAGGAAGAGGTCTAGGAGCTAGGAGCTAGGAGCTAGGAGCTAGGAGCTAGATACTAACATTTTGCTTGCTAACTAGCTGCTAAATCTTATATCTTGATGCTGCAAACTAGGAGTTGGGAAAACCGGCTCCTAGTTTGTTGTTTATACAAACCAAGTCAATGTCACTCAAGGGCAAAAAGATTATTCTGGGTGTTTCCGGTTCAATTGCAGCCTACAAGGCTGCGCTGATCGTCCGGTTACTCGTGAAAGCAGGAGCTGAAGTGCGGGTACTTATGACGAAGGCGGCTACCGACTTTATCTCACCCCTGACCCTGGCGACGTTGTCTAAGCATCCCGTAACTACCTCCGTCCACGACGGCGAAAGCTGGAACAACCACGTGGAGCTCGGGCTCTGGGCAGACGCCATGATCGTTGCTCCGGCAACTGCAACCACCCTGGCCAAAATGGCTAATGGCCTGTGCGACAGCGCTATCGTGGCCGTTTACCTTTCAGCCCGCTGCCCCGTGTTCTTCGCACCAGCGATGGATCTTGACATGTGGGTGCACCCGGCTACTACACGCAATGTAGAGCTGCTACAATCCTACGGTAACCACCTAATTGAACCCGGAGACGGAGAGTTGGCTTCGGGCTTATCCGGTACCGGACGGCTCGCAGAGCCGGAAACCATCATTCACCTCCTGGAGGAATTCTGGGCGGGAACGCAGGAGCCGGCAACAGGACCACAGCAGGCAAACAAACCTATCGCTGCCGAACCGGCAGCAGCCCCCCCTGCCCCATCACCTTCAACGGAGATAGACCAGGATTTTGCCGGCAAACGATTACTCATCACTGCCGGGCCTACCTTCGAAGACCTGGACCCCGTCCGTTACCTCGGCAACCGCAGTACCGGCCGCATGGGAATCGCACTGGCTGAAGCCGCCGCGCTGCGCGGCGCGCAGGTTGACCTTGTCCTTGGGCCAACCAGCCTGAGTACGACTGCTGCCGGCATTACCGTACACCCCGTCCGATCAGCCAGAGAAATGCACGCCATCAGTGTAGCAGCCTGGATCAAGGCAGATGCTGCCATCCTTGCCGCCGCAGTAGCTGACTATCGCCCCGCGAAAAAGGCTGAGCAAAAGATTAAAAAAGGGGAAAAACCCCTCAAGATTTCCCTTGTCCGCAACCCCGATATCGCCGCAGAGCTGGGAGAAGACAAAAAGCAGCACCAACGCCTTGTCGGTTTTGCCCTCGAGACCCAGAATGAACTCGACAACGCGCGCAGAAAGCTCAAAAAGAAAAACTTCGACTTCATCGTTTTAAATACCCCGAACGAAACGGGTGCAGCCTTTGGCCATACCACCAACAAGATTCAAGTCGTTTCTAACAATAAGGTGGTACCTTTTGAGTTAAAGCCTAAGATCGAGGTTGCCCACGATATTCTCGATGCGTTAAACAGACTGTGGTAACCAGACTACTTGACTATCAGACTACTTGACTACCAGACTATCCTCGTTATGCATAAGTTCTCCCTACTCTGCCTTTTTCTACTTACTCTTGGCACCTGCGTGAACGCCCAAAGTGAAATCCGGTGGACGATCAACCTGAATACGGATCAGATCCGGGCCACTGACAAGGGGGTATTTCAGGCGCTCGAAAAAGACCTGCAGCAGTTCCTCAACGGCCAGACCTGGACGAATGATCGCTTCTCAGAAGACGAGCGCATTGAAGCAACGTTATTTCTGACGATCTCCGAAAAATTCCAGCAATCCAGTAAGGGTGACGGTGCAGAAGTAGTTGTGCCAAATCAGTTCAATGGTACCATTGCTATTCAAAGCCTGCGGCCAATTTATGGTACGAGTCAGCAAACGCCCATCCTGAACACGCAGGATAAAAATGGTGACTTTGCCTACCAGCAAGGAGAAGGCGTACAATACTCTGAGCAAAGTTACCTCAGTGACCTGGGTACCATGCTGGCCTTCTATTCGTACATCATTCTGGGACTGGACTACGACACTTTCTCCCCCCTTGGCGGCGATCCTTTCTTCGCTAAGGCCCAGGAACTCTACAACCGCCTTCCGGCAGAGGTTGCCAACCGCACTGGCTGGGTGACCGGCTCCCGTGGTCGAAACCGGTACTCACTCATGGAGAATCTCCTTGATCCCCGGATGAAGCCCCTCCGCCGTGGCTACTACAACTATCACCGACTGGGACTCGACATGATGACTCAGGACATTGGATCGGCCCGGGGAAACATTACCCTTGCCATTCAGGATGCTGAAAAAGCAAACCAGTCTTATCCGGCAACCGTGCTGATGCAGGCATTCGTTGATGCCAAGCGTGATGAGATCATTGAAATCTATAAGGGAGCAACGCCAGCAGAACAAAATGCGGTAATTGCCTCCATGAAGCGGGTGGATCCTTCTCAGTCTCCGGCCTATAATGCGATTCGCTATCGCGGGGCAACCGGTCGGACCCCACGTACATCGCGTGCATCCGTTAGGGGAAGGCAATAAGCTGATAGCAATGCTTCTTGCTAACCGAGAAGCAGGTCAATAAATCCAGAATACTACGGGCTATATTCCCCCCTTGCGTTTCGTGAGGGGGGATTTTAGTAGAAAGTAAGGAGCTGTGCTTTCGTCGCAGCTTTCGTTATTGTCGAGGTGACATTAAATCATTCCTCTCCCGCCTTAATGCGGTCAATACGTGCGTGAATATTTGCTAAAAGGTCTGCAGGCGGCGCCTGCCATTTTAAGTTACGCTTTAGAAACACTTTATAGGTATCGAGGGGCTCTATGCTCCCTGTTTTGGGGTCAATGGTAATGTTGAGGCTTTCGCCTACGGGACCCGTAGTCTCTCTTTCCGCTACTTCTGGTTGACGATGAGACTGATTATTGCGGGAATCGTTACTTGAAAATGGCATTGTTTTAGCATTGAATGAAGAAATAATACTGGGCAAAAGGCTAAAATGCCACTCCGCGAAGCAAGATCACGGA
>CAZTTF010000047.1:0-6039 GCA_964616365.1 uncultured Lewinella sp. | reverse complement strand
GTTACTACGGTAACGGCACTGGAGGCCCTCGCCGGAGACTTAATTGTTTCGGACAATTGTAACGGTGCGATCACCATTGCTGCTGCAAACGATGTAATTGACGCCAGTGCCTGCCCCATCGTCGTAACGCGTACGTACACCATTACTGACGCTTGCGATAATCCTACGGATATCATTCACACGTTGCGTGTAGTTGACACTGAGGCCCCGACGGTGACCGGAAGTCTTACCACCACTGACATTGAAGGCTGTGACTTATCGGTACTACCCGCTGCGGTTACTACGGTAACGGCACTGGAGGCCCTCGCCGGAGACTTAATTGTTTCGGACAATTGTAACGGTGCGATCACCATTACTGCTGCCAACGATGTAGTTGACGCCAGTGCCTGCCCCATCGTCGTAACGCGTACGTACACCGTTGCTGACGCTTGCGGTAATCCTACGGATATCATTCACACGTTACGTGTTGTTGACACCGAGGCTCCGATGGTTGACGGCAGTCTTACCACCACGGACGTTGAAGGTTGTGATGTATCGGTACTGCCCAATGCGGTTACTACGGTAACGGCACTGGAGGCCCTCGCCGGAGACCTGGTTGTTTCGGACAATTGTAACGGTGCGATCACCATTGCTGCTGCCAACGATGTAGTTGACGCCAGTGCCTGCCCCATCGTCGTAACGCGTACCTACACCGTTACTGACGCTTGTGGTAACCCTACGGATATCATTCATACGTTGCGTGTAGTTGACACTGAGGCTCCGACGGTGACGACCGGGACCATCGATGCCTGCTACACAACCATAGCCGATGCTGAAGCTGCCGCCCTTGCGGCAACCAGCTTCTCGGACAATTGCGGCGGTGTAGTAACTGAAACGGTAATGAATGATGCCGACCTTTGTAATCTGACCATTACCGTCACCGGAACGGATGCCTGTAATAATCCTACTTCAACTACCTACAATACCAAGATCGTAGGTACGGACGGACCAACGGAAGTTGGTGGCCCTGCGGCCATCAGTGCCGATATCCAGACCTCCCTGGATGTTACTGAGCCAACACCTCCGGTATTCACCGATGGCTGTGGCAGTACGCTTACCGGTGTCGGACCCGTTATCGATAACCAGTACACTCCCGGAGATTGTTCCGGAACGATCTCGTACACCTGGACTTTCACAGATTGTGCCGGTACGGAAGCTACCTGGACGTTTACCTACAACATCGACTGTCAGGGGCTAAACATTCGGATGTTCCTGGAGGGTAGCTACCTCGGTAACGGTATGCTGAGCACGGCCTTGAACGACAATAACCTGCTCCCCGGACAGGATAACACCATGCTTTTTGTTGACGAGACGCCCTTTGGCCATCCGTACCAAACGGCCCCATGGTTTTATACAGACAACACGGGAGCAGGATTTGGAGACCTCACGCATCCTGATGCCACGGGTAGTGAGACGCCCTACCCAGACCACGTTTCGGATTGGGTAATCGTGACTGTTCGAGAGAACGGTATTCTCCCCGCCAATGATGTGTGGACTTGCACAGGATGGGTGCACGAAAACGGTGAAGTAACCTTCCCGGAAGCTTGTCCGATTACACTGAATGCCGGAAGTACCTACGCGATTGTTGTGGAACATCGTAACCACCTGGCAGCGTTAGTTGAAAATGCCACGCTGGATGCTGGAGCTACTCACTTGACGCATGACTTCACGGTAGAGAATAGCTACGCTCCCATTTTCCGCTTCGGTCAGAAGCAGATGCCGGACGGCAATTGGGCGCTATTCACCGGTAATGCTGATCAGGTTTCCTCCCGCGTAGGCATCAACTCCGCTGACCGAACTGCCTGGCGCATTCTCCAAAATCTCCGGGGTTACTACTTCGGTGATTTTGACCAGAGTTTGCAGGTAGAGAGTAATGATGAAACGCTCTGGAAGAACAACCAGAACAAGACGAGCGGTATCAGCTTCGAGTAAACTCATTTTGACGATAACACCGGGCAGTGATACGCGTATCACTGCCCGGGTTAAAACACATAAAACATGTATAAATTTTTTCTGCTCCTACTAGCATTTTTCCTTTTCGGTGCTGGCTTAGAGGCGCAACAAATGCAATGGGTGCCCGGTAACCAGGTGGCTGACCCGAATTATAAAGACGGGACTAACTGCTCGGAGAATATCATCTGCTACGCGCTGGCCTATACACCAGCTAAGTCAGGACAGCTTACCAGCTACACCACTAACTTTCTGCTTGATTGTGATAGCGGTAAAAGTGCAGTTGTTAGTAACAGGTCTCTGGTGATGAGTGATAACAGCGCTCAGGAAGAAGCTTGTGCCGAAGCTGGTTTAATTCTCCTTTTAAGTTCCGGAAATACGGGAATGGTAAAAGTTAAGGCTGACCGTGCTGCGTACCTCCACGAAATTTGTATTCAAACAAGTAGTAAGAGAACGAGCATTCAGTTTAGCGTGGATAACGTGGGTGCACTTACCACAAGTCTTGATGTGAAAGGAGAACCTGCGGTAACGGAACGCCCGGCTTTTCAGCCATTTTTATTCAAGCGCAGTACCTCCATTTGTCCTGATACCCCCGATAATATTTTTGATGTAAATCAGGACGGAGTTGGTGGAGATGTCAGGGATCAAGTAGATTTCCTTGATTTCCAGATGTCACCTAATCCCGCTTCTGATGACGTGCAAGTTCGTTTTACGCGTCTAGCCGAAAAAGTTGATTTCCGCCTACTCGATGCTTCCGGCCGCGAAGTACGCAATTGGTTGGAGTTGAACGGCGAGGTACAGACTATTAATGTATCCGATCTGCCAGCCGGTATTTATCACCTGAATGCGCAGACGAGTGATGATTCGATTACGAAAAAGTTGGTCGTTCGTCGCTGATTTTACCCGGCAGATAGCCTTGAACATTGATCAAGGGGCGGTGGGTTAACACCGCCCCTTTGATCTAAAAAGGACAGGAGCCTCCAGCCCTTTGGGGTTATTATTTTTATTGATACGGAAATAACAAAAAATGATTTACAAATACTTTTTTTTACTGACATTGATGATGTCAGCATCCGGTTTAGTGTCCGGTCAAACACTAGATTGGTCTTTTTTGGCCCCTGAGGATGGCTGTTCCTCGGTTATTACCGACTGTAGCTCAGGGCAACAGTGCTACGCACTAAACTATACCCCCGCAAATACCGGAACAGTAACGAGTTATACCCTCGGCTTTCTGGCTAATTGCGTGAGTAGTAACACCGCTGGATTGCGCGGAGAATCATGCACAATGACTGACAATACCGACATTCAGTCAGCATGTGTGGCTGCTAACCTTTTACAGATACTCCCTTCGGGAAATTCGGGAGCTCTGTCGGTGGTCGTTAATGAACCGGTTAAGCTTCACGAAGTATGTGTTACCCTACCGGCAGGCACTAGTATGACATTTAACGAAGATGCCAGCCTTGCGCTTACCGTAAGTATTGACTTGCCGGGAGGTGGTGCGGTAACCGATGTTCTCAACTATACCGCTTTCACCGCTACATCTACAGACTGTGGGGCGACTTTGCCGGTATCGTGGCAAACTTTTGAAGTACAGAAGGTAGGCAAAGAAGCGCACCTAAGCTGGGCAACTGCAAACGAAATCGACCATAATTACTTTCAGGTAGAGTGGGGGAGTGACGGTAATAATTTTGTACCGCTGGCAACAGTTAGTGAGGCGGATGTCAGAACAGGCTCTGGGGGAGACTATAGCTATGTGCATACAACCCCCGCCGAGGGCGTCAACTACTACCGGATTCGTCAAGTGGATTATAGTGGGGCTTACAGTTACTCGCCAATCAGGTCGGTAACTTTCAATAAGATAGACGAAAGCTCAGGGTTCTCTCTTTTTCCGAATCCTGCCCAGACATCGGTACAGCTGAATTTCACTGGAACTTCCTCGGTCAGAGAGATAAGTATTTATACGCTCACCGGAAAAGTCGTGCAAAGAGCAATGCTTGGTCTGAGTAATCAGACCGTCAACATATCAGTAGCTGATCTGCCTAAAGGCATTTACCTGGTGCGGGCGGGTAATGAGACAAAAAGACTGATTAAGCAGTAAGTGCAGAGCAATTGAAAGGTTCCAGTGACCACACCGTTTCGGTCTTTTCCTACGGAACCTTTTTGGGTTTCATCAGGACAAATAATCCACGCTAGGACCCTCACTACGGTCCTGCATTTGCCCTGGGAATAAGCGACTGATAATGCATTGTCGGAAAGACTTTCCGTATCTTTTGGCGGGGTCTGGCGATTTTATTATCGCTGGCCCCGTCCATTGTTTTAAGGACTAAGAGACGGCAAGAAACGGATGAGATCAGCCCCTCCTATTTCTTACGCGCATTATAGCTGCGTTCGAGGCTGACCTGAATTTTGGTAGTCTGACCATCCTGTACCGTTACGTTTCTCCAGGCGGTCTGGTAGCCGGGGGCGGATATGGCAATTTGATAGGTCCCGGGGGCGAGATAGCGGTAGAAATCACCCGCAACGCCGTCGGAATATACATCCGAGTGATCTTCGTCGTGCCCGGGGATAACGATGTTGGCTTTCACCGGTCGGCCGGTTTCTGCATCGGAAATAGTACCATGAACGCCATACCGGGCTTCGCCAAGATAGGCAAGTAAGGCAGGGTGAACGTATTGCCAAAGCTGCTCAAGCTTAAAGGCGGGGAAACGCTTGGCGTTGCTAACCTCGAGGGTAGCCTCGCGGCACCGGTGGTAGTAGTTCATGTAATCCTGCCGTGAGCCGGAGACGGGATACCAGTCGTGGCCATTGGTCGTGCCGTTGTGGCGATCCGTAAAGTAGCGTTTTCCGGGACTGGCGGCCTGGGCACGATCGGCAAACTCCCGGCTGATGCGGCGCCACCATTCTGTATCGGGGTGACGCTCTCTGAAAGTATCCCAGGGGTAGTTAAATACCTCCGCACCACCGTGGAGGTTGATGGCGAGGTCAAAGCCATATTTACGGGCCACTTGCCGGAAGATCTTTGTTTCCGGCTGGTAGCTGCGGTTGTCAGGGTGAGGCCCATCGTCGGGGTCTGGGTAATTCCGGTTGAGGTCAACGCCGTTGGCGTTGCCGCGGCGCGCTCCGGCAAGGGTGTTATTATTATCGGTGTACGCGCCATCCGGGTTGGCGAGGGGATTGATGAAAATGGTAAGTTCATCCAGAAGATGGCCGTCGTTATGTTCCAGCAATTGCTCCGCCAGGCGGAGCAGTAACCAGTATCCAGCAGTCTCATCGCCATGCATCGCAGCCGTACAAAGCACCTGCGGCCGCGCCTCCGTCTGCGTTCCCGCCGCTAGCCGTAAAGCCACGATCTTTCTGCCTGAGGGTAGCGTGCCCCAAGTCTCTAATTGGCATTTATCAGGATACTTACGCGCCAGGTCACGCATGATGCGCAGGTAGTGACTGTAAGTTGGATAGGCTGCCTCCGGTACTAATGTCGTCATTCCCGGAGTGTAGGCATCAGCCATCGTCAGGTGGCGTGAGGCACCCTGACCTGCCAGGGTGAGAGAAAGAAGAAAAAAGAGGGCCGGGAAAAACTTCATATTGTTGGAATACTGATGGGCAAACGTCTGAAGGGGGAATGTTGTTACGCCTGCTGCTAAATTTGGCAGGTTTTGTCAGATGCCAATTAACCGTTGGAATTGGATTAAAGGTATTGAAATTAAGCTTTAAGCCTGGATAACTACTGCGTAAATTTATGACGTTCGGCAGGTAGTGGATACTTTGGTAGAAGAGCTCCGCTTAGATTTGTTGCTAGCCGGAGCTGAGCTCCTCCACCAAGGCAGACCCCACTGGCTTTTGAACGGATACAGAGAATAACCTAGTCTTAGTAGCTATTGACAGTTAATAGCAAATAGGTCCACGCTTTTTTGGTGCAGCCAACTGTATGATAATCCATTAGAATGGTAGGGTGAAACGCAGGGCACCCACCAAAACGCCGTTTGGTAACATCTTTCTACCAACTTGCCCGGCCGGCATCTTTCCCATCCATAAATACTTGCTGTATGTTTA
>CAZTTF010000046.1:0-24080 GCA_964616365.1 uncultured Lewinella sp. | reverse complement strand
ACTTTGGGAGTTGCGCTTCAGCATCAGACTGGTCCTCTGTAGAACGAAGTTTAGCGATTGCTGTACGCGTTGATTTTTTGTAGTAACGGTTGTGGAGGCGCTTCTTTGCGTCCTGACGAATCCGCTTCTTTGCTGACTTGTGATGTGCCATTTTCTTATTGATTTAAATTCAGGGTCTGAATCGGTCCGCAAAGGTACGACTTTTCAGTGAAAAGCGAAAGGCTTTCGGTATTTCCGTAACTTTTTCTCCAATTCAGCCCATTCGGAAGCGGACAATCATGGCTCATCACCACTTGCAGGTAGCCCAGGTAGCTTTGTTCATTGCTGATGCCCCTTCACGTTTGCACCTGCGGCCGCGCCATTTTGCCAGCTTCCGAATAGTCTGAAGTTTGAAGGCTTGTTTGGGAATTGCTCCCGAACAGTGCCTACGCGTTCTTATGTTTCTTGATGGCCTCAGTCAAACGGGGCAACACCTCAAAGAGGTCTCCAACTACACCGTAATCAGCAGCCTTGAAGAAGGGGGCCTCGGGGTCTTTGTTGACGACGACGATGGTCTTAGAGCTATTCACCCCGGCAAGGTGCTGAATAGCACCGCTAATACCAGCTGCAATGTAGAGGTTAGGGCGAATGGCCACACCGGTTTGTCCTACGTGTTCGTGGTGAGGGCGCCAGTCGACATCGGATACCGGACGGCTACAGGCGGTTGTTGCCCCCAGCACTTCGGCCAAGTCTTCAATTACCCCCCAGTTCTCTGGACCTTTAAGTCCCCGGCCACCAGACACTACCAATTCTGCCTCAGGCAGTGGGGTAATTCCTTCGGCACGCTTTGTCTCAAGCACTTTCACTTTAGGTGCTGGAAGGTCTACGTTCAGACTTTCAACGGCAACAGAAGCTCCCGACTCCTCAACAGGAATAGAGTTGCCAGCCAGGCTGACGACCTTATAGTCGGTTAGAATCTGGACATCGGCAAATGCTTTACCAGAGAAAACGGCTTTACGAACGGTAAAGCCACCATCAGTAGTAGGAACGCTATTTACGCCCGGTGCAGAACCAGCGTCCAAACGAGCAGCAAGGCGGCCCACCATGTTTTTTCCGGTACTGTTGTGCATCATGACAATGACTTTAGCACCAACTTGCTGGGCTGCGCCAGCAATTGCAGCGGTAAAAACACTGCTATCAAAAGCCCCCAGTGCAGGGCCGTTAATATTATAGACTTTGGTTGCGCCGAAACGCCCGAGGTCTCCGGCATTCTCGACCTCCCCCAGTGTGAGGGCGTGGCATTCTGTGCCCAAAACGGCGGCAGTCTTGGCGCCGTAGGTAACTGCCTCGTGAGCAGCTTTCTTAAATTTTCCGTTGGTTGCTTCTGCGAATACAAGAACCATAATGATATATTTTTCCTACCTGCAGGACAGGTATTTTCTTTGAAGTATTGTCGCGACAAAGGCGGTTAGCCCCTGGCGGGAATTTAGATGACCTTAGCTTCCTCGTGGAGAAGACGTACCAATTCGTCCATATCCTCGGGATCCACCAGTTTCACTGCCGATTTTTCGGCTGGCAGCTCATAGCTGGTCACTTTGGTGGTAGCTTCGGCAGCTACAGCCTCAACCACGTTAAGCGGCTTGCGCTTAGCCATCATGATGCCCCGCATATTAGGAATACGCTGTTCTGCCATACCCTTGGCGGCACTGACAGCGAAAGGTGTTGCTACTTCGACTACTTCTACCCCACCCTCAATATCACGGGTAATAGTGGCAGTATTGCCGTCCAATTCCATCTTACTTGCTTCACCGATGTAGGCGACATCCAGCAGCTCCGCTACCATAGCACCAACCTCAGAGCCATTGTAGTCAATGGTCTCCTTGCCAAAGAAAATGATATCGTAGCCTCCTGCCTGGGCCTGTGCAGCAATCTGCTTGGCGATGAAAAGGCTTCCACCGTCCGTTGAATCAACCCGGATGGCGTCGTCCGCGCCGATGGCCAGCCCCTTACGAATTACAGCATCATTATCAGCTCCTCCAACATTAAGGATAGTAACAGAACCGCCGGCAGACTCCTTTACTTCAAGGGCACGCACCAGTGCATACCACTCATCGTAAGGATTCATGATGTAGTTGACACCGCTGTAATCAAGATCAGATTGATCACCGGTGAGCTTAATTTTTGTCGTTGTTTCCGGCGTCTTGCTGACGCACACGAGCATTTTCATATAATTTGGAATTAGATCGTTATCAGGCTTGTCTCGAATTTGTGCTGGGCACAGACCTAGTCTAGCCCAAACACCTTCGGGGCAAAGCGAGTTGTGATGCCGTGGTTAAGGCAACTCGCTTTGCTTATGGACCGCAAATATAGGACTGAGGAAGTAGGCAGGAAAGTAATTTAGCGAAAATTCGCTAAATCAGAACAAGGGCCGATCAGGCGCGCTCGTCACTCTCCATTCGATGTTCATAGGTACGCAGCTTAAGTGCCTGGTTTTCGGCTACAGCATTCAAAACTTTAAGTTCTTCATTCAACGCCTCACGGCGGGAAGTATCTTCTTTTAAGAAACGCCGCTTTCGATTAATGTCTAGAATAGCTTGAACAGTTTGTCCGAGGGCCATTTTAGTTTTTAAATAACGGTACTTAATACTTCTTCTGGTACTCATTGCTCTTGGGTTTTGATAGACGAAAAACACTTAATAACTCACGTAATGCAGACGACTCAATTTAGACAATTATTGCTTTACCTGGAAGAATAAACAGTAAAAACCAACAAATCTTTTATTGCAAGTCGATTCAACCAAATAACCTCATGAATTTGAGATTGGTTGACCCAAAAGGCCAATGTGACAGAATATGACATAACTCAGTATATCCCAATTGGTGTTTCAGGAGCAACTGTACCATATGCTCCCATCGTTCTATCGAAGTAGCTATTTACCGGGCCGGCGCAGGAAATGGATTTCGCGGCACCCACTCCGTTGCTTTATAAACTGCCGGGGCAAAAATCGGTACCAGTGGGTTGATCAAACCGGAGCGTACCCGGATCAGGCAGGCATAGTCCACAGCAGTTGCCCCAACAGAACTCTTGATCTCCGGTGCAGTTCGTGCATAGTCCAGCTTTTCAAATCCGCCGAGGATCGCCTCCTCCAGCAAATCCAACAGCATATTATGGTATAGATGATGGCTTCGCTTGTAAGCTTCCTCCATACCGAGAAAGTGTGCATGCATGGTATTACCGTTGCTAATCAATGAAGTGAAACCGATCAACTGCCCCTCCTGATTGAAATATCCGTGCAGTTGAGTGGTCGGAGCAAGGACATTCGCCAGTGCCACACCGCCTGCCTGCGGCAGGCTGAGGTTGTTCAGCACCTTTTGTTCCGCATAACCTGCCAACCAGGGAAAGTAATTCGGGCTGAGAGATGCAGCATTAAAGTCGGCCCCAGACATGGTTGTTCGGTACAGTGCAAAGAGGCGGTCACGGTAGGCGGTCACTTCTTCCGGGCTTAAAGCCCGACGGGAAATCCCCTCCATTTTAGCCCTGGCTCTCCGGCAGCGCACCCGGTACTTACTCTTAATGCTATCCAGATAATCCGCCATCGTGGACCACTCCCGGGGAATGGCCACTTCCATGATCGGATCAGCAGGAAGCAGGTAAAAGCCTTCCTTTTGCAAAGTGCGGGTTGCGGGATGATCCGTAGGATGCAGATCTTTAATCAAAACACCCGCATAGGCATTACCACGGAGCATGAGGGCATTTGCCAGTGCGGGAAGCACCTGGGCAGTTTCCTCAGGACTGAGGCGATCCAGGCCTTCGGTAGCATAATTTCCTGACACCAGGAACTGACCAATAGACAGCACTTTAAAGGAGAACGGAGCAAGCAAACGCCGTCGGAAATCGTAGCTGGAGGTTTCCCCTTTTGCCGCCTCACTTACCTGTCCCCCTGCATTAAAGTAGAAGGTTTGTGTAGTAAGCATCACCCTACGGTCGTCTTTCCTGTTTTCCAGCAAGACGGCAGCGGTGTCCAGCCCCTGAGGCTGATTAATGAGGAAAGATAGTACGGCTGGCTGCAGCCAGAAATCGTCGTCCCGCTGGCCTGCCGGCCAGCCTTTGCGCAGCTCTTGCTCGGAGTCAAACAGGTGTACCTGCCAGTCAGTGGCTCCCTTGAGGGAGAAATTCCGGGCAGTTTTTGCCGCGGTACGCGGGCAGATCATGGGAAGAAAAGCAAGGGACATATGCTCGTATAACGTGTCACTAAAGAAAAAGATGGGAAAATTGTTCCCAGGCACCTGCATCCAGCCACCAATTCGTGAGAACGCTAATCCGAATCCGATGCATGCGCGTATCTTCGCCCCCATGGATAACCTGATCGTTCACAACCTCATCGTCCACGAGCTCAGAAAGCAGCCCGAATCTGCAGAAACAGAACTGCTGTTAAGCAAAGATCCGCTGCCCATTACGGAGCAATCCATCGAATTGATCGGAAGGTTGGATGAAATTTTTGAGCGTAAAAACGACCTCTTACAGGGTTTTCTGGCGGAGCCTGATGAGAGTCTCTTCCCCGCCTACTACGAAACCTGGTTAATGGAAGGGCGTAACCGGTCCAACTTCATTGATTTCAGTAACGACACCATGAAGGTGCTGCAGCAGAGCCTCAACGGCGTTATTGGCGCTAAAGGAGGTTATCTGCTCTATGCTGACTACACGATGGAAGAACAACGCATGCTGGGGATCTTCCTGATCAGGGATACTTCCGGGATGATCTTCGTCCAGGAAGAGGAAGCACTAAAGCTTACCACCACGCAGTACCTGGATGTGGATCACATGGCAATGGCGGTACGCTTATTAGCGGGTACGGGCCGCAACGTCCAGATGATCCGCCACGCCAGGACCCAAAGCAGCATCAGTCAGTACTTTACCGAATGGGTCGGCCTCGACCGGGCCGAAACCAGCGCGGAACTCACCCACAACTTCCTCGAGCTGGTGGAAGAACTACCGATCCCAAAAGATAAGGAGAGCGGTTACGCCATGAACGAGGGAGACTTTGAAAAAGCCCTCGTCAAGTACGCTGCCAAGCAGCCTCAACAAACCATCCGCGCTAAAGACTTCGACGAGTTCTTCTACGGCAACGAAAAGCCGCTGCAGCAAATGCTCGAAGAAGCAGACGGCTCTCTGGATGATGGCTTCCGCGTAGACAAACGTTCGCTTCGCAAACAATTCTACCTGAAAGCTGGCTTTGGCGGACTCAGCATCACCTGTACTAAAGACCACTTTCGCAACGGACAAATCGAGGTCGACGAAGCAACGGGCAAGATCACGATCACCAGCGATGAGTTGGCCAGTTTACTCCTGGATCAGAAGGGAGAATAGGCGCTACGCGCATGCAGACTCACGGCCCAACCTGGCAGCATACTGGCAAGCTTCTCGACTCAAGCCTTTTGCCAGCCCCCCCTTCAGTGCTCAGAACCACGCTGTTCCTGACTATTTTGCAACCCTGCAACCCTGCAACCCTGCAACGATTGCCCCTCCCCTTAACCCTCCTCAACATGGCGCTTCTAAAACGACCAAATAACGCTTTTGCTCACGGCCTTACTACCCTGCTCTTCATCCTCTTCCTTAGCACCAGCGTCCGCGCCCAGGATTATGTCAGCTACTTCACGGGAGACACTACCGACATCGTTACCCAACCCACCGGTGGCATCTGCATGATGGGAGGCCGGACGGAAAACGACGAAGCCATGCGCTGGTTCTTACGACGCGCAGACGGTGGTGACGTGCTGGTCCTGCGCGCAAGCGGTTCCGATGGCTACAACGACTACTTATACACCGAGCTTGGCGTACCAGTCAACTCCGTGGAAACCATCGTATTCAATTCGGGCGGGGCCGCAGGTGCCGTGGAAGTTGCGGAGGCAATATCAGGAGCAGAAGCCATCTGGTTCGCCGGAGGCAACCAGGCTAACTACGTTAACTACTGGCGGGGAACCGCCGTTGACAGCTTGATCCGTCTGGCCCTTCAGGAACGCAACATTGTCATCGGTGGCACCAGCGCCGGCATGGCCATCCTCGGAGGCTATTATTACTCCGCCATCAACGGCGGCGTCACTTCCGAAGAAGCACTCGCCGACCCCTTCAACGAATTCATGACCATCGAATCCGCCCGCTTCCTGGACATTCCCCTGCTGGAGTACGTCATCACCGACACCCACTTTAGTGAGCGCGACCGCGAAGGCCGCCTGGCGACTTTCCTCGCCCGGGCCAGCGTAGCTGCTGGCCGCCCCATCGTCGGGATCGCCTGCGACGAATACACCGCCGTTTGCCTGACACCCGACGGTGTCGCCAGCGTGTACGGCAACGCGGAAGACGACGACTTTGCCTTTTTCGCGGTTCCCGGCTGCCTCGGCCAGTTCGATAATCCCGAAACGCTGGCCCCCGGCCAGCCCCTTAGCTGGCCACAGCCAGGAGGACCATCCCTTCAAGTCGCCCGCCTCAAAGGCGACGACACCAACCCACCCACCATCGAACTCAACAGCTTTACGAGTGAACGAGCTGACTGGCAGGGCTGGTCCGTCATAAACGGAACGCTTACTATATCCGCCATCGAACCGCCGAGCTGCCTGATCGACGCAACCCGTACCCCCCGACGGCCAACAGTAAAGGTATCCCCCAACCCCTCCAGTACTAACCTGCAAGTCAGTACCGACTGGATGTTTGACTCCCTGACCATCATCGATGCCTCCGGGCGGGTCCTCCGCGCCCAAAAAATCCAGGCAACTCGATCAGCTACCCTTCCGCTGCAGGGATTGTCACCGGGAAGTTATTACCTGATCGTTAGTGGGTCTGGAAACCGGGCAAAGCAGGCTTTTATCGTACCTTAGCGCCACCAAATTGAAGATCATCATGTCCACAACCACAACGGCAAAGAATTTCACCACCAAAGCCGACTTTCACCAGTCCTCTAAAACCGATCAGTACCAGCACCACGACTACATGGGCGTGGATGATCTGCTGACCGACGAGCACAAAATGGCACGAGATGCCGTGCGTGACTGGATCAAGGCTGAAGTAAGCCCCATCATTGATGACGCAGCAATGCGGGGCGTATGCCCTACGCACCTTTTCAAAGGACTAGCAGAAATTGGCGCCTTCGGGCCCAGCCTTCCCGTAGAATACGGTGGCGGCGGAATGGATGAGATCGCCTACGGTGTAATCATGCAAGAGCTGGAGCGCTGCGACAGCGGACTACGTTCCATGGCTTCCGTTCAGGGTAGCCTCGTGATGTACCCCATCTACAAGTACGCTACGGAGGAGCAGAAAATGAAGTACCTCCCCAAACTGGGTTCCGGTGAATACATTGGTTGCTTCGGCCTCACGGAGCCCGATGCCGGTTCCAACCCCAGCTCCATGCGTACCAACATCGTTGACAAAGGCGATCATTACCTCCTCAACGGTGCTAAGATGTGGATCACCAACAGCCCGGTTGCTGATGTTGCCGTGGTTTGGGCCAAGGATGAAGAGGGAAAAGTCCGTGGTATGGTAGTAGAGTCTTCCTGGGAAGGCTTTAGTGCTCCGGAGATTCACGGCAAGTGGAGTCTGCGCGCTTCCATCACCGGAGAGCTGGTCTTTGAAGACGTGAAAGTCCCGAAGGAAAACGTATTCCCTGACATCAAGAGCCTCCGCGGACCACTGAGCTGCCTGAGCAAGGCACGCTACGGTATCGCTTGGGGCGCCATCGGCGCCGCATTGGACTGCTATGATTCTGCCCTGCGCTACAGCCTGCAGCGGGAGCAATTCGGTAAGCCCATCGGCGGTTTTCAGCTGACCCAAAAGAAACTGGCGGAGATGATCACCGAGATCAGTAAAGCCCAGCTTCTCGCCTGGCGCCTGGGCACACTGGCCAATCGCGGCGAGGCAACACCAGCTCAAATCAGCATGGGCAAGCGGAACAACGTGAACATGGCCCTCGAGATCGCCCGCGAAGCACGCCAAATTCACGGTGGCATGGGGATCACCAGCGAGTACCCTATCATGCGTCATATGGCCAACCTCGAATCAGTAGTGACTTATGAAGGCACCCACGACATTCACCTGTTGATTACGGGTATGGATGTAACGGGAATCAATGCCTTTGGATAAGCTGCATCATGTGCTCGATATACGAAGCGGTACTCATCCATTGGTGAGTACCGCTTCTGCGTTTGTGTAGACTCTGTGTTCTCACTGAACAACTTAGCATGGAACAACGTCCCGCAAAAAGGAGTTAGACCTGAAAGTAATAGTCGAATCATGTCTACAGCCCTTTATTGGTTTAGAAACGATTGCCGGCTGGTGGACAACCCAGGGCTGAGTCGGGCAGTGGCAGAGCACGAAGCAGTGCTCTGCGTTTATCCCATTGCCCGGTCTTCGTGGCGTACTCTTTCGGAACCAGCGATTAGCAAGACTGGCCCTCACCGCTTGCAATTCCTACTTGAGAGTCTGCAGGACCTATCCCGCCAACTCACCGCAAAGGGAGGAGGACTTGCAGTAACTATTACCGACAGTGTTCCCGTTGCAGTCAGCCAGTGGGCGACTGGTGTAGGTGCCGACGCGGTCTACTATCAGGAGGAGATCATGGCGGAAGAACAGTCGGAAACGATGCAACTCACCTCCCTGTTACCTGATCAATGTAAATTGATCGGAGCATGGGGAAAAACAATGTATCACCCCCGCGACGTAGGGTTTCCAGACACCAAGTGCCCTGAGCCTTTTCGTAAATTCCGTAAATCCGTAGAGCTGCTTCAGGTCAGGGCTCCCCTCCCTGCTCCCGAGTGTATCCCCGCCCCCTCAGGATTTGAATTTCCTCCTTTCCCCACCCCCTCTCAGCACTTCCCCACAAACCTCTTAGACGGCAATCCGGCTTACCCCGGCGGGGAAACTGCTGGCCTCGCCCGGCTCGATCACTACCTTGAGGAAAGCAGGCTGGTGGACCGTTATCGATACACCCGTAATCAAAGTCTAGGCCCCGACTACTCTACCAAGTTCAGCCCTTACCTGGCTCTGGGCTGTCTCTCACCCCGGACAATATTTCACCGGATCAAGGCTTACGGTAAAGCGCACCCTAACCGGGGTGGTAGCGGCGTGCTCTTCGAAATGCGCTGGCGAGACTTCTTTTTATTTATGGGGCTCAAACACGGTAGCAAAGTGTTCCGTGCCGGCGGTTTAAAAAACCGCGAGCGGGCCTGGAACAAAGACCACCAGCTATTTGACAATTGGAGATTCGGCAAAACCGGCATCCCCTTCGTTGACGCTCACATGCGTGAGCTTAATGCCACCGGCTTTATGAGTAATCGGGGACGTGTAAACTGTGCTAGTTTTCTGACCAGAGACTATCAGGTCGACTGGCGGTGGGGGGCCGCGTGGTTCGAGAACCGGCTGATTGACTACGAGGTCTGCGCCAACTGGTTTAACTGGCACACGCAGGCTTTTGAAATTTACTATACCAGCGCGCCCTGGCAGGGGTTGAAATACGATAAGCAGGGTAAATACGTAAAAACCTGGTTGCCCGAACTAGCCGAACTTCCAGCCCCACTTGTCCACGCTCCCTGGAAAATGGAAGCGGAAGGATTGTTGGCAGGCTTAGATTTTGAGCCCCAACGAGACTATTACGTCCCCCTGACCAGTAACTCCAAATGGGACTGGGCTTGGGGTCGCATTAAAAAGGGCGACGCGAGTAGCCCTCGCCGGAGCAAAAAGAAGCAGTAATCTTCAGAATCAACGCGGCTGGTGAAACAGCAAGTTTTGCCGACTAACCAAACATCCAGTACGCTGCCGCCATTAACGTCAAGTACCCCCCATACCACCTGAGATCTGTATACCTGCCCGGACCAATACCTGTTCGATACTTGAGGTAAGCCATCAGGGCAATTTTATCAATCAGGTAAGCAATGACGGTCGCCCAGATGATTCCCACCAGGCCAAAATGAGGCGCCAGGACGATACTCAACGCCAGGTTAACCAGTAGCTCCCCCAGCCCGAAGACCATTAGCATCCGTGTATGTCCGCGGGCAGTAAGCACCGGCACGGGAAACAACAGCCGGCTCGCCACCACAAACAAATAAGCCTGAAATAGTGGTAAGCTCTCCGTAAAAACTTCCGTAAACACCAGCGTCCACCACCAGGGGACAGAGACCATGATCAGGATGGCTCCCCCAAATATCCAGTGCATCAGTCGCCGGGAGCTCGCCTTGAGTAAATCCAGACCCGCCGCTGGAGCCTCTGTGAGTCGTGGCAGCACCACGACCATTGCTCCATTAGTAATGGCGGCCAGGAGTGGTAATTCCCGGGCGCCATACCTGAAGGTGGCAAATATCTCCTCATCGCCTGCGTACCAGTAATTGACAAACCAAGGGTCAAAAGCCGTTACCAACGACCCCACAAAAGCATAAATCATCAGCGGCCATGCCGCTGCGAGCCACGGAGACAAGTGTGCTACCGGAGCGGCTTCCGGGGTATCCTGGCTGCGATCATACAGTAACCAAGCCAGAATAACTAATCCTTTAACGCCAGCGAAAACCGCTAGCACAAAAAGTGCATGAGCAAGTCCTGCTCCATAGTACAAAGGTACTAGCAGACACAGCACGTAGCCCAGGGCACTGGCTGCGCCAAAAAACACCAGTGGCCAGGGCTTATCCCTAACCGTTAGGACCTGCTCAAAGAACAGGCCCGGCCACTGCGTCAGCAAAAAGATAAAGAAATACCACCAGCCTGGCGGGGCTGCTCCGAGGCGAAGTAGGGAAAACAACTGGTCTTGCCCGATGGCGGCAAGGAGGAGTAAACAACCAGAGACTACAGCAACGCTCACAATGGCAATCCGGCTGAACGCCGCCGCGGCCGCTGGCCGCGTTAATCGCACCCGTACCAAAAAAGCCTGCAGTAAACCGGTCAGCCAGCCAAAACCCAAAACGTACCCCATAAAAAGTAAGCCTTCCCACTGACCAATTACCTCCCGCCCAACCCCCAGACGCGGGAGGGCGAGGGCGATCAAGATGATGCCGCCCTGCCGGGCGGCCTGGGCAAACTGCCCGGCTCGAATTAAGGTCGTATCACGGTTCAGAGAAGCCAGTTTTTGGAGTAGGGAAAGTCATCGGTGCCGAAAAGTAGCGTATAATCCACGAAAAACGGCCCCTGACAAAGTCAGAGGCCGCGTTTAACCGAAAATAGCGGGATACTGTTCCGGTCAGGGTTTATACTTTAACGCGCAATTAAGATCAACCGATGATCTTCTTTTTCATCATCTCGAATTCTTCTTCCGTAATGATATTCTGCGCCTTCATCTCCGCCAGCTCTTTGATCTTGCGGATCGTATTATCGTCGATGGCAGCGGTAGCTTCCACTTCAGGAGCAGCCTCAGCGGTTTCCACCACGACTTTCTCTACCTCTGCCGGCACCGGGGCTACTTTATCAGCAGCTTCCTTTTCCGCCTTCTTCCGGGAAAGCGCTTCGTCTTTCCAGGCTTTAGCTACCTTCTTTCCTTTCTCGAATTTCTCGTTATACAGCTTACGCAGCCGCTCAGTATCGAAGTCCAGGAAAGTACCACCGTGCGCAAAATGCTGCTTAAACACTTCACCAAGGGCGTAGGTACTTGCACCGTTGACAACAGCCGAAATACCACCACCAACAATTGAACCGGCAACGGGAATCAGCTTAATCAAACTGGAAGTACCAGCTCTGGCAGCGGTACTCGAAGTAAGCGTAAAGACAATCGCTTTCCCCTGCGTTTCGGCAAAATCAATATTGTACACCCTGCTCATCTGACGAATCATGTCCAGTTGGGCTGCGGAGACCGCAAATACATCCACCCATGGAGGAGCCACCGCGCCCGCCGTCATGGCCCACAAAACGTGGTTGCGGATGATGGTTTCTGCATGGCGGTTCTTATCAAGGTTTCCGTTGGGATTCATGATGGAATCTTTTAGTTTCTTCGTCGCGAAGTCAGTTATTTTCTTACGCATATTGCTATAACGCTGCTAGTAGTCCCTAAGTTAGGTACCCTTAGATGACTGATGCTGGAATTTCGATGAATGGCGGTTATTAGTTGATGTAGTTACCGCAAGGGCAGCGCTAATTTTTCGGCAATTACCGATTCTTGACGTAAATCATGCGCTTTTGGGCGCAGACGCAGGTGCTAAAGAATGGTCCTGGAAAGCAGTGTCCGAAAAGTGCGTATCGTTAAGCACGCCAACCAACCTTACAGGCGCGCCGCTGGCGCGACTTCCTGCCCTACAAATGCTCCGGCAGCATATTTAAACGTTGCCGTGACTCCGATCATCGCTGCATTATCCGTGCAATAAGCAATCTGGGGCACGAAGGCAGTCCAGCCTTCCGCTTCACAGAGCTCCGCCAGGCCTTTGCGCAATCCGCTGTTGGCAGACACCCCTCCGGCTAGTGCAATACGGGTTAACCCCGTATGGGCAGCTGCCATTTTGATTTTGCGTAGCAAAATGGACACAATCGTATCCTGAATCGAGGCACAGATATCGTCCATATGCTTATCCAAATAGTCAGGATCCTGCTTGATCTCCTTCTGCAACGTATAAAGGATACTCGTTTTCAAGCCACTAAAGCTAAAATCCAGTGCTCCGGGGTCCGGCTTAGCAAAAGTAATGGAAGGCGTTCCGTGCTGGGCACGCTTGTCAATAACAGGGCCCGCCGGGTAAGGCAGGCCAAGCATTTTCCCTGATTTATCAAACGCCTCGCCGGCAGCATCGTCAATAGTTCGACCAATAATCTCCTGATCCAACGCACTTCGAACCACAACCAGCTGGGTGTGTCCTCCGGATACGGTCAGGCATAAGAATGGAAACGCTGGTTTCGGGTCTTCCGCAAAATGTGCGAGCACGTGGGCCTGCATATGGTCCACTTCAATTAGTGGCAAATTTCTTGCCAGGGCAAAAGCCTTCGCAAAACTTACCCCAACCATTAATGAACCAATCAGGCCAGGCCCCCGGGTAAAAGCAACCGCATCGATATCATCAGCGGTCTTTCCCGCCCGGGAAAGCGCCACGGAGACCGTAGGAACAATATTGCGCTGGTGCGCCCTGCTTGCATGTTCTGGCACTACCCCACCATATTCCTCGTGTACCGCCTGACCAGCGGTAACGTTGCTCAATACTACTCCGTCAGCCACAATAGCGGCCGAAGTGTCGTCACAACTTGATTCAATGGCTAGAATAGTAGGCATAAGTAAACGGTTTAATCGATGGTCCTGCCACAAGTAAATCTCAGTAGGACCGAATTACCCGCCAATCCCCCCGATAGCGTCGGGACAAATGGCAGCAATAACTAAGGGCAAATGGGGCTATAACAAAGAACCGCAAAAATGGATGAGCAAGCTGATTGATTCCTGTTATTCCCGACCAAATGGCAAAAAAAACCAGTTTGAAGGCCCAAACGCACATTTTTATCCGTCCGTACACCAATATCATGCCTCCGTACATCTAAAGGATGATAGAAATGTTTTATACTTGCGGAAATAAAAGCTAAAGATGCGCACACTATTCAGTCTTCTCTTCCTTGTCCTGGCCGGCGTACTTGCGTTCTTCCTCTACAAGAGTATCGAAGAGCCAATCGCTTTTGCCAATGTTCGTTCTGAGCGGGACAATGCAGTCTCCGCCAAACTTGAAATGATACGCGACGCCCAGGAGGTATACCGCGATATTACTGGTGAATTTGCCCCTCGTTTTGACACCCTCAAGCAGGTACTGACCGAAGGTCAGGCCCTACAGATCTCCGTTACCGGTGACCCTGACGACCCTGATTTTGACGGAGAAATCCGGTACGACACCACCTACATTCCCGCAACGCAGATCGTCGAGGAACGTGGTATTGTCCTTAAGGATCTCGAAAAGGTTCCTTTTGGCGACGGTGCTAACTTTGAGATCGAAGCTAAAGTGATTCCTTACCAGTCCACAACTGTTCCAGTTGTTCAGGTAGGCGTTCAAAAGAAGATCTACATGGGTGAGTACGCTGACGCACGCTTCCAGCAATACGACCAGGCCTACAACCCCAACGCTCCCATGAAGTTCGGTGACCTCAACAAACCTACGCTCACCGGCAGTTGGCAGTAAGCAACTACGATATAACCGCTGCCGCTTTCCACCCAGAAAGCGCGCATAAGTACGAACTGTCCATCCTTACGGGGATGGACAGTTTTGCGTATATCGTCCGTGATCGGACGAAAAACAAACTATTGGCCTATAGTTCGAAGAGTCTCGAACCGGCCGATAAGCACAACTGGCCCGAAACCATCAATCGTCTGATTCAAGCAGACGATAAGCTGCGAACCCTTCGCTACGACAACTGCATCCTCGGCTGGGCCGAAGAACGGTTGACCCTTGTACCCGACGAGCTTTTTAGCGAAGACAGTACGAGAACCTACCTGGAGCAGCTTACCCTTCTGGGCATTGAGGACGAAGTCCGTAGTGAACGCTTTTCTTTTCTTGAAGGCCATATCGTTTACGCCGCCAGCAAATCCAACCTGGATGCCGTAGAAAGGCGGCTTTTACCCCGGCGTACCCATCACATCGCCGGAGGCTTACTGACGGCCTGGAGCATGCGTTCCCGGCGCCTCGGTCACCAGTCGGTCACTGCCGCAGTACGCGGCGGCAGACTCTTCGTAGCTGCTCACCGAAATGGTATTTTGCAGTTCTTCAATACCTTTCACTTTTCTAATTCGCAGGACGCACTTTATTATCTCCTGCTCGCCTACCAGCATTGTGGTTGGGCCCCAACCAGAGTACCGCTATACCTCTGTGGCGAAATAACTGAACATAGCGATCTGTATCGTCAGTTCTACCGCTACATCGAAGACATTCGTTTCTGTCAGTACGGTGCTCCTCCCTCCACTCCGCCGGAACTAGCCAGCCTTCCCGGCCACCTGTACTTTGAACTGCTATGCCTGGGATAGGGCAATACGACCGCTTTCATAGTAGAGCTTACGTAGGGTATCCGTTAAAATTATTGCGCTATTTGGTAGATAGACGCTACTTCGACCAGCTCAAGCCTGGGACGGCGCTCCTTTATTAATACTTAGCGGACTTCTTACTACCTGCTAAATGGTCAGATCCCCTCCCCTATCTGGCTAAGGGAATCAAAATCACTCCTCTTCCGGCGATCCAACGAAAGTCAGCCACCGTGCAACTTTACTTTCACCCAGCGTGTTATGTCCCAATCACCTTTTTTCATCACCCTCGAAACACACCCTGTTATGCATTATATCGTATTCGATCTTGAGGCTACTTGCTGGAAGAATCGCGAGCAAACACCCAATGAAATTATTGAAATTGGTGCCGTAAAGGTTAATGAAGCCGGGAACATCGTTGACGAGTTCCAATCATTCGTCCAGCCTAAGATTCATCCGGCGCTTAGTGACTTTTGTACCCAGCTCACTTCCATCACCCAGGAGCAAATAGACCAGGCACCTCAGTTCGACGAGGTGGTCCATGATTTTAAAACGTGGATCGGTGTCGGCACTGAAGACTACCTGCTTTGCTCGTGGGGATTTTATGACCGCCGACAATTGCGGTCAGACTCAGACTTGTTTGGACTGGACAAGCGCTGGGTCAACAAACACATCAGCGTAAAGCATCAACACCACGATTTGGCGAAAACCAGCAGACCCTTAGGGATGGCAGAAGCGCTTGCGCTCGAAGGTTTCCCCCTGGACGGGACCCATCATCGCGGGATCGACGACGCTCGTAACATTACCCGGATATTTCAGAAATACTTTGGTCAGTGGAAGTGAATACCTCTGCCAACTGAGCGGTAGATTTGTAAATTGCCCCCTGTCAAATACATCCCCCCGAAAATCAGGCTACCCCATGCGCATTATCTCCGGAAAATTTAAAGGTCGTCGCTTCACGCCCCCTGCCGACAAATGGCCGACACGGCCCACCACTGACTACGCTAAAGAGGGGCTCTTTAATGTACTGCACAACATCTGGCTGGATTTTGACAAGGTGCGTTTCCTCGATCTCTTTGGTGGCACCGGCAGTCACGACTATGAATTTATCAGTCGTGGCTGCACAGATGTAACCTACGTCGATAAACACGGTCCTGCTGTAGCATTCGTGCAGCGGACGGTTAAAGCCCTGGGGGTTGAAGACTACATCAAAATCTTCCGCATGGACGTATTCAAGTTCATTGCGCGTCCGGTGAGAGAACCTTACAACTACATTTTTGCCGGACCACCCTACCCCCTTCCCAATATTCCGGAAATACCTGATCTTGTATTTGCAGCGGGCCTACTTTCTCCTGAAGGACTTTTTGTTCTCGAAACAAACCCCCATCATGACTTCAGTATGGACCCTCGTTGCGTAGATAAGCGGAATTACGGCAAAACCATCTTCTGGTTCTTTCAGCACGTTTCCGAAGAAGAGTAGTAAGCGCCCAAATCCAGCGCGTAGCACCATTCCTCGTCATTCAATAATCGCTTACACTTAAAGTACAGCAAACTAAGTTCGGCGCGCAATGCGTATACCGGGATTACTGAGTTACCCACGCGCGAGCGCCCCTGACGGTTCTTACTCAAACGTCCAGCGACCAGCAGCTTTCTCTGTTGCCTCGGCAACACCGTTCCAACGGATCAATTCATGGTAACGGCCATTAGCCCAGTCATCCACCCCATTATCGTAGGAAGGGCTTCCCGGGGCGCCGGAGGCGCCGCCCGGCAAAACACCCCAGGCCCGGGGAGTTTCGCCCAGCTCAACAACCATCCGCCAGCTGGCACCATGGCCCGCGCTCAGCGCGCGGGGCGACTGCCGCGAACCACCCGAAACGATCAGGCCAGTCCCAAAGCCCGGAATTGCCCCCAGGTGCCGAATACGCGTATTACGTGCCTCAGACCATGGCTTGGGTAAAGCTCCGTCAAGTTCTTCGAGGATTTCATCAAAAGCACGCTGAGTAAGCGTCGCTGCTGTTTCCCGGAAACTCGTAGAGTCAATGTCAAAGATGGGATCATCAGGTGTTTCGGCAATGATGTCATTCCAGCGCCAAAGATCCGGAAGTATGTAGCCCGAATCTCGTGGTATCTCATCAAAGGTTAGCCTGTAGAGTCGGCTTTGCCAGTCGTGAAATAAGGTAGCTGCCCGGCTATCCGCACGGCATCGGTAATCCCACTCAGAGAGCAGGCGCAATAACCGCCCCCCTTCAGCCGTAAGGGCATTACGATTTATCCGCGCAATCATCAGCGGAGTCAGTTCTTCGGCTAATAAGCTGTAACTGTCCAGCTGGAGCTCTTTCATGTCTCGCTGTGTTAACTGCCCGGCCTTACGCAAATGGCGGTTAATGTATCGCCCCCGGTACTCACCAAAACCTCCGTGGTAGTTATATGCAAAATCAGCAGCTGCCGTCACCTGGTTAGCCGAAGCAACGAAGCCCCGCCTCGGGTTTTTATGCTCTGGTCGGTCAGCAAACGGTAGGTAGCCCTGCCAGGCGTTAGCTCGCGTATTACCGGCTAAAGGGAAACGTCCATTCCCCTGTGCCCGTACGGGGAAAAAACCATTCGGTCGAATGGCGATGTCTCCCCCTTTCTCCGCAAAAACAAAATTCTGGGCGGGATCGGCATAGCCCTGTAGTGCCTCCCGGTAATCCTCATAATTCCGGGCCTGTAACAGCTTGAGGAAGGTACCGGGCAAAGCGTGAGAACGTAAGTTTTTGCCAGGTGCATCGTGCGCCAGATAGCGCATCGCATAATCAGCATAGCGCCCCTTGGTATAGGGAACAGGGCCAAAAATTGTCCAGGGTGTTTTCAGAATTATCGGAGCCTCGCCACGCACCAGAATAGTATCTACAATCACATTGGCGGCAACTTCCTCCCCATCCAGCAGATAGGTAGTGCGCGTTGAGTCTGTCCACTCGATCTTAAACCAGTCGGTTACATCATGGCCAACATTTGTTTCGCCGTAGGCAACGTAATCGTTAAAGCCAATCATGATACCGGGAGCACCGGGCAGGCTTACTCCCCGGGCATTCACACCAGGGAAGTGTAGTTGCACTTCGCTCCAGATACTTGGCAGCGTCAGCGAAAGATGAGGGTCACTGGCCAGCAATGGCGCTCCGGTGTTACTACGGCTCCCGGCAATGGCCCAGTTGTTGGATCCATTATCAGGGTGCTCGGCAAAAACGGTATAAACAGGCTCGTCAGAGGAGATCAGTTCGGGGCCGTATGGCGCCCCTTGTCCTGCGGAGGGGAGTGCTCCGAAAGTAGCCGAAGAAGTGGCGGGGGCGGCAGGTGCCATGGTCGTTAGAGGAGCAATGACCGGCGCTCCCTGGCCGCCGCTGGCGGCCCTGCGTTTGTAAGTACCTGAAGCCGGGACGATCGGATCGGCATCGGGAAAGCGCTCAGGGTACAGCGCTTCGAACAGCTGATCACCCAGGTCTGCTATGGTTTTGGCTTCTTCCACATCGTCAGAGCGCCCGCTGAGCGATTGAGACATTCCCTTCATGAGTAAGGCCGTACGGTAAGGGCTCCAGCGAATCGGCGTATGCCCTAGCAGCTTATACTCCACGGGGTAATCTTCCGGCGCCAGCTGATCCAGGTAGGCGTTAACGCCCTGAGCGTATGCCTCAATGATGCCAAATTCTTCCGGAAAATGCAACGAGATAGAATCTACCGCCCGCTGGGCGGCCATACGGTATCCTCTGCTCACTTGTCCAATGTCCCGCGCCCGCGTCCGCGCCCCTAAGACTTCACTTAACGTACCCTCCGTAGCCCTGGTGGAAATGTCCATTTGCCACATCCTGTCCGCGGCATTGACGTAGCCTTGTAAAAAGGCGACAGAAGCCATATCCTCACCAAAGATGTGGGGGATGCCAAGTTCATCAAAAAAGATCTCCCCTTTCGCTAGTGGGTGGCCGAGAGATAATCTGCGCGTGTCAGAACGCCCCAACAACTGGGTCTTACCGTTTTGCCAGAAACCCTTTGCCGGATTGAAGAATTTTCCAATAGCTGGAATAGGAGCGCCTCCGACACCCGGTGTATTGCCCAGGTATATCCAAGCGGCAAAAAAGAGCCCCGAAAGGGTGAGGTAGACATATTTCATAGCACGATCCAAGTAGGAAAGCTGCTAAGATAATGTCAGGTATTGACTATTTCTTCCAGCAACTACTTATCTGCAGCAGATTACCTACTGGTTTTCTCCGGAGCATCAATCTAACAACCCCTATTTCGGCAAAAGACTGCTTAGCGTGATGGTTGTCCCGGCCAGTTATTGACGGTCGTCCACGACTCTGTACTCCAGATATTCCGCCCTTCAACATCGGTCCAGGAATTTGGTAACCGGAGGTAGTAAACGTGTTCCTTTTTACGCCCGTTGAAGACCAGACGGAGCTTGGTGCGCGCTTCATTCCAGGTCATTTCCGAAATCGGTAAACGGGTTTCCTCCAACTTGGGACCACCATAATTCGCCGTTGGCTTATAGTAAAAGCGGGTAAGGGCAATTTCCTCCGGATCCATACCGAAGCCAGCCTTTACCGGCTGGGTGAAGGTAACCTCCAGGCCATCGGCCTGGGTCCTTACGGCTAGTACCTCAAAGGTCGGTGCTCCGTTGTACTTGAGCGACTGCAAGCCGTAGTAAGGCTTACCGGTATCGCCCCAGTTCCCCGTAGAACCGATCATACCGATATATAAAGCCCCGTCAGGGCCCCATACATTACGGTTAACCCCGGCCTCCAGTCCTTGCACAAAACGGAACACTGTCCCCTGGTACTCCCCATTTACCTTTTCTACGAACACGCGCTTCAGGCCTCCGTGCGTCACTTCTCCGTGCAGCATCTGGCCCTCGTAGGGGCCATCGTTGAGGTAGTTGGGAGTGGACGGGCTGTTACCGATCTCATCCTGTGGCAACCAGACTACCGGAGGTTTGGGCGTTTTGGTTTCATTAGGCTCAACGGCATAAGAATTAAAGAAAGCGCCTTCGGAAACGTGCAGGATTTTACTGGCGGGAAGCCAGTCGCCCTGGTTATCAGCGATAAACAGTTCTCCGTCAACACCAAAGTTGATCCCGTTCGGAGTCCGTAACCCACTGGCAATATATTCCAATGCTCCCGTGTGCCGGTGGATCCGGACCGCCTTACCCCGGCTGGCGGGCTGGTTTGGTGCGCTCGCTCCTCCGGGCAGGATGCCAATGGCGAGGGTAGCAAAAAAGTAGGGCTCTTCAAATGCTAAGCCGAAACCAAACTCATGGAAGTTAGCTGTGGTCAGCCAGTCGTTAGACACCGTTGCGTATTCATCAATCAGCTCATCTCCGTCGTGATCAATGAGCTTAGTAAGCTCTTGCTTTTGCATGATGAAAATCGTGTCCTCTACCACTTTAAGGCCAAGGGGTTCCGCCAGGCCAGTGGCGATTTTCTTGGTGGTAATCTTAGCCGGGTCTCCGGATTGAACGTTGTCCAGGATATAAACGGCACCCTCAGCATCCCAGGTGGAGATAACCAGACGTCCATCGCTCAGGAAGTCCATTCCCCCTACTTTAGGAGTAAAGCCGTTTGGACGAGCCTGAGCCAGGGTGTAGCTCGGATGCACCTCGGTTAAGCGTGTTCCGTCTCCGGCATAGACCTTGCCCCGGTCCATTGGAGCCGGCATAGCCATCCCCAGGTCCTCTTCCGGTGCATGGAGCATATATTCATCAGATACCGCCTGCCATTCGGGGTTAAAGAAAGAGCGCCATTCAAAAAATACAGCCTGTCCTCCGCCACCTTCGTAGTAGTCGATTACAAAAGGGTGGTTTCCTGCAGCAAGAGCGATTTCACCATCCTTTGCGCTCGGCCCGTGAGGGCCGTCGTGATTGATAATTTCCTGGCCGTCAATAATCAGTCGGCTGCCATCATCACTCCGCAGGCGGAACAGGTAGTTGCTCGTCTCCGGGATCTTCAGGTAGCCGGAAAACCGGACTGCGAAATTGTCTTCAAGTTTACCCCAGTCTGCTCCGGCAAATTTGATGTGGGGGACGACCCCTTCGGCGACTGGAGCAGCCTGCCAGTTAATATCATCGAGGAATCTTGCTCCCTTGGGCAAGTCATACACGGCCGCTCTTGCCCCGGGCAAGAGGCCATCAGCGTCCACCCCTGCGGTGGGCTGTAGTGCATCGTCAGCGGTGAAGTTATCGAAGTTTCCAGTGTCTTCCGTGAAGTCCTCCTCAGACCCTTTGTCCAGATCCATCACCCATTTGACCATTGTTCTCACGTCGGAAGGCGGCAGGTGATCGTGTGGCGTCATCGCAGCCTGCCCCCAAACTCCGGAGCCTCCTTTGATCACTTTGGCCGTTAGTTTATCAACGTTGGAGGAAGTATTGGGGTATCGTTCTGCAATAGCCATATATGCCGGGCCTACCGTCTTCACCCGGGTATTGTGGCAGGTCTTACAGCCGTTACGCTCAATGAGGACTTCACCCGCTTCCCGTACTTCAGCCAAGACTTCTCCCTCGGCTGCGTTATCATCAGGCAAGGTGGGAATACGCACAAAGAAGGTTGCCAGACGGGTAGCGGTATTGTTGTTGAGTAATAGTTCTCCGGCAACGGAAACGACCGTCAATCCTTCCAGTGGCTGTTCCTTTTCCTCGAGCAAGGTCCATTCGCCATCGGTTTCAAGGCTCTTGGCGTAAGGCAGACCTGCAGAGGCAACCTTTAGTCCTAGCGTTACATCGGCGGGTAAGCCCTTGACGGTAAATGTACGCTCCAGCCCAACCTGGCCTCCGGCACCGCTCAGGTATTCCGGACGCTCCGTTACCAGAGCACGCACGCCCAGCTCGGGTGCCGTCACCTCCGTGGTGATGTAAAGTTGCCCATCTTTTATCCGGTGCCCCCGATAACGTAGAGCGAGCTCTCCGATGCGCTGCCCGTCTTTTTCCATAAACCATGGCTGGGCATAGGGATTTTTGGTCCACGCCTTACCGATACTTTCCGGCTGCGGCCCGTGGGCCGTGGTATACACGGCACCATCAAGATCAACCTCTCCTTTCCAGGCTTTATACATTGCCCCTGTTTCCGCGCTGTAAGCAACAAACAAGTCCTCGTGTAATGAAGCAGTTAGCATTCGGGCCTGTTCATCAAGCACTGATCGAAAGACCCAGGGAGTAAGTCCTCTTTCGTAAGTGGTGTTTTCTGTTTCAGCACAGGAAAAGATCAGGAATACGCCCGCGAATAAAGCCGCAAGGCCCAGTTTGATGGATTGCATATCGAGAAATACTACTATTAACACTACAAGTAAAAGCTGCCTCGAGTCACTTGTGACAATTCCCCCGGAGCCATGCTGCTCCGGGAGAAACAAGGTGATCAAAGATACACGCAAGTTGATAATTATCTCGCCAAACAACCGGGCAGTTCCAGGTACACCCCTACAGCAGACGGCCTCTACCCGAAAATACAAGGAGAACGCCAGCAGACGTACTATCTTTGCAGCAGACTGATACCCCCCAAACTCTGTTTTTACTGATGCGCATTTCTGTTTTCACGCTCCTACTTCTCCTTATCCCCTTCACCCACACCACGGCCCAGCCGGGTAATCCCGCCCAGGCAAGTGACTCGACAAGCCTGAGTGTTCAGTTTGAGGAGATGCTTGAGGCTTCAAGCCGGTACCAGCAATTTAAAGTTGTTCGCCAGGATTTTCTGCAAAGCTTCATTGCCAACGTCAACGATTCTATCCAGGGTTACACTACAGAAGCTGGTAGTCTGCGCCAAACCATCAGTACCCAATCGGAAAAAATTAATAGCCTGACCCAAGAGGTCAAAGATCGTGAAGATCGTATCACTGCCCTTTCGCAAGAGAAGGATAGCGTAAGCTTATTGGGCGTAGCACTTAGCAAAGGCACATATTCGCTCGTCATGTGGTCGTTGGTGCTTGGACTATTGGCCCTGGCTATTTTCGCCTTCCTGAGAATGCGCCTAGCGATCGTATCATCTTCCGAGGCAATCGAAAACGGGCAGAAACTGGCGGAGGATCTGGAGAAAGCTAAAAAGCGGCGGTTGGAAATCGAGCAATCACTTCGCCGTCAGCTTCAGGATGAAATCAACAAGCGCAACGGCTAATAAAAAAGCCCGGACCGCTAATGGCCCGGGCTTCTAAAGTCATCCCTATGATACTCTAAACGAGTAATTAATAGTTTAAAGATAGCTAAAGCGGTGACGAACAGCTAATGCTAAACCTTCAGTTTAGGGAGCGGTTGGTAAATCTGCGGGAATGGCACATTCTAATAACTTTGCTACAGGGCTACATGCAGAAGTAACCAACCGACGGCTATAGATTGCTCCTGCCCCCGCTTTGTTTACTATCAGGATTAGTTGACTTTACGGACACTACCGCCGCTACTCTTGTTTGCGTCAACAGATTCCGGTGATCCTTCGTAACGTACACCGCCGCCACTGCTGGCGTTCGCGTCCAGTTCTCCGGTAACGTGAACGGTTACCCCTCCGCCGCTACTGGCATTAGCTCTGCCGCGGGAGGCGATAAATTTTCCGGCACGGACCTTTCCTCCGGAGCTGGCTCCGGCTTTGATCCGACTGCCTTTTCCACTAAGTTCAATTTTACCGCCGCTGCTCGCGTCGAGGCGTACCATGTCGCCGGAAAAGTCAAACTCAACGTAGGCAGCACTGCTCACGTCAACTTCCAGTTCCTCTCCCGTAAAAGCATCTCGGCTTACAATCTTGCCGGAACTGCTTGCACCTATATATTCCAATTGAGGGACAGAGACATAAACGACGATTGGCTCGTTTGATTTAATGTTGACTTTGTCCTTGAAGCCTACTTCCAGTCGGCCACCAATCACGTTAGTCTTGATGTAAGGTAGAATGTTGCTTTCCGCCTCAACTTTTACCGACTGGCTTCCCTGACGTACTTCGACCTTCAGGTTACAGCAAACAGTAATGCCGTCAAAAGACCGTACATCGCGTGATTCAGTAGTCACATCTCCATTTCCACGGACTTTCTCCCGGCTTCCCCAGCCACTGCCATAGTTTTGTTGTGCCGTAAGACCAAACATAAGGCAACAAAGAAGGAGCGTTAATGTGTATTTCATAGTGGGTTAGTTTTTCTTTCAATGACGGAGCCCCCTTCTTAGGGTTGCATTTTACTCCG
>CAZTTF010000045.1:0-3049 GCA_964616365.1 uncultured Lewinella sp. | reverse complement strand
GGAGCTAGGAGCTAGGAGCTAGGAGCTAAAAAACAATAATCGAATGAATATCAAATAGTTACGCGTAACATATCCGTATTTATACGTCTATATACGCAAGTATACGTTTAAAATTAGGTAGGTAGCGAGGTAAGGGAAGATCATTGTGGAAATCAACTTGAGTCACAATGAAACAAAAAGACTGTTTTACCTCCTGGCTTGCTTTTCAGAAGGGAGAGTTACTAGCCCAGCAAATATTCGAGGTAACAGCGTCCTTCGTAAAGGAGGAAAAGTACAGCCTGACGGATCAGATACGAAGGTCGTCTCGATCGGTTTGCAGTAATTTGGGAGAGGCCCACGCTAAGCGACATTACGTCAAGCACTTCTACGCTAAGCTGACCGATGCACTTGGCGAGAACAACGAAACGCTGGTATGGCTGCGGTTTGCCCGAAGATGTGATTACCTCGACAACGATGAATATGTACGCCTGGCAGGCCTAAACACGGAGGTAGGAAAGCTACTCTCGTTTATGCTCAATAATCCGGGTAAATTCGGACAGCATCAAAATCAATGAACTGGATCACCTGCCCCTAACTCCTAGCTCCTAATTACTAGCTCCTCCTAACTCCCCCTAAATCAATAAACCGCTTCTGGATCAACTCGTCTACAGTAGGTTCCCGTACATCAAGAACGGCACCGGAGAAAAAGAGGGTTTTTCCGGCGAGGGCATGGTTAGCATCCAGGCTGACCATCTTATCGTCCCATTTCAGGATTTTGGCATTAACCGCTTTCCCGTCGGCATCAGTGAGGGTAACGAACTGCCCTTCGACCAGCAAGCCGGGTTCGATCTGTTCGCGCTCATTCTTGAAAAGATCAAGGGGCATTTCCAGCAGGTGCTCCTTACTGGGCACGCCGTAGGCGTCCTCCGGAGCAAGCAAAAAGGAAAAACCCATGCCTGACTTCAGGCCATAGATACGTCGTTCCCAGGCAGGGAGCATCCGCCCCACGCCAAACATAAACTTGAAGGGGTAGTTAACGTCCATTCGTTCGAGGAGCGGGCCGGAGGGGCCGCCATCACGCACTTCATAGGTCAGGGTAACAATAGAATGATCGTCGATGGTCATAGCAGCTATCAGGTTAGGGATTCCCACGGTAGCGGTTGGCATCCGCCAGGGTCGTGTTGCAGTTTGAAGGAGTAAACGCCACGGAACGAGAATGGATCAGCGCCCGCTGTTGAAGTTTAATATTTGCGTTCGATCAAAGGAGCATCGGCTCCCGGACCAGCATTGCCTTTACGGATTTCGTCAAGCCGGTCGCGGCAATCATCACAGCTCCCAAGGTGTTCACTGCAACGGCGGTAAGCTTTACGATTCTGTGCTTCCATCCGGCCACTCCAGTAGTCAATCAGCTGGTCATCCGTCAGGTGACGAAAAGAGCCAACGACTTCTTTTCCGATGTAGTAAATGATTGCGGCGACGACGCCAACAACAAAGAGAGCCTTCATAATAGAATTGTTGCAATGGTTGTAATTGTTGCAGGCTTAAAAACGCTGAAAGGATAACAATAGTTTCCGTTTCGTTCACGCAGCAGTATCGGGTAGTGGGTCAGATTTGGGCGGGGACGCAGGTGCAAAGAAGGTTGAGCAAGCAAGGCATAACACCTCATGGCTATTTGCTCTTAACCCGGCACCGGCGTTCGCGCCTAAACCCGACAAATACGATCTTCCGTCGATAATATCCCCATAAATACCCTGCGCTTTGTAATTTGGCGGCATGCCCACCATTGCTCCCACCGCAAAACTGGAGGATAGCGGTACTTTCCTCGACCGACTGGGGAAAGCCCTGACCAAACGCCCGTATTATCATGCCGGGGGCTGGTTTGCGCTGCTCATCCTGATGGTCATGGCTGAATGGCGGGGAAGCGACTTCTCGTTTGGCATCTCGGTCGCTAGTCAGTCGGTAAACGTGATGTTCTATATCGTAGTGGTATACATCAACCTTTTGCACCTCTTCCCGACTTACCTGAAACAAGGCAAATACTGGCAATACCTGCTGTTACTGGCCGGGTTGGCTCTAATGGTCACTCCGCTTAAACTAGTCCTGAAGTTTATTCTTTTCTCTAAGGTAGGTGACATGCAGAACGACATCCTGAACAATATGGATGCCTACTTCTTCAGTACTTTCCTGATGGCAGGGCTCAGCACGGTTGGTAAGATCATGGTGGACTGGATTACCGAGAACCGAAAAAAAGTTACGGCTCAGAACGAGAGCATGCAGTCTGAGCTGCGCTTTCTCAAAAGTCAGATCAACCCCCACTTCCTGTTCAACACCCTGAACAGCCTCTACGCACTGACGCTGAAAAAGGATGACAAGGCACCTGACATTGTCATCAAGCTCTCGGAAATGATGCGCTATATGCTCTACGAGTGCAATGAACCCAGGGTTCCGCTGCGAAAGGAGATCAACTACCTGAAGAATTACCTCGACCTGGAGCGCCTCCGCCAGCGTAAAGGCATCGATATCAAGCTAGAAGTAACCGGCAGCGTTACTGATCAAATGGTAGCTCCCCTACTCCTGATCCCCTTTCTGGAGAACAGCTTCAAGCACGGGGTAAACGCCAACATCAAAGATGGATTCGTGCACGCTAAACTGACCGTAAAAGATCAGGCGATCCACTTCGTCCTCGAAAACAGTAAAGGCTCTATTATGCCAACCCAGGTCCACGGCAACAGGCCGAGTGGAGGTATCGGCCTGGTGAATGTCCGCCGGCGCCTCGAGCTACTCTACCCACAAGCCTATAAACTTGAAGTGAAAGAGACACCAAACACTTACGCAGTCCATTTTGACCTCGACCTCTAACAGTAACGCTCGCAGTGGCACGCCCATCCCTTACCCGCACGCCCGGCATGAGTAGCCTGCGCCACTAAAAATTACCCGATTGATCCTATATTACAGTTCAACGAGTTTTCATCCCACTTCGTCGAGGGATTTTGGGTCTCCTTACGTTTGGGCGTAGTATCGCAGCGTAATAAAGCACAACACAGTTATGATTAATGCCATTATCGTCGAT
>CAZTTF010000044.1:0-6199 GCA_964616365.1 uncultured Lewinella sp. | reverse complement strand
ACAGCTGCTCGTGTTGCCGTTGTTGTCAAAGACAAGCAGAACGACCGGGTTCTCCCCTACCTCAGCACAGGTGAAGGGCAACTCAATGAACTGGTTGGCTTCATCGGCCGGATCGGAGCTGAAAACAACATTGTTGATGCCGCAGGCATCAGTGGAACCGTTGTCAACATCATCGGGGAAAGCCGTGGCGTTGCCATTTTCATCTAGGAAGACTTCGATATTCTGACAAATAGCCACCGGAGATACTGTATCATTAACCGCAACTATCGCGGTACAAGTGCTCGTAAGACCTGCTATATCAGTAGCGGTTAATATCACCTCGTTATTCCCTACATCTGCACAGGAGAAACTGGAGGTCGAGATGCTAAGGGAGGCAAGTTCACAATTATCAAAGCTTCCGCCGTTGACGCCGTTAGGCGTAATGGAAGCATTACCTGCTGCATCAAGCTCAACAGAGATATTCAGACAGATAGCCGTCGGCGCCTCATCGTCAGCGACATCAACAGTCACGTCAGCCAGAGACTGTTGACAACCCGTGGTGGTATTAGTTACAATGATATTTGTAAGACTGGCCGAAGTTCCCAGGGCAGCATTAAAATCAACACCCTCAGTATAGGTTACCGAAGCACCAGAAGGAACGTCAGATGCGGAAAATCCTCCCACTGTCGCTCCATCATTATCTACGAGGTCGGCTACAATATTAAATAAGTTACCAGACGAACCATTATCAGTAAACGACAATTCAACGGAACCACCTGGGCAAATTTGTGTAACGTTTTGATTAATTGCAGTATTGAGCTCTGGCAAAATCGTAACCGTTACCGTGAACTCCTCACCCTCACAGCCTTCTTCCGTGATTGGAACAATAGTGTAAACTACATCCAGCGGGCCACCCGTTAAGTTCTCGTAGCGATCATTGTTGATCTGGAAGCGACCTCCATTAGCCGGAGCCGTGAACGGATAGTTTGCTGGGTTAGTACTAGTACCACCGTTTGTGGGGCTGAGGCCCGCAGGACGAACCAGACTAACGTAGCGCCATTCATTGACGCCTAAACCAGCAGGACCTTCGAATGGCAGGATCGCCTGCGCACCAATGTCTACATTGCTACACTGTACGCCAACAATGTCTTCTACGATGGGCTCGGGGTTAATTGTAACCGTAACCGTAAACTCCTCCCCTTCACAGCCTTCGGCCGTGATTGGCACAATGGTGTACACTACATCCAGCGGGCCACCCGTCAGGTTCTCGTAGCGATCATTGTTGATCTGGAAGCGACCGTTAAGGTTACTCGTTGAGTTGAAGGGGTAGTTCCCGGGGTTGTTGCTCGGACCACCGTTGGTGGCCGTGAGGCCAGCAGGGCGCACCAGGCTAACGTAGCGCCATACCTCTACGTCTGGCTCCAGCTGGTCGTTGTTCGGAAGGATCGCCTGCGCGCCGATGTCTACATTGCTACACTGTACGCCGACAATGTCTTCCACGATCGGCTCGGGGTTAATCGTAATGGTTACCGTGAACTCTTCACCCTCACAGCCTTCGGCCGTGATTGGCACAATGGTGTACACTACATCAAGCTGGCCACCCGTCAGGTTCTCGTAACGATCGTTGTTGATCTGGAAGCGACCTCCGTTGGCCGGAACCGTAAAGGGATAGTTTGCGGGGTTAGTACTAGTACCACCATTTGTGGGGCTGAGGCCCGCAGGACGAACCAGACTAACGTAGCGCCATTCATTGATGCCTAAACCAGCAGGATCTTCGAATGGCAGGATTGCCTGTGCGCCGATGTCTACGTTGCTACACTGCGTACCGACAATGTCTTCGATGATTGGCTCGGGATTAATCGTAATGGTGACGGTGAACTCCTCACCCTCACAGCCTTCGGCCGTGATTGGCACAATGGTGTATACTACATCCAGCGGACCACCCGTCAGGTTCTCGTAACGATCGTTGTTGATCTGGAAGCGACCGTTAAGGTTACTCGTTGAGTTGAAGGGGTAGTTGGCGGGATTGTTGCTTGGTCCACCGTTGGTGGCCGTGAGGCCAGCAGGGCGCACCAGGCTAACGTAGCGCCATACCTCTACGTCTGGCTCCAGCTGATCGTTGTTCGGAAGGATCGCCTGCGCGCCGATGTCTACGTTGCTACACTGCGTGCCGACAATGTCTTCGACGATTGGCTCGGGGTTAATCGTAATGGTTACCGTAAACTCCTCCCCTTCACAGCCTTGTGCCGTGATTGGCACAATGGTATAAACCACATCAAGCGGTCCACCCGTCAGGTTCTCGTAGCGGTCATTGTTAATCTGGAAGCGACCTCCGTTAGCCGGAGCCGTGAACGGATAGTTCGCAGGATCGGTACTCGAGCCACCATTTGTAGCGCTAAGACCCGCGGGGCGGGTCAGGCTAACGTACCGCCATTCATCAACGCCTACACCAGTAGAACTCTCGAATGGCAAAATCGCCTGCGCACCAATATCAACGTTGCTGCATTGCATACCGACGATATTGTCGAGGGCCAATTCTGTAGGATTTACGGTTACTGAGGTGCTACACTGACTCATCTGACCGTTAACATCAGTAATGGTGTAGGTAACAGTAGTAGATCCCACATCAGCACAAGTGAAGTCAGAAGGGCTAACAACTTCGGAGACCGAGCCACAGTCGGCGGTACTACCAGCACCAATCTCAGCAGCAGTAATACTACCCATACCATTACCATCCAGTTCTACGGTTGCGGGGGTACAAATAGCATTCGGGGGGGCACAACAGGCGCTCAATGGGTCAGTAACCGTAATGGTGACCGTGCAAGGACTAAAATTCTCTGATGGATCCGCAGCGCCTACACGCAATTCAAATGTGCCTAAATCTTCACAATCAAGTTGACCGAATAAAACAGAAAACGCAATGCCACTGACCATACAATTATCACCAATACTGGTAATTACATTGTTCTGGACAAAAGCAGAATTGAACGTTGCCACACCCGAAGCATCCAGGGCGATTGTTGCATCCTGGCAAGTAATGGTTGGAAATGTGTTATCCTCAATATTAACCGTAAAGTTACAATCATCGTTCTCGTTGCCAGCAGCATCGCGTGCCGTTAAATTAACGAAAATGGATTGTTCACCGCTGTAAACCATACCAGGATCAGGAGTTTGAGTAATACTAACTACCCCACAATTGTCCGAGAAGGCAGAAAAAGCGGCAGTGGTGTAATCCGGTAACGTTGCGGAACAATTCGCGTCTAGATCTATAGTCTGGGTTCCTGGACAGGTATCAACCGTAGGTGGTGTATTATCTTCTACCGTAACTGTAGTAGAGCACTGATCAGTAGTCGTGCCATCACTTACCGTAAGCGTTACATTGGTTACTCCAAGGCTGTAAGGGCCAACAGGACTAACCGTAAAGGTTAAGGGATCCATATCGAGGTCACTCGAGCCATTATCAAAAGCACTCGCCACCACCATTGCCTCACAGTTAGCGGTAGCATCAACGGTTACCGGCTGGCAAACTGCCATTGGCGGCTGATTAGCTACTTCAAAGATGTAAGCAGAACCAGCACTAACAGTAAAATTCCCGCCGGAAGCGTCCTCATCCTCTTGAATAGCCCCTAAGATCACGTACCTGCCGCTGATCGAAACGGACCAGCCAAACTCGTCACCCGCCGCGCGGTCGGAGGCCACCAGTTTTTCCACCTCGACCCAGTTACCACTACCGTCACGCGCAAATACGTAGGCAGAACCAGCATTACTAAAACTATTTCCTCCGGAAGCGTCCTCACGTTCTAAATATGCTCCCACGATCGCGTAGTTGCCGCTGATCGAAACCGACCAGCCAAATCGGTCACTCGCCGCGCGGTCGGAGGCCACCAGTTTTTCCACCTCATCCCAATTACCACTACCATCACGCTCAAATACGTAGGCAGAACCAGCACTAGTAGCTAAATCCCCACCGGAAGCATCCTCATCTTCTAAATATGCCCCCACGATCGCGTAGTCGCCGCTGATCGAAACGGACCAACCGAAAAAATCAACCACCGCGCGATCGGAAGCCACCAGTTTTTGTACTTCACCCCAGTTACCACTACCGTCACGCTCAAATACGTAGGCAGAACCAGCATTACCGAGAATATTCCCGCCGGAAGCGTCATCATCTTCTTGATAAGCCCCCACGATCGCGTAGTCGCCGCTGACCGAAACCGAATAACCAAACTGGTCACCCGCCGCGCGGTCGGAGGCCACCAGTTTTTGCACCTCGACCCAGTTACCACTACCGTCACGCTCAAATACATAGGCAGAACCAGCACTATTAGCAAAATTCCCGTCGGAAGCGTCCTCACTTTCAGTACGAGCCCCCACGATCGCGTAGTCGCCGCTGATCGAAACCGACCAGCCAAACTCGTCAAACGTACTGCGGTCGGAGGCCACCAGTTTTTGCACCTCGACCCAGTTACCACTACCGTCACGCTCAAATACGTAGGCAGCACCAGCACTACTAGCAAAATTCCCGCCGGAAGCGTCCTCATCTTCAGCACGAGCCCCTACGATCGCGTAGTCGCCGCTGATCGAAACGGAATAACCGAAAAAATCAAACGCCGCGCGGTCGGAGGCCACGGCTTTAATGACTTCATTAAAATCCTGCGCGGCCAGGGGTGCCATCAGCCCTAAAAAAAGAGCAACAAGCAACACTTTAAGGGCTCCTGTTCCATACAGGGAGGGTGTAATATTAGACATCACTTCTTTTTATGAGATTATTAAACCGGAAATCTAAGCTGGCGGAAAGGCGCAGATTAAGTAAAGGTACAACTGATTTACTTACCTGAATGAGGGTCGCTGTTTGAAGTCACAACAAACACTATAACTCAAAGAAAAACTTCGACCTGACCGGTTTTCTGTAGCTGGTACACCACCAAAACGGCCCCACCGAAAATTCGGTGGGGCCGTAGTATTGTTTGATCCGGTTAGCCGTGCTTAGCGCACCACCACCATCTTCTTCGTAGCAGAAAAGTCACCAGCTACCAGCGTGTAACTCAGTACGCCAGTCGCACCTCCAAGTTCTTTGAGACTCAACTCAACCTGGTTGCGGCCAGCTACACCAGCCAGCTCCCGCACACTGATCGTGCGACCAGCAATGTCGCGGATCGTCAGCGTCGCTTCGCTTGCCTGCGCAAGCGTGAAGGCGATCGTCGTCACGTCAGTCACCGGGTTGGGCATGTTCTGGAACAGGGCATTTTGCGCGGACGCAGGTGCCGTGTCGGATGAGAAGGCAAGGTTCAGCGCACCGCTCGTGCCGTTAGCGTTAACTCCTTCTGCAAGCGTTACGTTGCTCGTCAGGCTCACCATCTCACTCAATAGGCCAGCTTCAGTTGCCCGTACTTCTACGGTTACCGTTGCCGCGCTGCGGAACATCATGGCGATCACTCCTTCTGCGGCACCGTTCAGGTTAAGACCACCTTCACCTTCGAAGGCTACATCTATCAGCTCCAGGCCGGCAGCAAGTTCCAGGGTACCCTGGAAGCCAGCCAGCTCAGCGCCAGAGAAGGCAATGCTGTGCATCTGACCAACTTCGAGGCGAGCATCCTCTACTTCCAGGGAAGCAGAAGAACGGCCTACACTGTTCACATCACCGTAAGCGAAACCGACGAAGTCAGCATCGAAGATGTTTACCGACATGTTGTTCACATTGTACACACCGGGGAAGGTATCAGCGTATGGATCACTTACGTCTACGTCAGCAGGAACAATGCCCCGGCTTTCACCTGATGCGAAGTTGTTGTCCAGACCAAGAATCACCCGCTGGATCGCGACCATATCACCTACGCTCAGGAACTGGTCCTGATCTACGTCTGCTGCGAGGTAGTCGTAGTCGCTGGCGAAGCTCTCAGCACCGAGAATCACGTTACCGATCATGACTACGTCAGTCACCGTCACCGTAGCAAGGTCTACTGCTACTGGGTGCGCGGGCTGGATCGTGTAGTCAACGCCAAATGGGACGTTAGTGAAGCCGAAGACACCGTTGTCATCGGTGGTCACCATCTGGTCCATGTTATTGTCGCCCGTCAGGGTGACTTCAACACCAGCTACCACTTCTTCGTTCTGCGTAGCGATAGAACCGGCAAGGTTGCCAGGATCTCCTTCACAGAGTCCGTCCTGGAAGGCCTGTACTTCTACGATTACAGAACAGTAGTCAGAGGTACCGTTGTCA
>CAZTTF010000043.1:0-21227 GCA_964616365.1 uncultured Lewinella sp. | reverse complement strand
AACAGGTATTATTCATTGTAATACGTCACCACAAACGAATAAGTTTAAAGACAAAACTAAGTCTTTTTCGCTTAACGGATCATCTGAAAAAGCAATTCCTGCGGGGGAAATATTTGGCGATCTCCCAGAATTGTAGCTTTGGTTTTTCCGGGTCCGCGCAAATAAAAAGCGATTCAACCCCAACTGAGGATGAATCGCTCTTATAAACCAGCGGTCAAAAGCGGTTGCTTTTGAAATTCTGGCGGGAATAATTAGTTGAGGCTATCGCTCAGCTTCTTGCCTGGCTTGAACTTAGCAACGGTCTTAGCAGCAATTTTGATGGTCTCGCCCGTACGTGGGTTACGGCCATCACGAGCTGGACGCTCGCTAGCTGAGAAAGTACCGAAGCCAATCAGGCTTACGCTGTCACCGCTCTGCAGTGCACCAGAGATGCTGTCGAGGGTGGCGCTGAGGGCAGCATCTGCCTGGCTCTGAGTGAGGCCGGCTTTTTCGGCGATAGACGCCACGAGTTCTCCTTTATTCATTGGTTCAGGATTTTGGATATGATTAAGAGCGGCAAAGATCAACCGGGAACGCTTCCCAGACAACAAAAACAGCCCTTAAAATGGATATTTCTCTGATTTACGTGCAAAAATAACCGATTATTGTATTCGAATCGTCATTCTCACAGTCCCTACAACGTATGAAAAACGCTCGGGTTTACCTTTTCTCCTTATTCCTGCTAGTATTCTGTGCGCTTTCTTCAACGGGATGTGCTCGGAAATCAGGGTGTCCAGCCACTACCTACACCCCTAAATCGGTACTGAAAAAGAATGGGAAGCCCAAAAAGAAAGCATCATCTGGTCTATTTGACAAGAAGACCAGTCGTAGAATGAAGAGCGGTAAGTAGCCTGGTTTTATCAGTCAGGAATCGCTTAGCTTTTCGCCACCCAATTCTTACTCCGGGCGTGGTCTAAAGCTTGGGCGTATGTACTTACCAAGTGTACTTCAATGTCGCCGGCATTAACGATGAGCGATTTTATGCGTTCGGCCCGTCGGTCATCTTGTACATCACGGATATAGATTGCCAGAATGCGCCCAGGGTTATTCCGTGCCGCTTCGAGGTAAATATCAGTGTCCTTTTCTCCTGAGTCTCCGACCAGGATAAAGGGCAATGCAGGATACGTATCTAATACCCGCCTCACCATATCTGCCTTATGTGAGCTAAATCTGAACGGCGTGTCATCAGCGGGGAGACCAAAATCACGCAGCAGTACCGGCCCTCGCGGCAACCGGTTAAGGTGCAGGAAGTCCAGCAAAAGGTCATACAGGTTCCAGGGAGAATTGGAAACATAGAAGAAGGGGTTAAAACCTTTACCATCTGCTCCGAGAGCAAGTTCCTGATAAAAATCAGACACCCCGGAGAAAGCATGCCGGTTGCCGGCATTTTTCAGCAAGGTGTGCAACATTGTTCGGAGCATCAGCTTACTTGTCACATCTGACTGCAAAATGGTATCGTCAATGTCGCTGATAACGCCGAACTCTGCCCCAGTGGGGACGACAATGTCGGCATGAGTTATAAAATTGACTGCCCCTTCACGGGGGATTTCCAACACCTCTATCTCTGCCTCCTGCCACAAGCTGTGGTTGCCGAGCACTGCTTCATCAGGGGCACAGTGGTGCTCTACGTGAAAATACCCTTCGTTATTGGTAGTGCGTTCAAAAGAGTGATTACCCCAGGTGATCTTCACCTTGGCTCCAACGATCTCCCTGCTATTAAAGCGCTTGAAACTATTGACAACATTATCCAGCAGCCCATCCCTTTCTTCCCTCCGAATTCCCCGGTCACGCAGTACACGCCCGGTGAGAAATAGGTAGTCCGGTCGGCCAAAACCAATATAATTAGCCACTGCTACTGGTTTGTCTTTTCCCCACCCCAGACGTTCGACCATCCCATCCCACTCCCGGTGAGCAGCCTTGCCCAATATTTTTAATGTATCCTTTATTGCCATACCGCTCTAACCCAACAGTGAGGGCATAAGTTTGGCCAAAAAATATGCCCGCGAAAAGTTATCAGCACAAGATCGACACATCATCCTATTATCGCTCTCTAAGCGCCTCTCCTACAAAACCGGATTATTCTAATATTAGCTACCTTGGCACAACACAACCAGTACGACACTATGCTATTCTCAAGGGCTTTTATCCTTTTCCTGCTTTTTCCTTTAATCACTGCTTGTGGCAGTGATACTTCTGATACTCCTGCAGCAGAGGAGCCAGCTTCAGCCATTGAGCAGCAACAAGCCAAGTACGGAGGACTTGCTCTCTACACCCTGCGGGAAGACTTAGCAGGAGACCCAAAAGCAGTTTTGCAAGAGGTAGCAGACCTCGGTTACCAATACATTGAAGCCGCTGGTTACAAAGAAGGAAAGTTCTATGGAATGGCGCCCGCTGACTTCAAGGCTTATCTCGAAAATGTGGGGCTTACCCCCATCAGTTCGCACCACAGCGATGTAACCCTTGACAATGTCGACCAGGTCCTCAAGGACCTTAAAACTGCTGGTTTTCAATACCTCGTCATTCCGATTCCTCCCATGGGCGCCTTCACTTATGACGCGGCCACGCAGACTTTAGGTATGAATCAAAGTCCGGAAGAGGTGATGAAAAACGTAAATGCGCTTGCTCAAAAGGTTTCTGATGCCGGACTTCGGTGTCTCTACCATAACCACGATTTTGAGTTCGTCGCTGACGAGAACGGTATTGTCCCCATTGACTACTTCCTGGAAAATTCCGACCCTAAGCAGCTCAATTTCCAAATGGACCTTTACTGGGTCACCAAAGCTGGCGCAGATCCTGTTGAGTACTTCAGCCGCTACCCCGGTCGTTTCCACTCCTGGCACGTAAAAGACATGGATGACCAGGGGCGCTTTGCTCCAGTAGGCGAAGGCAATATAGACTTCGCCCGCATCCTGGAAGGGAAAGAAAAATCAGGCATGCGCTTTTATCTGGTAGAGCAGGATATGTGTTTTAACCATACCGCCCTCGAAGCCATCGCTATCAGCCACAAAGGGCTCAAGGGATTCGGGTTTAAGTAGTCTAGTATTCTGTAATGAACCGATTTAAACTTTGGCGATAGTTGCTTCGAGCAGTAAAGGTGAAGCTACGCAGCAATAGTGACTGCCATAAATCACTGAAGGTAGTCGAGGCAACCATGAGTCAGAAAACACTCCTACTAAACAACCGCTTAGTGGGTAGGAGTTTCGGCAGGTTCAGAAGAGACTAATGAGGTAAGCAGTGAACCTAATAGAAAATAGGTTGACACCAAAAAAACCATAGCACCAAAGAGCCACGGCACAATTTTGTCGCCGTGCTTTTCGGTCAACTCCTTCATTGGCAAGCCCCATTCGCCCGTAAAAATGCTGTATATCCGCAGCCCGATACGTTGAAAGAACCGGCTTATCCCACCCAGGATAAGCTCGATAATAATCTCCATAAAGAACCAACCAATGGCGCGAAATATAAATTCTAGCATGCCCAAAAATAATCGATGTAGAGCGACGAGTAGCTTTTCTCTAACACTTTGTACCCGAAATTACCAACTAGACAAAAAAAGAGCGGCAACAGGGATTGCTCCCTGCTACCGCCCATAACGCACTCATTAATTATTGTCTAGACAGGCTCAACAATGCGTTCATTTGCCCGGGCATTCCGGAAAACGACAACATCGTCGAATACATCGAGCACCAACTGGCTACCGGAAGTAATATCCCCAGCCAGCATCTGCTTCGAGAGCTGCCGCAATACGCGCTTCTTGATTACGCGCTTTAGCGGGCGAGCCCCGAACTCAGGACTGTAACCTTCTGCGGCAAGCCAGTCCATTGCCTCGGGTGCTACTGTCAGAGTAATGCCTTGCGCCGACAATTGTTCTCGAACACCCAATAATTGTAGTTCAACAATTTCCCTGATATTGCCCCGGCTCAACGGACGGAACATTACTACATCGTCAATACGGTTCAGGAATTCAGGTCGAACGGTTTGCTTCAGCACCTGGAACAATTCCTCCTTGGTGTTTTCCACGATCTCTTCTTCGTTATTCCCATCGATGTGGCTAAACCGCTCTCTGATCACTTCTGATCCGATGTTGGAGGTCATGATCACAATCGTGTTTTTGAAATTCGCCACCCGACCTTTATTATCCGTCAGGCGTCCATCATCCAATACCTGTAGCAGGGTATTGAAAACATCTGGATGGGCTTTCTCTATCTCATCGAGCAGGACTACAGAGTATGGTTTTCTCCGTACAGCTTCGGTTAGTTGTCCGCCTTCATCATAGCCAACGTATCCCGGAGGAGCACCCACCAGGCGGCTCACGGCGTGGCGCTCCTGGTATTCACTCATATCAATGCGGGTCATCATGTCCTCGTCATTGAACAGGTACTCGGCCAGCGCTTTAGCCAACTCAGTCTTACCAACGCCGGTAGTACCGAGGAAAAGGAAGCTGCCGACGGGTCGGTCCTGGCTACTCAACCCTGTCCGGCTGAGCCGGATCGCATCGGCAACCGCTTCTACTGCTTCATCCTGCCCTACGACCCGCTGGTGCAACTCTTCTTCGAGGCGGAGGAGCTTATCGCGCTCACTTTGCAGCATTCGGGTTACCGGGATGCCTGTCCAACGCGCCACGATTTCGGCGATATCCTCCGCGTCAACCTCTTCCTTAACCAGCATCTTGGCATTGGTTTGCATGTCCACCAGTCGCTCATTAAAGCCGGCAAGTTCCTGCTCTACTCCGGGGATGAGCCCGTAGCGGATCTCCGCCACCCGGCTGAACTCTCCGGCACGCTCAGCCTGCTTTGCATCAAGCTTTAGTTGTTCTATGCGTTCCTTCGCCTGCTGAATACCGAGAACGACTTCGCGTTCGGATTCCCACTGCGCACGCAGCGCGTTGCGCTGCTCCTCAAAATTGGCCAGATCAGCGGCGATGCGCTCCGTTTTGGTATCGTCATTCTCCCGCTTGACGGCTTCACGTTCGATCTCCAGTTGTCGAATCTTCCGCTCCAGCTCATCGAGTTCTTCGGGCATTGAATTCATCTCCAGGCGAAGGCGAGCGGCAGCCTCGTCAATTAAGTCGATCGCTTTATCCGGCAGAAACCGATCATTGATGTATCGTTCGGAAAGCTGTACTGCTGCGACGACCGCCTCGTCAAGAATATTGATTTTGTGGTGCGTCTCGTAGCGCTCTTTCAATCCCCGGAGGATGGAGATAGCGTCCTCTTCGGAGGGTTCGTCTACCACTACCTGCTGAAAACGACGCTCCAGCGCCTTGTCTGTTTCCATGTACTTCTGGTACTCCGCCAGGGTGGTAGCACCAATGGCCCGCAGCTCACCGCGCGCTAGCGCGGGCTTGAGGATATTGGCCGCATCCATGGCTCCTTGGCCCTTACCGGCGCCCACGAGGGTATGGATCTCATCAATAAAGAGAAATATCTGGCCGTCGGCCTGGGTCACTTCATTGATGACGCCTTTCAGGCGTTCTTCAAACTCGCCCTGGTACTTAGCACCTGCGATCAGCGCCCCCATATCTAAGCTGTAGATGTCCTTCTCCCTAAGGTCTTCAGGTACATCGCCGTTGACAATACGGTGCGCAAGCCCCTCAACGATCGCTGTTTTACCCACACCGGGCTCTCCGATCAGAATGGGGTTATTCTTACTGCGGCGGGCGAGGATGTGCAGGACACGACGAATCTCTTCGTCGCGACCAATAACCGGATCCAGTTTACCGCTACGGGCGCGCTCATTAAGGTTGATGGCGTACTTCTCCAGCGCGTTATACTGGTTCTCCGCAGAATTGGAAGTAACCCGCTTGCCCTGACGAAGTTCTTCGATTGCTTTCTTCAGGAGTGCTTCCGTCACACCTGCATCCTTGAGCACCTGTGTTGCCTGGTCATGAATCTTCAGCGTTGCCAGGAGCAAGTGCTCCAAAGCGACGTATTCATCGTTCATGTCTTTAGCAACCACACTGGCGTGCTGCATCATCTCGCCCGCCGGTCTACTCAGGTTTTGCTGGCCTCCGGTCTGGCGAGGATAACCCGCAACGATAGCGTCTATTGCCTGCTGGACAGCCGGTAAATTAGTTGCCATCTTCTTGAAAAGAAAAGGAACCACGTTCTCATCTACCTCAAACACTGCTTTGAGTACGTGCCCCGGCTCAATCATTGCCTGGCTATTACCGAGCGCAATTTCACTCGCCCGCTGCAATGCCTCCTGGCTCTTGATGGTAAAGTTATTGAAATTCATTTGGTAAATATTTGGTTGGTCAAATTAGTAAGGAAGCATTAGCCGTAACTATTCAGTCGAAATATGTTGCAGAAACAACAGCTAAGCTTCCCGACCAAAGGGTATACACAATATTAAAGGCAATCGTGCTTACCCTGTGGTTAGCAGCTACTTACCCAACGTATCCAGAACGCCGATTTCCAGTTAACTGGTTCGCAGGCAGTAGCATTTATCGCACTGCAAAGCAAGTGCCGGGCACCACACCGGTAAAAACGTCAGGAATTTAACGCCGGGCATGACTTTTTTTCAGGAGGTTTCTGAGAAGTCTTGCCGCTTTGACCGACGATTATAGTTCGCGATGCCGCTGCGCTACTTACATTTATCGGAAAGCACGTCTTCAACTTCAACATCCCTTTTTGCCCACTCAGTCCCATACCGTCCTTTCCCGTTCTGTTCCTATTCGCCTGCAGGAGTATGGCGTTGGTCATTTCCCGAATGCGCTGACCAAATCAGCGCTAAAAAAGGCGATAAAAAAAGGGTGGGTAACCGTAGACGGCAAGGTGGCGAGTACTGCCACCTGGATACGTGGAGGAGAGTTGATCTGCCTCTCTATCCCCGACGAAACCCCTGCTGGTAAAAAGCTCATCTTCCCGCTAGAGATAATCTGGGAGGATGAATATCTGGCGATGATTCACAAACCAGCCGGAATCCTCGTTAGCGGAAACAGTTTTAAAACCATCACCAATGCCCTGGTGCAGAACCTGGCGCCGAGTCATTTAACTGATGCCGCAAAACCACAGCCAGTACATCGCCTCGATTACCCTACCACTGGCATCCTCCTCGTAGGCAAAACCAACAGCAGCATCCGGGCACTGAACCGACTATTTGCCGAAAAGCAAATAACCAAAACCTATTTTGCCGTCACGATTGGCAAGATGGACAAACAAGGCATCATCAGCACCGAAATAGATGGTAAACCGGCACAATCACACTATCAAGTGCAGTCCTCAGTGGCCTCTTCCCGGTTCCAGGAGCTCAATCTATTGAAATTGCAGCCACAAACCGGCCGCAGGCACCAGCTTCGAAAACATCTTGCTGGCATCGGCCATCCAATTCTAGGTGATAAGGATTACGGCAAAGACGGACTGATCCTGCAAGGAAAAGGGTTATACCTGCACGCACACTCGCTGCAATTTGAACATCCTTTTACTGGCGAACAACTGCACATTTCAGCAGCGCTACCCCTGAGGTTCAGAAAATTATTCCCGGGTTTCAAATAACGGAGCTAAACCGCGGTAACGCGTCGGTACCACAATAGGTACCCAAACGGCCCACTACCCCAGGAGTTTAGTTAACTTCACCCCATGCTACTCCAAAAAGAATGTCTGCTCCCTTGTGGTGCGACCCTCCCAAATCGCTTTGCCAAATCAGCGATGAGTGAAAACATGTCACCACGCCATCATGGGCCGACAGACACCTTGATAAACGCCTACCAAAGGTGGGCCGATGGTGGTGTCGGCTTAATCATCACGGGCAACGTCATGATCAGTCGGGATGCGCTTGGAGAGCCTGGTAATGTGGTAATAGAAGACAAAACGAATTTCGCGATGCTCCAGAGATGGGCAGCTACCGTAAAAGGGACCAATCAGCACATCTGGCCTCAGCTCAACCACCCTGGTCGTCAGGCCATCGGCTCCATTAATAAAGAAGTGGTGGCGCCTTCCGCTGTAGACATGAAGATGAAGGGCATGTCGAGCATGTTTAAATCCTCCCGTGCCCTGACCGAGCCAGAAATTCACGCCATCATCGAGCGCTTTGGCACAACAGCCTCTATAATGCAGGAGGCGGGGTTTACGGGCGTCCAGATCCACGGAGCCCATGGCTACTTGGTGAGTCAGTTTCTGTCACCGCTGGTCAATAAGCGCGAGGACAAGTGGGGAGGCAATCTTGAAAACCGAGCCCGTTTCGTACTGGAAGTCTACCGCAATATCCGCAGCAAAGTCGGGGATGATTACCCGATTGGTATAAAAATCAATTCGGCAGATTTCCAGCGTGGAGGTTTTACGGAGGAGGAATCCATGCAAGTTGTAAAGCTGCTTGCTGACGAGGGAATTGATCTGATCGAAATTAGTGGTGGCACTTACGAAAAGCCTGCGATGGTCTCCACCAAGAAAAAGAGCACCCGTGAACGGGAAGCTTACTTCCTAGACTATGTGAAAAAGGTACGTAAGCACCTCTCCACTCCTCTTATGCTGACCGGCGGATTCCGGACCGTAACGACGATGGAAAAAGCTGTAGAAGATGGAGCGGTCGACGTTGTTGGAGTTGCTCGCCCCTTCACCCTTTACCCAGATTTCCCCAAACGCATCTTCGCCAGGGAGTTGACGAACATCGACATACCTACCCCAAAAACAGGACTAAAGATATTTGACACCAGTGGTTTTGTCGACATCATGTGGCACGAAATCCACATCCGCAGATTAGGCGAAGGCAAAGTGCCCAATCCCAAATTGAGTGCTTTTTCCGTGGTGTGGCACAATTTCTCCGGATCGCTTAAACACGCCTTCTTTAAACTACCATTCTTCAGAAATCGGAAGAGAAGGGGGTATTAGACGAAAGGTATTCCACCAGTATTTACTGGAGTTCCTGAAAGAGCCTGGACTAATTTGCCTACTTGATCCTAGGTGCCGTTAGCTCAGTTCACCTTAGCAGGCTTAACAGTCCAGCTCAGGCTCCGCTTCGCGAACACGGCTCTTCTTTAGCACCTGTTGGTAATAGGCTTCGTACTTAGGGATAATTTCCTCGATATCAAAGCGGGCGGCTTGCGTCAATGCCGCTGCCCGGAAGCGGTTAAGCGTCAGGTCGTCCTTTAGGATTTTAAGAACGTCTTCAGCCATTTTATCTACCATACCGACTCCGGAAAGGAAACCGGTTTGGCCGTCAATGTTTACCTCGGGGATACCCCCAACATCACTGGAGACCACTGGAACCTGGCACGCCATAGCCTCAAGGGCCGCCAATCCGAAACTCTCACTCTCCGAGGGAAGCAAAAACACATCCGAAACAGCCAGTAATTCCTCGATAGCATCCTGCTTACCGAGGAAGCGGACATCCTGGCTCAGCCCAAGGCGGCGGCTTAAGTCTTCGCAGCGGCCGCGTTCGGGGCCGTCGCCAATCATCAGAAGTTTACTCGGAATCTGATCGTTGACAATCTTGAAAATGTAGATAACGTCATCGACCCTTTTTACCGGGCGAAAGTTAGAGACGTGAATCAGGATACGTTCTCCGTTCGGAGCGATGGCTTGCTTGAAGTGATTCTTATTCTCACGCTTGAAGCGTTGAAAATCAATGAAGTTATAGATCACTTCGATGGGATTACAAACATCAAAGTTGGCCAGGGTATCCTTCCGTAGCGACTTGGAAACCGCCGTAACACCATCAGACTTATTGATCGCAAAAGTGATCGTAGGGGCGAAAGCAGGGTTCGTTCCGATCAACGTAATGTCCGTTCCGTGCAGGGTGGTAACAAAAGGGATATACTTGCCCCGGCTAATCATGATCTTTCTGGCCATATAAGCCACCGAAGCATGTGGCACAGCATAGTGGACATGCAATAGCTCAATACCATGGTTTTCAATAACGTCTACCAGTTTAGAAGCCATTGAGGTTTCGTAGGGTGCATACTCAAAGAGTGGATAGTCAGCACCACTATCTACTTCGTGGTAGAAAACATTAGCCTGAAATACGCCAAGCCTTGCCGGCCGGCGGTAGGTAATAAAATGTACCTCATGGCCACGTCTAGCCAGGCCCATGCCCAACTCCGTTGCCAAAACGCCACTTCCACCAAAGGTGGGATAACATACAACTCCAATCTTCATCGTGGAAGGTAAAGGTCAGAAACGGGCGTTTTGTTGTGTGCCCACTCCATTCGCAACAGGTTAATCATTTGATTACGTCGTGTAATGACAATCGCCGTAAATCTCTACTAGAGCATTAGCGACGTACTACCCGTACTGTTTTTGCTGCTCCATCAGCTTGGACCCGGAGGAGGTAAATGCCGGCGGGGAAGCCCCCCAGATCAAAGGCAGTATTAAGTTGTAGCTGGCGGCCAAAATCACGCCGCAGCAACTCCCGGCCAGTCAGGTCGTACAGAGCAGCCTGCAGGTTAGTCGCTGCGGGCAGGTCAAGTCGAATTTCCAGCAACCCATCCGTTGGATTGGGGAATACCTGTATACCCTGCAGGAGTTCAGTCGGTTCGTCTGCACCGCTGGCAAGGTCGATCATAAATGCGATCTCTTCCGAACAGCCAAAGGCGTCAGTAACGATTACGTCGTAGTTACCAACCGCGAGGTTCTCTACCGTAGCGGTAGAATCTCCGTTACTCCAATCGTAGGTATACGGTCCAAATCCGGCACCAGGGATAATGGTGGCGCTTCCGTCGGCAGCTCCCATTTCCGAGACACCATCTGTTTCAGCAATCAGATTAAGGCCATTACAGCGTACGATACCCAGGTTATCGACATTAGCGAACAATTCTCCCGTAGTCCACTTCAGACTAACCTCAATAGAGACAAAAGCACCCGCGAAATCGGTCATGTCATTCATCAACGTAGTATCTCCGGTAGCCGAGAAAGCCGTAAGCAGCTCTGGCATGTCCGTACAACCATCGTATATCCGTACTTCAACGTCAACGGGGTCTGTAAATGGAGTACCATCCGCTGCGTTCCTGAAACTTAGGTCCATCCATAGCTCGTCTCCGATGGCCACCAGGCCGTAATTGCTGGTCCGGAAGCCCAGGGAATCACTTTCCGCTGACAAATTTCCGGTAATTGCGGGTGATCCACTACCCGCCGTGGTTGCTACGCTTAATCCATTAGCAAGCATCCAGCTTTCCGGCACTAGCATATCATTGAAATCTTCTACGAAGGGGATCTCTCCGATGGTGCTGAAGAAGAAGACTGCCGTATCGTTATCGATCTCTACATCTGCATCCAGGTCTACCCAGGTTTCGATGCGGTTAACGGCAACGGAACTGGCGTTGAACAGGGTATTGAAGCGATAGGTCTCTGATTGGCCCGGAGGCAGGCTACCCGGAAAGGCTTCCGTAACGATATCTCCGCCGTTAATTCGGTAGTTGAGCGTGAAATCATCGGCAAAGTTCTGGCCGCGATTCGTGAAGCTGAAGACTACGGTATCCTGCAGGGTACCGCAGGTGTCTAACGCCAATGCCGTACTGGATACGGCCGCCAGGTCATCGGTGTAGCGTTCGGTCAAACTAACAGCATCCACCAGGATCCCTTCTGCAAAACCAGTATTATCACTTTCAAAGCGGAAGCGCAGCTGAATCTCTTCACCGGCCGTTCCACTCAGGACGGCCGAGATCATTACCGGGCCGCCATCATTGGGGAAGGCACCGTCTCCCGTCCAGAACTGTTGCTGGAGGTTGTTGTACCAGAAAATGGTACCAGCGCTATTCTCTATACGCTCCCAGGTTTCCCCTTGGTCTTTGGTAATTTCCAGTGACAGGTTATCAAAGTTTACCTCCGTATTGATTTGCAGTACGGCACTGAAGAGTGGATCTTCAGGCACCAGAGTCAAGTCAAAACAAGGCGAGTTGAGGTAGCTTACCTCATCGGCGCCGTAGGCGCCAGCCAGGTTGGTCGCCCAGGCATTGCGCCCCTGCGGGGCGCGGTCAAGGAAGGTACCAGAAGGCTGTCCCCAGGCCCAGGAATTACCCGCTGAGAAATCCTCAGTGTCGGCATACCAGAAGCCATCACTGGCCTCAAAGCTCTCAAAGTAAGGCAGCTGCACGATCAACGGTGTGTGCGTAACCAGGAAGGTCATGGTATCATTACTCGAATCTTCATCACCCTCTAATTCCGTCCATAGGGTGAGTTCGTACGTACCTGGTGCAACGAGCAAAGCACGGGTATCGAAGGTGAAAAATTCCGTACTATCGACGCCCACTACTCCGGTAAAGATGCCATCCGCTGGCCGCTCCACACCGGCAGGGTCCCCGTTGATTTCATAGTCCACGTTGAAAAAGGCCTGTGCCTGCCCCCCAAAGTTCGTGATCCCGATGGTCACCTCCTCGGAGCCAAGGTTGCAATCAGATACCGGGCCACGTAGTGCCGTAACACCAACGTCTGCCCGCTTCGGGGTCATAACGATGAATGGCCCCCGGCGTGCCGTAGTATCCATGGTTGCTTCGCAAATCGTGCTTACCCAGAACGTGTAGCGGGTGTTAGACTCAAGACCGGTAATACGGCCAGTAGTATCCTGCCCCTGCAATAACGTGCCGTCATCATCAACGGCGGGGTCATAATCCCCCTGGCGGTACTCCAGCCGGTAGATAGGATCTTCAATCGGGCTTACGGGATCAAAGCGGTAATCAACGGAATTGAAGCGCACCCGGAAAAACTCCACACTATTGGACGGCGGAGAGAAACAAGTGAGACAAACCACCCGGGTGGCGAAAACAATGTCTCCCGCAACGATTGGTGAAGAAGAGATGAACAAGGGCTCATCATCGTTACCCAGCAACCTGAAGGAATGTTCCTCTGGCATTGCTCCTTCATTAAATCCAATTTCCAGCGAGTCACCATCAGTAACGGGAAGAGAGATCACGCGACGAAAGCCATCGTCAATCATCGGATCATTGGTTACGGTGTAGGCAGTAGCAGCGATTCCGTTAATGCGGACAATGACCTCTGCTCCATCCCAACCATCTCCGAAGGAATCGTTCAAAATCAACTGGTAATTGCAATCTTGGGCAACCAGGCCGGCGGACAAACAAAGCCCCAGCAGAAGAAGACGGAAACGAAGCAGCATAGTGATCAGGTTTTAGCAAAATGGAGGGTAGGACGCTCCGGATGGTTTTAATTTACGGGGTACGGCAGCTGATGGTGGGCGCGGCCGCGGGTGCAAGGTAAGGTGTCGGGCAAAATTGAGCCGCAACCACCGTACAGAGGTATAACTCAGACCACGAAGTCTGATGGCAACCCTGCTTCATTTTCTTTACATTGCACCTGCGGCCGCGCCCTGTCCGGACAGACTACAGCGCCCAAAGGCGATGAATATGGCGAAAAATAGCCAATAACCCGCTAAGGAAGGCGCATAAAACTCCTGAACCATTCCCTAAGCTTCGTGTTAGTCCCCCGGCAGCCATAAATTTACCCCACAACCAAACGAATTGGCGGTTTACTCAATCAGTGACCTGGAAAAGTTAACTGGCATCAAGGCTGCGACCTTGCGTGCCTGGGAACAACGTTATGGCATCATCAAGCCCCGGCGAACGGAGACGAACATCCGCTACTACCTCGATGAGGACCTCCGGGAGTTACTCAACATCGCCCTGTTGAATAAAAACGGGCTGCGCATCTCGAAGATCGCCCGGATGGAGGAGGAAGAACGCGCAGAGCGCGTTGCGGCCATCAGCTCAATTCAGGTGACCCCTGACACGCAGCTCGATACGCTCACGCTTTCTACGGTAGAACTCGACGAGTTCAAGTTCAGCCATATCATTGACGCCAATATCCGACAACGCGGCTTTGAGGAAACCATGCTGGAGGTCATTTATCCTTTCCTCGATAAAATCGGCGTCCTCTATTTCACCGGCTCCATCACGCCGGTTCAGGAGGCCTTTATCAGCAACCTCATTCGCCGCAAACTAATTGCGGCCATTGACGCCCTACCTACTCCGGAGCCCAACGATGGCCCTGCTTTCTGCCTCTACCTCCCCGAAGGAGAACGCCAGGAACTCAGCCTTCTGTTTATTGAATACCTCCTGCGCAAGCGCAAGTTCCCCACGGCCTACCTCGGCAGTGATGTCTCTACCGGCGATCTGATCGACGTTGTTGCCCGTCGCCCCGTCACTTACTTCTTCACCATCTTCTCGAACACCTTCGTCCACGAACCCGTGGAGCAGCACGTCCAGACCGTAGTTGATGGTTGCCCGGAAAGCACCCTGCTGCTTACCGGGTACCAAGCCGCCATGCACGACTTTTCCGGAACTGAGCGTGTGAAAGTCTTAAATGGTCTCGACGACTTGCTACAGTTTGCTGCTGCCCTACGGGAGCAACCGCAGTAAATCTGCCACCGGATAATTATGGTCTTTTCTCTCCGCAATGGCCTGCAAATGGGCTTTTGCGGCAACTAAGTCTTCCTGCCGTAAAGCCAGTAAAGATTGCCACCAATGCTTATCAGCGCTTGCCGCAGATAACTCCGCAACGAAGTCTGCGGCCTCAGTGTAAGCTCCAGCAGACATCGCAGCGGTGGCCGCCAACTGAAGGTGCAAAGGATCCGGGTCAACCGGGCTACCCGAAAAGTAGGCTCGAAAAGCAACCAGCGCAAGATCGTATTGCTCCTCCTGGTGGTAAAGGGTGCCCTGCCGAAGAATAGAAGCGTCCGTATCCAGCGGGTTTCCCGCTGCGGTAAGTACCCTTTGGGTGCCGTAGCCGTAGGCGGGCCGTGCATCAAAGAATTCCTCCATCAATAAACGGCCGGTATTGGCCGCCTGATAAGACTGCAAGGCCACTGCGCCGAAGGCGCAGCAAAGTAAAAGACCAGCAATGAGGAGTACGTTCTTCAAAATAATAGGACAAAGCTAAGGGGAATGCAAGGCTTACCGACTACTATCGGGGAAGTTATTGATTCACGTTAGTACTGTTTCACATCAGAGTACCCTTCCAGGCTAATGATTTCCCAGGCATTGAGGGTGCGCTCCACCTCTGCGGGGTGGATGGCGGCCATCGCGACTAAGGCAGTACCGTGGTCAGGGCGAGGAACCAGATCATTGTAATACTCCGGGAAATTGTCACGCTCAGCATCCGTTGCATTACTACGGTCAAGGCGGGTAGTGCGGGTGGCATTACTCCACACCTCAAAGCCCATTCCTGCCTCGAAGCAAAGCTTCTCCAGTTGGCCGATAGCGGTTTCGCTATTGGTATGCAGCAGGCAACTGAAGGTCTGGTATGGGGAGCGTTTTAGCCGATCGAGTGACCGGTAAACGGCTACCCTGCGGTTATTCACCACGTTTGTTCCGGTTTGTGCCCGGCGGTCGTACAGCATCAGGTCCCGGTACCGCAGCTCATTGCCCGGATGCGGGATGCTGAGGATGCGGCAGCGACCGGCGTCTAGGGGGTGCATCCACAGGATCTCATAGCCAGCCTCCGGCTGGCGCACCTCCAATGACAACGGTTGGTCGAGGGCAACCTTGTTGAAGCCGAATTTCTCCCACACGGATTTAGCAACACGCATTCGTCCGAGGCCTACGGCCGCGAGGCCGAGGTGCCACCAGGCATCACGGTCATCTGCATCCAGCGCAACGGCCTGTTTCCAGTAGTGAAAAGCGGGCTTCCACTCCCGCCGCCGGTGATAAATCTTCCCGAGTGCAATGAAAGCTTCTGGCCACTCCGGAGTAATGCGCACCACTTTTTTCAATAATTTGACGGACGTGTAGACGTCGCCAACCTTATCGTAGCGCAGGGCCTCTTCGTAGAGGGCCCAATGATTGGGTTCCATGTTCAGACCGTGGGGCAAAAGCGATGATTTTAGTGAGAAGGATAACGAAAATAAGGACGCAAAGTTGCAAGTAAAAGCGATAGCTGGACAGAAAGGTAGTAAGCTGTAGGCATGCTTGCCAAAGTAGGAAAGCGCTGCTTTCCAAAAAAGAATGCGGGTAGTCAGTAGCTAAGTTATTCTGCGCGTATCTTTGCGCGCCTTTAGCGCAACCGCCCAAGTAATCAGGCGTTTACGTTAGAGTTTCATTCGTAGAATACCCTGCCATGGCCACTACCCCAAAACGTATTGACATTCGCTCCCTCTCCCTCGAAGCCTTAACCTCCGAGATGATCCTGTTGGGAGAGCGCCCCTTCCGGGCCAAGCAAGTCTACGAATGGCTATGGAAAAAGGGTGCGCGTAACTTCGAGGAGATGACCAACCTTTCTTTGGCTCTCCGGGAAAAGCTCTTTGAGACGTTCAGCTTCCCCGTAATGAGCGAAGACAAAGTGCAGCGCAGCTCCGACGGAACAATCAAAAACCGATTCCGGCTCCACGACGGCCACCTGATCGAATCCGTACTGATCCCGGTAGTGGCAGATGACCGGTTTACGGTTTGTGTCTCCAGCCAGGTAGGCTGCAGCCTCACCTGTACGTTTTGTGCTACCGGACGGATGAAACGATTACGCAACCTGACCGCCGCAGAAATTTACGACCAGGTTTTCCTCGTCAACGAGCAGTGCCTTGCCACCTACGGGAAGCCACTCACCAACATCGTCTACATGGGAATGGGTGAACCCTTGCTCGCCTACAAAGAAGTCGTTCAAAGTATCGACCGCATCACCTCCCACCTGGGCCTCCACATGGCCCCACGACGCCTGACGGTTTCTACGGCCGGCATCGCGAAAATGATCAAAAAGCTTGCGGACGACGACACGAAGGTCAACCTCGCCGTCAGCCTCCATGCTGCTGACGACGTCAAACGCAATGAGATCATGCCCATCAATGAGAGCAACAACCTGGAGGTGCTCGTCGACTCACTGGAATACTTTTACAGCAAGACGAAAAAGCGCATCGGCTACGAGTACATCACCTTTCAGGATTTCAACGATACCCTCGAAGACGCCGAAAAACTCTACCAGATTTGTCGACGGGTGCCCTCCATGGTCAACATCATCGAATACAACCCCATCGATAACGCTCCCTTCCGGAAATCTACCGAACACCGGATTGACGACTTCGCTACTTACCTGCGTGACCGCGGAATCATGGTGACGGTCCGCCGGAGCCGGGGTAAGGATATTGATGCGGCGTGCGGACAGTTGGCGAATAAGGGAGCTTAGCGCTTAGCGCCGCAGAGCGGCTCAACCAAAAGTCTACCTCCCCAGCAACAAAAACATCGCCGGGCGTTTTTGCAGCTCCTCCCCTACCCTTTTGTTCCAGTCTTTTACCCGGCCGGTGAAGATAAATTCTGACGTAAGCGTCAGGTCACAGGCGACGGAAAATAGCGTATTGGGGTGCAGGGCTTCAAGGGCAACCTCAACGGTTGCCTGGTTGCGGTAAGGTGCTTCAATCCATAGCTGGGTAGTATTGCTTTTGCGGCTCGCCGCCTCGAGGCGGCGAAGGTCCTTCGCTAACTGCTGACGCTTTGGACTCAGGTAGCCATTGAAGGTGAATGATTGCCCGTTGAGGCCCGAGGCCATTACGCTCAGAAGGATAGCCGAAGGACCGATGAGTGGCACTACGCGAATCCCCTTCTGATGCGCCATCAGTACGATCTTGGCGCCAGGGTCGGCGACCCCGGGTGCACCCGCATCGCTCAATAAACCTACATCGTTCCCGCGCTCCGCCGCACTTAACATCTCCGGAAGATCTTCCTGCAGCGTTCGCTTATTCAACTCGTAATAATTGCACTCCTGCAGCGGCACCCCTACCGCTTTCAGGAACCGTCGGGCAACTTTTCCCGTTTCCACGATAAACTCCCGCAAAGGCCGAATAGCCGCCAGGGTTGGCTCGGGGATAGTATGCAAGGCCTCATCACCAAGTGGGGAAGGAATGAGGTAAAGGGTACCTTTTTTTGTAGCCAAAATGAAGACTGAGTTGGTGACGGAAACAAGTAATAAGCAACGCAAATGTAGCGGTTAGCGGTCGCTTCCCGGGCGCAGGCGCGGGTGCCATGCAAGTTGACGAGCAAGGGTAACACATAGAAATCCTCCGGCAGAAACCATTAGCGGGTTCTATGCTTAGCGAAAATTCGCTAATTTGGCCGAAACAACTAAAAAATCGATCATGTCCGCCCCAACCAACCGTTTTGACCTTACCGGAAAGGTCGCCATCATTACCGGAGCTTCTAAAGGTATTGGCAAGGCTATTGCCAGAGGGCTGGCCGAACAAGGTGCCAGCGTGGTCATCTCCAGCCGTAAGCAAGAAGCGGTCGACGCCGTTGCCGCGGAGTTCACAGCAGACGGTCTTTCTGCGGCAGGCATCGCCTGCCACGTGGGCGACGAAAGCCAACTCGATAAGCTCGTAGCGGAAACGACGGAGCGTTTCGGCGGAATTGATATTCTGATCAATAATGCGGCAACCAATCCTGTGTTTGGTCCGCTGGACCAAATGACCGGCGAAGTCTTTGACAAGGTCATGAACGTCAACGTTCGCGCTTGCATGCTGCTCGCCAACAAGTGCAAACCCAGTATGGAAACCCGGGGCGGAGGCTCCATCATCAACATCGCTTCGGTGGAAGGCGTCAAGCCCTCTCCCATGATGAGTGTGTACTCCGTTAGCAAGGCTGCCTTGATCATGCTCACCCAGAGCCAGGCACGGGAATGGGGCAGTGATAAGATCCGGAGCAACGCCATTTGCCCCGGCCTGATTCAAACCAAGTTCAGTTCTGCCCTCTGGCAGAACGAAGACATCCTCAACCACTTCGTTGGTCAACTCCCCCTGCAGCGGATGGCCCAGCCTGAGGAAATGGTTGGCCTGGCCCTCTACCTGGCCTCCGACGCGGCTAGCTACTCCACCGGCGGGGTTTTCACTGCTGACGGAGGGCATCTGATTGCCGGGTAAGGTACCACCCGAGGCGAGGCATCGGATGTAGGGTATTCAAAGACAACTCCGGTGGCCCGCACTTTCTCCTCCGGCTAAAGACAACGCAATCTTCTCATGCCCAAAACTTACGACTACATCATTGTTGGTGCCGGCTCTGCCGGCTGTCTTTTGGCCAACCGGCTGTCAGAAGACCCTGCCCATCAGGTGCTACTGATCGAGGCTGGCGGACCAGTACGGAACCCTAACATTGTCATCCCTGCCGGCTACCCTAAGTTGCACCGTAGCTCAGTGGACTGGGGCTATTGGTCAGCCCCACAGGAGCACCTACTAAACCGCAAAATCTACCTACCCCGCGGCAAAGTGCTGGGTGGCAGCAGTTCGACCAATGCTATGGCCTATGTGCGAGGCAACCGGCAAGACTACGACGACTGGGCTGCGCTGGGCAACCAGGGCTGGAGCTACGAGGAAGTACTCCCCTACTTCAAACGACATGAGGACAATGCGGACATTAACAACAGTTTCCACGGCCAAAGTGGGGAACTAAACGTAGAGTTCCCCAGTCGGTACCGCTCTCCCTTTGCGGCGGCGTTTATCGACGCTTGTGTAGCCTCCGGCTTTGAGCGTAACGATGATTACAACGGCGCAAAACAGGCAGGTACCGGCCTGTTTCAATTCACGATCAAGGAGGGCAAACGCCATTCTAGTTACAGTGCCTTTCTCAAACCCGTCCGTAGCCGCAAAAATCTTACGGTACTGACCAATACCCTGGTTAGCAAGATCATCATCAAGGGAGATCGGGCGACGGGCGCCCTGGCCGGCAAAGCCGGCCGGCCACCTCAGCCCCTCCTTGCCCGCAAGGAAGTTATCTTATCCGCAGGATCATTTGCTACCCCACAGTTGCTGATGCTGTCCGGCATTGGCAGCCGGGAGGAGCTTAGTCAACACGGGATCACGGTGGTAAAAGACTTACCAGGCGTCGGGAAGAACCTCCAGGATCACCTCTTCGTTCCCATCGGAGCACTGGCCAAACAGCAACAAGGACAAAACCACACGGCGCGGCCGTGGCCAATGGCAAAAGCCTTTTACGACTACCTGGTCCAAAACCGTGGTGTATTTACCAGTAGCCCTTTAGAGGCCGTCGCTTTCGGCTCCACCTCACTCAGTCCTGACCGGGTGGATTACCAGTTCCATTTTTCGTCTTTCCACATTGGCGAAGGGTATGACGCAGACTTTCATGATTTTACCACCTTCCCAACCGAGGAGGATGGCTTTACGGTACTGCCGTCACTACTGCGCCCTGCCTCCCGGGGGACACTGCACCTGCGATCCCGCAACATCCTGGAACATCCGGAAATTCAACCTAATTTCTGTAGTGCTCCATCTGACCGTCAGGTCTTGCTGGAAGCCACCAAAAAAGCCATCGAAGTGCTAGACGCCGAGGCCTTCAGCCCCTTCCGCAAGCGGCGGTTCTCGCCGCCGGACGTCAGCAGTGATGACGCCATCTGGCTACACATTCAAAAGCAAGTGGAAACGATTTACCACCCAGTAGGCACCTGTAAGATGGGAAATGATGAGGGTGCTGTGGTAGACAACAAACTCCGCGTGCACGGCATTGAGGGCCTGCGCGTCATTGATGCCAGCATTATGCCGACCATCGTCACCGGAAACACGAATGCACCAGTGTATATGATTGCGGAGAAGGGCGCGGAGTTAGTGCTTGATAGACGTGCTTCGCGCTTGTAAAAGTTAGATACTGCGCTCGTAGGCTACCGCACAAGGCAGATGAGACAGGAACTGGGCGAGCGGAACCGGACCGAGACGCTGCGTTAACAGTGTTAGTGGACGAGTAGGAGGCGGGCACGCAGGCTCAATGTCCCGTTCCGAACGGGGTGCAGCGGTAGGAATAAAGCGCAATGCATGGACACTTCCCCCATCAGAAAAGGGCAGATCAGGAGCTTACTCCTGACCTGCCCTACTGTGACTTATGGACTATAATCCATAGTTACCCACTGTTCTACCTGGCGAAGGCTACTGCGCGCTTCTCCCGAATGACCATTACTTTGATCTGGCCGGGGTACTGCATGGTTTCCTGAATTTCCTGGCTGATCTTGAAGCTTAGTTCGTCAGCGTGCTGATCGGACACCTTATCGGCTTTAACGATCACGCGGAGCTCCCGACCAGCCTGCATGGCAAAGGCAGATTCTACGCCCTGGTTCTTCTTCGCGATACTTTCCAATTCCTTGATCCGGTTGATGTAGCCATCGAGGATTTCCCGACGGGCGCCCGGGCGGGCGCCACTGATGGCATCACAAGCCTGGACGATGCAGGAAATGATGTTATTCATTTCGATCTCGTCGTGGTGTGCGCCCACGGCATTGATTACGATCGGGTTTTCGTTCAGCTTCTCACAGAGGGCCATGCCGTAAAGT
>CAZTTF010000042.1:0-36044 GCA_964616365.1 uncultured Lewinella sp. | reverse complement strand
TTAGCCTTCCAGCAACAAGCTTGGCCGCATCTCTTGTTGCGGCATCTGCCAGGATTATTCTATTTTTTGCCTCTTCTCTGGCATTTTTTATGTCGATATAGTTCATAACTACCCCCTGCTCTTAATATACATACACTGTGGTTTGATTACCTTATAGCCCATACGACTCAGCAGGCGAGGCGGGAATGGCCGCTCACCGTTAAAGCACCTGGACAAGTAAGTGGGCGGACTACCAATGTGCAAGCTAGCAGCCCTCAAGCTCTTAATGCCCTGCTCAGACATCCAAGCGTTTACTTCAACTTTAAATTCTTCAAGGCTTAATGCCTCATCTTTCTTTGACATGGTTTCTCTCCTGTTTTTTGCATAATACCCTTTGATGGGTGTTGCATCAACCCCAAGCATGGGTTATTGTTGTTCAAACAAAGGAGAAATAGCATGAGATACAAAATCGAAGAGGAAAGCATCTTGCCTAAAGTTTTCGGCCTTATATTTGTCTTGTTTATGCTTGGCGTAGTCGGCGAGATGGACTATCAGGACCAGCTCAAGGCAAGTCAGGATGCCCATTGCGAGAAAGGTAGCGATGGGGTTAAAGTTTGCCAGCGTAAACCACAATAATGCATCTTGGGAGGGATATTGAATGGGCGGTAACGAAAGTGAGAAATTTTACATGGTGGCCAATGCCTATTCCAATCCGGGCTTTCCTAGGTGCTGCCTCTCGCACCCGCCATCAACCGTCTACGGAAGCATGAGCGAGGCGGAAGAGGCAGCTTTAGACATGGCCAAATCGTGCCCGAAAGCACTGTTTATAATTTTGGAAGCAGTCGCTTCAGTTCAGATTGAAGGTGATCGGGCCAAGTGGAATGAGCTGGGTAAACCACAATAATGCACGGAGATAGAGATATGAACAGAATACAAAAAACAATCATCAAGCAGGCAATTGAAGACCCCTCACACTTATCCGATTGGGAGTATGACTTCGTAAACGACCTGGCCGACAAGGAAGACGATTACGAGCTTTCCGAAAAACAAAACTCAATCCTAAATAGGATCGGCTCGAAGCTTTAATCACAATAATGCACTAATTAAAACAAGAGGAGAGTTAAATTGCTAAGATGGTGCTCATGGTGTGACTTCTGGTGCCACCCTTCAGAGTTTTGGTGGTACGACAAAGGAAAGCATCAGCGCAAGATATGCAATGAATGCTTCAAGCTGAAGACTGAAAAGGTCAGATACATACGAAACGCGAAGCGGAAGAATAAGCTGCTTTTAATGAGGTGGGTCTGAATGTGCAATAAGGTCGGATATGTCACAGCTGGTAGGGCTTACAAGGCCCTCTCAAGCGCCAGGAAGTCGCACAAGAAAGGGCTGGGCAAATACGTCAAGTCTATCGAGGAGCGCGTCTACAAGTGTTCCACGTGCTACATGTGGCATTTAACCAGCAAGCGTTAACCAGTCAGCCTGTCTTCGCCAATGACAAGATTGGCGGACAGGTAATCGGCAAGCTCTTTAAATAAGCCTTTTAATTCCACAGCAGTCTCCGGGTCGATTATTTCAAGCCACTTGTTCCATGACTCAATGTGAGCTTTTACGTATTTATCTATGCCGCCGTAGTGGCCGACAACCCAATTTTCATTTAGCGGTCTCTGTAGCGCCCTACCGTCCGAATGCCAAGAGCCATCATCTTTCTGATAGGCCAGCGTAAATATTGGCGAGCCGTCAACGATCCTGGAATACACGCCTATATTAAAAGGCACCTGCTTATCATTAATGGCCAAGTCAAATATAAATGCAGGGATCAAAGACTCTTCTGGGTTATAACTCATAGCGGTTTCCCTTGTAATATCTCTGCGTGGCGCTCAGGCGTTAGCACCCCAATGGCTTGAATGTATGACAAGCCGCCTTGGGTTCGCGAGTCATTAACGTCGATGTTGTCCGCCGTCTGGGCCATATCCCAGAACTGAAAAACAATATCATCCGTAGTGGAGGCATTGCTAATGGCTCGATACTCTTCAGGCGTAAAAAGGCCTTTAAAGTCTGTCTTTGATAAAACTGTATCGTGCGTTTTTGGCGTGCCTTGCGGTACTGTGATCGTCATAATATCGGCCTTACTGAATAAGCGAAATCTATGCTTGTATCCGTTTGAGTTTGAACCTTTAAGGACAGAGAGCTTTTGCATATGAAAGGCGATGTAGGGAACTGATTACTAAAGGCCCCCCATAGCGCCCTAGTGCCACTGCTGGGCTGAGATGTGTTATTCCATATCTCAATACCATCGACCTCAAGAACTACGGTCAAGTCCTCGGCTGTCTGGACATTGTTAAGTACCAGCAGCGATATAGCATACTTTCCCTGCAAACCCAGCACCTCAACCAGACCGACACTTGCGTCAATGCCTGTGACTTCTTCATAAGGATTAGCCCCAGCCGGACGACTAGGCCAATCAAGATCAGCCGCAAGCCTGAGCTGGCCAGAGCTGCCAGAAGATACCGAACCGCCTCCCGCTATGCTGTTTGATGGCAGTGTATTAACCGGCACTATACGAACCTCCTCCTGCCGTGATGGCAAGCGTTCCTGTTGTCATTGTGGTCCTGCAATTTACCTCAAGGCTCGCATTCGGGCCGAGAAGCAAAGAGCCATCATTCTGAAAGAGGCGAATCTGGTCGGGGTCAAGAAGATTTACCGCTGGGGTAGCACCGTCAGTGCCCGCGCCAATGGCGATAGTTACCTCGCCGATAATATTGGTAAGCACGCCATCATTCACACTAAGCTGTGCGATAATGGTAGCCGAGTCGCTACTTGTGGCATTCAGGTTCATCACTGCGCCACCTTCAGGGCCTGCGGTAAATACGGCCTTACCAATCGTGGTATCAGCACTTGTGAACTGCGTAGCCGGACTAGATACCGTCTTGATAAAAATAGGGTTTTCATTTGTGGCCATCGTCCGGCTCCTTAAAAGTTGTTGTAGGCGAAAGTCTTAGACGCCGCCTGCTGTACGTTTGGAATATCCAAGTTGCTCGATGCCTGCCAGTTTACACTATCAGTCACCGGATTATTATTTAGATTGCTATCAGTGGTTGAGACATACAGAAAGCCGTCAGAACCTTGGACAATAGCGTTTGTTCCATAGGTCTCGTTACTGTTCCAAACTCGGTTAAACTTAATCTGCGTCCAGTTCGCGGGCGACGAAACAGGGTCATTGTTCTGGTTGTCGTTTGATATGCTGATATAAAAATTGCCATCAGCACCTTGGACAATGTCATTTTGACCGTAGAGCGTAAGGCTGTTCCACACGCCAAAAGCGCCATCGGCCTGCTCCGCACCTACGCTGTCTCTCTGCCATACCTGGACAAGCTCACCGCTTACCGAGTCCGTACCTGTAAGCACAACGTTATAGACCGCTGGCTTCAGAAAGATGTTAGGCGTCCGGCCATCAGCCTGCAGTGGGACCGGATTAGCGTTAGCAATGCTTAAATTGACATCGGCGTAAGTCTCCTGGGGAGTGTTACTGCCTGAGACATAAAAATACAGTTTCCCGTCAGCATAGGGCTTGCCTGCGCTGTCAAGATACTGTGGCACTGGGTTCGTATATAAAGCCATGCTATATTTGCCCTATGAACTGGATAATCTTAATCATATGTTTTGCTGTGTCGCCATGGCTAGGCTTTTCCATCTTAGCAATCGCCTTCACTTCTGGCTATCTTGCTGAGGCAGAGCGCCAACGGAAGCGCCGACATACGCGCGCTTAACGTCTTTTGGCATTACGCTTATTAGCGCACGCTCAACCATATCGGCCTCGCCTTTCCTAAGTATCTTCATAAGCTTGCCTTGATTGCTGTATGAGGACATAAGCAAGTCGGCAGCCTCCTCAAGAGCCCTTGTATAAGCCTCTTTGTTGTCTCTGCCCTTAAGCCTAGCAACGATTGATCCAACGCTGCTTGCAGCCGCCAAAGGATCACCCATCATTGTCGCCTGAAAGGTTTCGAACGCCTCTCTTGCAGACGCCCTTTCCACTTGCTGCTTAGCTGTTGTTGAGTTGCCCATGACGGCCCTTCTGGTCATCACATATCTGGCTTCTTGCTCCATATCATTGGAGAACTTATTAAAAGCGGCCTCATCGTCAAACAAGGATCTAAGCTTTTTCATGTCGCCAGATTTACCGAACAGTCTGGATGGAATGTCAGCCGTGTCACTTATTTTTTCAACGCGGTCAATGATGGCTTCTTTTGCACCAAGCCTAAAGAACTGCTTTTCGCTCTCGCTCATAGTATCAGTGGCGCTTTTTACATCTCTGGACTTCAGCTTTAAGAACTGTCGCCCCAAATCCGTCGCACCCTCAAGCTGAGCCTTACCCGCGAACATGTCTCTTGCTTGCTTGTAGGCAGGAACTTGTTCATCAATCTGCTTAATAAACTGGTTTTTTGCCGCGATCTTGTCTCTCGCCAGATTCATTTTACCTTGGCGGATTAAGGCGCCTATTTCATCATCAAGGGTTTGCTTGGTTTTATCAACAACATCTAAGTTGGTGACCTCCTGACCAGACTCTGCCATATCAACAAGCCGAGAGTTTGCCTTTTTTGCCGCCCTCCCAACGGAGCCTTTGCCAGACATCATACCCGCAAGCCGTGGAGTAAACTCAAGCAAGCCGCTCCTCGCTTCAGAGTAAAGTCTATCAATATCTGGCTTAGTCTGAGCGGCGAGACTATCAATTGCATCAGTCGCAGTCATGGAGCCCGTGCTTGTGGCCTCATCAATTGACGCCATAAGGCGCTTGGCTTGGCCTTTCTGCCTCGCGGTTAGCGATCTTACTGCCTCACCCTCAACCCTTGGAATCTGGTTCGCAGCGTCCCTCAGTATGCGCTGGAAGGCTACCGCTGCGTCAGCGGGAATAGCGTCTGGCCCGAGCTTATCCAACTGGCCTGCAACCTCTTCGGCTGACATTCCAGAGCGCTGAAGTTGCGTTGCAAGAAGGCTGGTCAGCTCGTCAGACTCGACAATTTTAGGGTTTCTAGAAAAAGCCCTGACTGCGCTTCTCAGACCCTCAGCCGTAAGGCCGCCAGCAAGAGCGCCGACAATCTCGCCACCAGGAACCTCAGACTGCCTGCCAATCTCTGCACCAGCACCAGCAACACCAGCCACTTGGCCGGACTTTCTTGCAGTCTCTTTGCCCAACTCTTTGACTACCCTGCCGGTCACAGTGCTAGGCTGAGTTGCTAGACCGGTAGCGGTGATCGGGGCTACCGACTTTGACAGGGACTGAGCAACCTTCTGCCCAGCAGCGCCTGGAGCAACCATTTGGCCGCCCGCCCTAATAACATCCCTAGCAAGTCCCTCGCCCATAAAACCGCCCGACGTAGCCTGAGAAATTCCAGGAATATCGGAGAACTTAGGGAGTCTAGACCCTGATCCAGATAGCTGCAAAACCGCATTGGCGACTTCTGAAGGATAGTCCGCCAATGTTGCGACGCCTTTGTTTATTGCAGCCATCGCCTCAAGCGCTACACTAGCAATAGGCTCGGCAACATTTTCGGCAACGCTTCGGCCGAACTGCTCTATGCCGCCAACCCGATCAGGTCCATTACTAGCTGCACCCCCAGTATTAGCCACATCATCTTGACCACCCCTTATCTCTGCAACTTTTTGCCGCAAAACATCAGAATTTGGATCAATATCATCAGGAATGTTATTGATAGTGATTCCATCTTTTGTCGTAATTGAGTACGGCATTAAAAGTCTACCTGAATATTTCTACCGGCAGCAGGATTCGATTTAGGCTCCCCTGTCTGCATATTTAAAAAATCAGTTATTGTGCCGCCCATGCTAAAAAACTTAGCAGCCTTCTTAAGTTCTGCCGACATTTTTTGCTGGGCATTTCGCTTTTCAATTGCCCACTGCTTTAACTCCGGCCCGTCTAACCCAGTTGGAAGGGCGGTATCCAAGGCAAGATTAAGCTCGCCCTCAGACAGAGCACCAAAAGTCACATCACCTATAATGTCAAGACCTAAGCTGTTTCTCAGGTTGTCAAGCTCGATTGATGCGGATTTAATGCTGGGCAAAAACCTCTCAACAGCACCAGTCCCAGCGCCTTTGTCTATAGCCGATATTACGCGGTCTAGGTTACTTATGTTCTTTTGGATCGGAGCAATCTTTCTAAATGTCTCAGCTCCAAGCTGAACAGATGTTTTTGCTATATCAGTTCCTAGCGCCCGCTCTCTCGACCTACGACCCTGAATATCCGCACCAAACTCTCTTGAGGCGGTTATTGCCTCCCGTCGCGCCGCCCCATCAAGAGGCATTCCTTCGGGGTCTGTAACTACCGTGGTCCCATTCTTCATAATCTGGATGGTCGTTCCATCTGGCAATATTTCGGCACTTTGAACCATTGGGGAGGACTCAACTTGCTCGCCTGCCAGCTTTCGCCGCGCCTCCTCGTTGCTTAGTTGCTGGCCCTCAAGTTTAGCCTGTGCCATAGGATCTGGGCGCTGCAATACCCCAATGCTATAGCCTATATCAACATTATTCTGAAGCGTTTCACGCAATCGCTGAGCGGCATCTGGGTCACCCTGAGCAGCAAGGCCAGCCATTTGCGTTAGGTTCTCCGTATCGGAGAAATCAGCACCTGGAAAATTGCCGGCCATCGCCAGCCGGTTTTGGCCTAACTGCGCGACAAGATCAAACCGACCTTGTTTGGCTAGGTTTAATGCTGAAAGACTGTCAGTAAACACAGTCTTTTGGCGCTCAATATCAGCCTTGCGTTTGTTCTCAAGGAATTGCTGCCCTTGACCCTGAAGCCCCGCTGAAAGTCCCAAAAGAGCTTGCCCAGCCTGTGCGAAATCTACCATTAGTAACTCCAATCTCCGACCATGCCATTATCCCATGTATAAGCGCCAGAACCTCCTGCTGGGGCGGTTGAAGTGCTTGGATTATTTAGCGCCCCTAACATCGTGCCAATTCCGCCTGCAAGCTGACCAACCTGTCCCATCGTGTTAGGCGAGCCATACTGCACCCCCGGCAGACCGGCAACTTGAGATGCCTGCCCCATCTGCTGATTGCTCAGCAATGCAGCTAGCTGTTCGCTGCTCATGCCGAGCTGGTTAGCAAGGCTGCTGATAGTATTGGCTGCTGTTGATGCGCCACCTCCAACAATGTCAGACAAGCCCGAACCCTGCTGATTAATCAAATTAGCAAGCGATGATGTCGTACCTTGCACATTGCCGGCTATTTGCTGCCCTGCCACTGTGCGACCTGAAGCCAAATTCTGACCAGTGCCCAAAATGGCTTGGCCGATATTTTGGCCCGTAGACTGAGCAATATTTGCCATGCCTTGGCCCATATTCTGATAAAGCCCAGCACCAGCCTGACCCAAGCCGGCACTAAGTCCAGCCTGTTGCCCAGACAATTGAGCACCGGCCTGACCCAATGCTCCAGTTAAGCCTGCCTGCTGACCTCTAAGCTGACCAATCTGACCGCCAGCCTGTAAGCCCTGACCTGTAATTGCATTTACTCGGTTGAATTGGCTTTGCAAGTCCTGAGCCGCCAAACCAGTATTAAACCGGCTAAGCTCCTTCATTACATTGCCGCCACCCAAACCACCGCGAGCTGCTGCCGTTCTAAGCGCTGCCTGTTCGCCTTGCTCCTGAAGGAACCGAGTGGCTGGACTATCCATCAATGCCGCATCAAAAGCCGCTTGCCCTTGCAAGCCCGCCAAAGCTGATTGCTGCCCTAATGCCTCCTGACCCGACTGATTGTAGGGGTCCAAAGCAGACACGCCCTTGCCTATCTGTCGGCCAATGCCCTGCCGAGCCTGAGCCAAATCCATCTTGCCTTGAGCAATCTGATTCGCGACACGCTGGCCTGCCTGATTAAGCTGCCCTAAGCCCTGAGCAGTACCGCCTTGCAAGTCTTGACGACCCTGCATAGCTCCAGCCATCAAAGCATCAATTGAGCCGCCCAGACCCTGCTGTAGCGCTGCCTCCGAACCCATGAGGCCAGTCTGAGGCATTGGCATACCCGCCTGATTAGGCTGAATCTGAGCGCCTGCTGGGAGGTTATAGCCAGAAGGGTTTGGCCCCATTGTTTGATATATTGGCTCGGGAGTTCCTGTGGGCATCATTGTCTGCTGGCCAAGCATGGGTTTGTAGCCTTGAACTGTCGGCATTATCTGTCACCCCTGTTAAATAATCTTGAATGGCCACCCCATGGACCAGTAGGCCCAAAACCGCCACCCCCGAGAATTGGCATATTGCCTATGCCCACATTTGGTTGAGGGTTTTGAGGCTGAGCAGGATTTAATGCCTGCTGAGATGTCGTAAAGTTTGGCAACTCTGTTGGCATAAAGCTAAAATCTGTCTCGAATTGCTGTGGCTGCATGTATGAGTAATCTACCGGCATTCCAAGGATGGCATTTTGGAACTGCTGAGCGCCCTGCCCGAGCATTTGCTGAGCGCCAACATTACCCTGCTGAAACAAGCTTGCTTGCTGAGGAACCGCCGCGCCAAAAATATCCAATGCAGCTTGACCGCCAAGCATTCTATTCTGCTGAGCCGCATCAAACAGGGGGAGCGTGTCAGCTCTAGCCTTTGCCGCCTGCTCTTTGATGAACGCTTCATTAGAGGCCAGTTGATCCTTTTGCGCACTAACTGCCGCCTTTTGGTTTTTGTTGGAGTCGTAAGCGCCCTTGACCGCCGCGCCCGCACCAATAACCGCTGCTGTTGTAACTGCCATTATAGAACCTTTGAATAAATGACTTCAGTTTGTCGGTAGCCTAGACCCTCATAAATCCGCTTAACCGTTTCCGGCATGCTGGACTCCATATAGGCCATATTCCAATGCTTGATGCCGGCCTTTTTGGCCAGCCCTTCGATATGCTTTAAAAGTGAGATGCCGTTGCGCCCTTTGCGCTGATCTTCGTCAACCCACCAAGCTATTTCTGTCCCGCTTGCTACTGCATTATTGCCCAGCAGCGCGCCCTTCACTCCGCACGCAAAGCCTTTAACCTCGCCGCCGACCTCAAGAACTGACATCAGGCCATGCTCAATACAAAGTTCCGCCATACCTTTGACGCTATCCCCGCAAATAGGCTCATCATAGATCGTATGATGCCAGAATTTTGACGCCATTGACACGATTGCTGGGATGTCTTTTTCTTCGCCACTTCTTACCATTACTCGGCCTCGAAAAAAGCTATTAAAGTGAGCCGGCCATCCTTGGGGCCTGAGCCAAAGTTGTTTGGCATTTCTGCTCTATGCATAAGGAATGAATCAAAGACGAATGCTCTGTTGGGCTCCATATCAATCATCTTGTAGACTCTCCAAGCGTCATACCTGTTGACATCTCTCCGCCACACAGCCTCTTGCCTTTCACAAGAAGGGCCTGAAGCCATGCCTTCCTCCTTATGAAAAACAAAAGAAGTTCCGCCGGCACAGTCTTCGGCTCTATTCATGTAAAGTATAAAGCCATAGTCTCCCATAACTCTGTCGTTGTGCGCCTGATGGGGTATTTCCTCCCCCTCAGTTGTCAGCCTGAAGAATATTGTCTTAGTGCTGAGCTTCCTGCCAGAAGCCTTTTCGGCAATAGATAAAACCTCTCCGGCTACGGATTTTGGCACATCGTCGCTTATTCCTGGATAAAGAACACCATCAGCAGGGTTAACAACACCAGTATAATCAATGTCATCGCACGCACCTCTAAGGCCATCAAAGTCATTCAAAGCGCTATCTATAACAGCGATCATGCCACACGCTCCAGCCAAAATTCCGAAATACCTTTATTGCAGTTTATAGTCAGTGAGCCTGCATAACCATAGGACCCGCCCGACACCTGGCCAACTCCTATTTCAACGTACTGGCCGGCTGTTAAGTTGAAAGGAGTCCCAGCCACCTCTACGGCCCAAAAGTCATAAGCTGTTCCGGAGTTCCTGATGTAAGATCCGCCTCTCTGTATGCCTGTTGGAGTTCCATTGATAATAAGTTCAGCAACTGCCTGCGCTCGCTGTCCTGCTGATACCATGGTTATTACTGCGGTTGCTTTGTAAACCCCTGTTGTAACGGCTGTTAGTCTAGTAGGGTTCGCCCCGCTCCATGTCACATCAGTACCAGAAGACTGCTCTGAGTTATTCCATGACACGGCTGTCAGCGTGTTATTTACCGCCTGTAGCCCAGAACCTATAACCCTGTTAAAGCTGTAAACACCCCCACCACCACCGCCTGAAGCGCTGACAATAGGGTTAGCTGGGTCTGTGTTGTCAACAGTAACGTTCGTTCCCGCTACTACGCTCTCAACCGTTCCGGTGTTTGTTGTGTAGCCTGCGTCATTGGTCAAAAGGCTAACATTGTCGCCTGAATCAATGGTGTTCACCTCTGCGCCAGCCGCTATACCCGCCAGCTTGGTCTCGTCGGTAGAGGGGTAGGATCGCTTGGCCGTGTTCGCAGTTACTGAGGCGTTTGCGCTTACCCTAGCCTCTGTGTAATAGAGGTTTGTTCCCTCTGTCAAGTCTGTGGTGGAAAACCCCGAAATTCCGGTGATGTATCCCACATCATTTGAGAATGCGCTTATATTCACCGGAGCGCCACTAAGGTCTGAATAGCTGCCAGAAGTGGCCACTGTCGCAAGTGATGAGCTATCAGCCTTCAGGTTTAAAGCATTTTGCAAGTCAGCCTGGTTCGATAGGGTGCCGGTAATCAACCCCCATGAGGTAGAGCCGCCACCGCCTCCGCCATAGAAAGGCAATACCCCCCAAGCATCCGAGCCGTTGCCAACCTTTAGCTGCATGACAGACAGGTCTAACCCCAGCTCGCCCTCAGCAAGAACAGGGTCAACTGACGCCCAGTTTGCAGACGTGTCACGCCTTAGCTTAATCGTGGTCAAGCGCCGCCACCGTCTATCTCTTCCCGCATTGAATTAATCAGCCTTGTTATAGACTGAGTCCAAGTCCTGAAGACCTGCTCCATAATACCCGTATTTGAGATAGGCTGCTGAGCGTTGGGCGGAATAATATCCACTATCGCCTCCCAATCTTAATTTTGGCCTCAAGCTTAATATAAACCGGCTTGACCGCGTCACTTAAAACAACCTTGAGCAAGGCAAACCGAGGAAACCGGCCAAGCCGATAGAAGATAGACCGGCGCATATACTCGCCAATCTTGCCTATAGGCTTGGACCTTTCGTCAGACCACCTTTTGCCGTCCTTGCTGAATGACACCCGAATCTTAGGGTCAGCAACTTCAGAGTTTCCTACACCAGCTTCGAAAACAGGCTCCAGCTCTGGCACGTTTACAGAATTGCCTTGGTCAGCAAATGGCTGAGTCACCGCCGTGCGAATAATGTTCTTGCCGTACTCGGTATAGACATCAGGGTCAACTTGACCAATGCGGCCATCAACAGAGTCGCCAACAAGCACCCGATTATAAGCCGTAACAAGAGAGTTAGACCGCTGCCGTAAAGTCTCCGTAACACCTTTGAGATTGACAACCTGTGACTTCCTCTCATGCCATGCGCCCGTAATTGTATCAATGACTAGCGTGGTCGTTGGGAGTGCAAACGCGACAAAATAAGCGCCCTTCTGCGCATACGCATAGCTGAACGATGCCTCAATCTCTTCACGGCTAAACCTCTGTAGAATTGAATCAATAGCGTTTGTTGAAATCTTGTCGAAGTCTGAGCCGTTAAACGCCCATATCGCCGGGGACTCATTCTCACCGCCGCCGATCATCATCCAAGTCTTGTTGGCATTGATAGCTGAGAAAGGAGCAAACAGCCCCTTGTCTATCACGAACCCCTGAACCCGCTGAAATGGGAAGTCAGCACCGCCGATATTCTGGAAGACCTCTGTTGTCTGCGAGCCAGTTATAAACAACTGATTCCTGTGGACAACCGGCGCAACAATATCATCAGGGTCAGCTTCAGCAGTGCCAAAGTCTAAAGCGTTATAGCTCAAGCCATCGTTGATAGCTGAGATAATAAACTTCTTCGAGTTTGTCGTGATAACGAAATAGCCATCAAGGAAGACAGTGTATTGGGGGTCGCCGTTAGCTCTAAAATCTCCGTCAGTAATTTCTTGGAACGGCGTGCCAGCGTCCTCGTTGTAAATGTACCCATTGCCACCAGGAACAAGAACCATCAACTGAGTGCCGTTGTCCGCCATGCTCACCCGGCCAGAGCCAGGGATAGCACCGAGCATAACCATAAAAAAGGTCTCAATGCCCTCCTCATCAGTCGCGCGGTCAAGCCTATAAAGAGCCTCCCCATTTACAAAGTAAGGGATGCCGGATTTAACATGCGCTCCGCGATTGACCTGATTTAGCTCTCCAGTAGTGGCAATCTGAAGGTAGCCAGGAGTCCCCAGAAGTATCTTCTCAGACAAAGCTGGGGCTTGAGGTATGCTGACGTACCAGTTAGTGCATTCCTGCGCTGAAACAGGCAGAGAATCGCTGATATAAAAGCCGTTCGCGTGTGGCAGAGTAGCCCTCGGCATTAATTAACCCTCAGAACGCATTGGCTAACAACAATGTTTGTCGTATCACTGTCATTGGATACCCAAAAGCTCACATCATCAGTTGGGTTTAGCTGAACTTGCCAATGGCAAGACCCTGACCCAGCTTTAGCACTATTCATTGTGACCGTAATGGACGATGATGCAATCACAACACCGTTTATGGCAAGGTATCCGGTTGCTTGCTTGTCACCACCAGAAGCCGCTAAAAGGCTGAATGAAGCATCAATAGGAAGAACGGCGGGCTTAACCCCTTCATAGGTGCAAATGCCGCCAGTCGAACATGTGAACTGACCCTCTCGCTCAACAACATAAGTGCCGGCAGCCTGAGCCGGAACACCCACACTTGAAATGACAGTTTCCGTGGCATTCCCAGTAAGCGATACCATCGCATCAGCCCGAGTATCGGCCAGCGTATCATTCAAAGCAAATTGATACTGAGCATCATCAGTTTCGATGTTTTCAAGGCCCAAGCCGCCAATGACTCGGTTGTTGAATATGGTGAAAATAGCGCCGGTATTGACGTTACCGCTATCCACAAGGCCGCTAAGAAAATAAGCGGATGCTTGGTGGACTAAAAAGCAGTTCTGAATCGTGCCGCCAGAGAAAGTGGCAGAGCCGAAATCAAACGTAGGGCCAGTCTCTACTGAATTAATAACCCATGCGTTGAACAAAACCGCGCTAATATTCCCGGAAAAGGTCAGCCCTTCAAAGACTTGATCGCAAAAGAATCGCTCCCACCGGATAGCGAAAGGATTGCTAACAAGGCCAATAGAGTTTGCGCCTAGCAAAGTAACCTGATCGACAATGAGCGTATCTGTGCCACTAACTGAGCTAAAGCTAATGAAATCCATCAGAGGGCAAATAATCTGAATGTTAGTTATCGCAACTGTGGAACTGGAAGCCGTGAACAAATACCCAGCACCCAACTCTGAAATCAGGCTTATCACCTCTGAGCTTGAGGATGTGTAGGCCGAATTATCGCCCATTAGAATGCGATTAGCGCCGATATTTACATCATTGACTTGCAAATATTCTGTATTATCAGCAAGCGTGATAACGCCAGATGAAGGGGATGGCAAGTCTGATAGCTGGCTGACAATGACCGTTTTTGTTGATACTGGATCGCCAGTTGCCGTAACTGTTACAACATTGCCTTCCTCACCAATAGAAATGCCGGGCCCCGCACTCAAGCCCTTTATTACTGGGCTAGAGGCAGAAATATTCCCTATCATCGGGATGTCAGCGCCGGAAGCATTAGAGAAATTATGAGCAATGGTTATCCCATCTTCAGGGCTGATAGTAGCCTTAATACCAGAACCATTCTCAAGGCTGCGAATCTTATAGTCAGACCCGACAGAGGTTAAAACCGGAGTTGCCAGCAAATCACCTGAAGCCGCAAGCGTACCAGTCACCCCAAAGGCTGTTTTGAGGTTATCGAAGGTGATTGAATAATTAACACCGCTGGCGAAATAGTCAAACGATGCCCCGCTATCGACAATCGTGCTGACTGGAAAGCTGCTTTTCCTTGTACCCTGCGCTCTAACTGGCATCTATCGCATCCTCAGTGCCAGACTCAAGGCCAATATAGCCTGTGGTTTCGGCCAATATTGCCGCTTCCTGGTCTGGATAGTATTTGTATGTGTTATACCCGTCATGCTCGTTACCAGAGCCGATAGGTAATGTGGAAGGGTAAGCAGTGGAGGCGATACGAACGCCCAGCATTCTCATGGCCTTCAAGCCCTCTTGAGCCTGAGAGGCGAGAGCTGGCGATACTTCGCCGTCATAGTCTGGGGCCACCTCAATCGCTAGGTTAGCAATCACGCCCCGTAAAGCTCCCACTGGAACCGTGACCTGATCGCCTAAAGTAGATACCTCGGTATATCCCAGCTTAATGCCTTCAGCGTCATAGGCCAGCATCATGTTATTGAGGGCAAAGATAGCGTCTTGATACTCAGAAGCCTCCAATGGGGCCTCTGAAGCCTGCACCAGAATTCTCTGGAGCGAAGCCTTTAAAACTTGTGCAACTGTGGCCATGTTAGCCCTCGGCTAGTTTGTCTGCCTCTATTTCCGCCTTAGTCCGGCGCTTGCGCTTTGGCTTTTCAGCTACTTCGCGCGTCCACCCCTGAGCCTCTGCGTGCTCAATGGTTTCTTTTCTATCGTTGGTGGTAATGGTGGTGCCTGTTGGACGAGTCCAAGTAATCATAAGTCACCTTAAAAAAAGGCCCCCCGAAGGGGGCTAAGTCGAGGGAGTTTAGGAACCGAAGCTCTGAACCGCAAAGTGTGGGTTCATCACGCCGTAAGCAGGGCGGAAGTCGAAACGAACCTTCTGCTGGTTAGCAAGGAAGTCACTACCGCGAGATACTCGGAACTGCAAACCGTCTTCAGTGGTTGCAACGGTGTCCTGAGCATACAGCTTCTTCAGAGGTACGGAACCGATAGCAAATGCTTGCTTGTGCCATGCGAGGTTAGGCTGAATGATAGTGTCAGCCGCGCCGCCCAGGGTAATCACATCACTTGCCGCGATACCTACGTCTACAGTGTTGTAGGCGCCTGTCGCCTCGAAGATAGCAGGGCCAGTGATGGTCAAGTTACCCGCACCCGAACCGTCAAGGGTCACGTCTTCGGTCACCGTGCCGCTAAACACTACGGGTGCGCCGTTCTCATCCAGCATAGGCTGGCGAGTAGACAGGTTTAGACGGTTGACGCCGGCCACTGTGGCAGTCTCACCAGCTTTAACCACCAAGTTAGCCTGGAAGCCAGTCACGCCCACAACCTGAGTCATGGTGTCCTTAGCTGCAACATAAGTTGCCACTGGAGTGCCGACAACAGTACCAGCACGATCAGCGCCAGTGCCAGTGCGGTAACTTGCCAGAGTAGTCGCGGTCATTACGCGCATACCGGCAAAGTTCTCAGTGATAACCGCACGCTGGTTAGCAGACATTGCGCCAGTCTCGCCACCCAGTGAACGCTGGTCAGAGGCCAGTTTACGCTGAGTGAATGGGTTTACGGCGTAACACCATGTTTCATCCATTGGCACACCCAAAGCTTGAAGGTGTGAGCCAGCTTCCGCAACATGGTCCCAAGTGGTAACCGCTGTGCCAGTAGTACCGGTGCGACCCGCGGTGTTCTTCATCATGAAGGCCGCAAAGTCCAGCTCCATATCAGTCTTGATACGGGTAGCCAGAGGCTTCAGTAATTGGTCAAGCTGGTCCATCTTGATTGCTTCGTCAGCTTCGTCGTAATCAACAAAAGCGGTGAAGTAATCCTGAACTGTACCGGTTGCTTTACCGGTGATGATGTCGCTGGCAGTCTCGCCGGTTACATCACCCTTCGGAGTACGAACAGACACGTAATCAGTGGGACGTTTAAAGTCATAGTTCTCACCAGTGGAAGGGTCGAACTTGCCAGCCAAAAGCTGGGTATTAACGTTTTTAGAAAGAACACGCTCGCTGTCGAACTTCTCTAAGAAGACACGTGCGAGCTTGCGCGTAAAGTTACTGTCAAAATTGTTAGCCATGAGCGACTTTCCTATTCAAATGTCGCGCCCTTTGGCCCCCTTTCTTTAGGAGGTTGACCCGCTCCGCGTGGAGGTGTTAATGGGTCTGGCGCTGACGTGGTACGTTTTTTAAGGCCAGCGGCTTTAGGTGCAATTTGAGACTCGACGTAAATGGCCGCTTGATATGGACTCATCCCGCTAAGGTTATCCAGCTCAAGTGGATTAGATGCCAGATACTTAGCCACTAACGGTCCGTCCGGTCTTTCCATAATGTGCATTCCCAAATCTTGCTGAATGCCGTATGTGTTGACCTGCTGGATTGCTAGGTTAAGCTCCTGCTCATCTACTCCAAGCTTTTTGGCGCTATCCTGAAAACCAGTCAAGACTTTGCCAACTCTCTCTTGCTCTGCCTGCTGCTGTGCCTGCTGTTGTTGCTGAGCTTGCATCTCGCGGAATCTCTGCTGAGTGTCCCACTGTGCTCGCTCTTGAATCTTGGAATCTCTAGCCTTGACCGCCTGCTGATACTGCTCCGTTGTGTCGAAGTCGTATTCAGAAGGAATGTCAGGTACTTGAGGCTCCTGATTCTGTGGCATTTTCGCCTGCATTTGCTGGAGCTGGTCAGCATACTTCTGCTTCTCAGCTTCAAGCTCACGCTGTTGGCGCTTTGCCTCCGCCATCTTTGCGTTAAAGACCTTCTGGCCCTCTTCGCTAAATAATGGCGCTTTCTCTTCGTTTGATTCCTGGTTGTCTCCAGTTTCGCCAGATTCCTCTGGACTTTCCCCGCTCATGGGTGGTGTTGTTTCTTCCGGTGCTACATCTTCAACTACAACATCTTCAGAAACAGTAACTTCTTCCGTCATAAATCCGCCTTTTAGCGTTAAACCCGAGGAATCGGCCTCGGTGCCGTCAATATATTGGCAATTGTATCACTCAATAGTGAACTGTCAAAACATTGGCATTTAAGGGGCTATATCCATCCCAGCCATGATGTAATCAAGAACCTCACGCCGCTCGTCATGGCCAACCTTTTCAAGAAGGTCAGCCACGCCATCAAACCAAGAACCACCCAGAGGGCTTTCTGTATAGTCTCGAATGAAGTTAGCCGCTTCGACAAACTCAGGTCGAGCATTGGTGGCTTCTATTCTCTGATTGTATGGGTTTTGGGCTATTCGTTCGTATGCTGCTGCGTCTTGTGGGAGTAGTGAGCTTCCGAGATTCCCAGCGATTGCCCCAGCACCTAAAGCAGCGCCACCCCCAGCCGCTATGCCGCCAAGCAACCCAATATCCGCGCTTCCCATCAAGTCAGCACTGGATTTTTTGGCGGGGTCGAAGGCTGCGTTTACTGAGCGGATTTGAGATGGGTCAAGAGAAACCAGCATCTCATGCCGAGCAAAGTCCTTAATATCTTCTGCGGAGTGGTATTCTGGGTCAAAGATCTCTGGGTCATTTCTATACAGGATTGCATCGTGCCCCCCAGCTCTTGCTCTATCAAGAAGGTACTCTCCCTCTTCATCCCACGCCTCAGGAAGGGCTCTTCCGGTCTCCGGAATATAAACACCCCCATGGCCCCCTCCCCTCTCGACTATCATGGGGTTTTTATGGCTCGACATTACTGGCAAGACATTGCCGCCTTGGGCCGCACGGCCTTTATCCGATCCATACCATGATGCAGACTCTGGGTCTGTAGTGGCAAAGAATCCAGCCTCATCATGGCCCCACCTGGATCCCGCCCGACTTGGATCAATGGCCGCTATGTCATCCAGCGTCCCATGATAATAAACCTTCGAAGTATCAAACCCTAAATCCTCAGCCCTTTGCATCCTTGCTGCATGGGACATATCCAGCCCAGTACCTAGCGCCTTGATTGACTCTGGAGAAAAGACCCTGTAGTCAATTCCAGCCATAGGATCATCAAGCATGCTGCCAATGTACCCCAACTCCTCAGCCAGCAAGGATGCTTGCTCGTCAGTCCACTCGGGGCCGTATTTGGCCTCTGCCATATCAGCCAAATCAAAGTAATCGACATAGCCTGAGGCCGGTATCTCATATTCTTTAACATAATCGCCATGAGTTGCTGCGTAGCCCTTGTCTGGAGTTGTAGATATTCCCCTAACGTAATGCTCATGCCCTAAGCTTGGAATCAAACTTGACTCATCAACACTGGACCCCCTAAAAACCCTCTGCATGTTAGTGCCAAGAGCTTTTATTGCCTTGCCTGTTGCTCCCATGCTATTTACTCCTGAGCATCCAATAAGTCTGAGGCTTCACCCTCTACAGCCATAGCTATCTGGGGTCCAACCATCGCGTCAACTCCCATAGCCTCTCTGAGCTTCTTCAGCGTGTCGGCCATAGTGTTCCGGTCATCCACCACCTGAGTGAGCATGTCCATCTGTTGCTTCTGCTGCGCCGCTTGCTGCTGTTGCATAGCCATGAATGAATTGAAGTCGAACTGCTCTTGTTCCAGATTAGCCTTCTGTGACTTCTCGGCTAGCTCAATCTCTTGCTTCTGAAGCTGGAGCTGAAGCATCTGGTTGTCATACTGGGCTTTAATCTGGGCTTTCATGCCCTCAATTTGGTTCTTTTCGGATGCTATCTGCGTCTTTTGCATCTCAGCTTCAGCCTTAGCCATTTCAGCCTGTGCGGCTACCATCATAGCGTCTGGCTGCTGGCCCTGCTCTGCCTGCTGTTGCTGCATTTGCTGGAACTCTTGCTTCTCTTCGTCGGTCATCTGTTCGAAGGGAATAATGCCTTGCTGGAAGTTCATCCGGCGCAAACGATCAGCAACCAAGTCGAAGCCTGGAGCTGTTACGTTGCTGGCAAATACATCGTTACCAATCTGCATGATCTCAGGCGATACACTAGCCGCCTCGACCATCGCTGACACAGTCTCTTGCTGGCGATTCTGGAAGCTCGGACCACTTGAGCAAACAACGTCATACTTGCCCATCGAGAGGTCATTCAGTTTAACAATCTGGCCTGTCTGCTGGTCCTGAACCTGCTGATTTATAATAGCCATCGAAGTAGATCCATCTTCACCCAGCACCCTTACTTGTCGCTCTGCATCGTAAACCTTCGACAGCGAGTCGATCAGAATGCGAGCCGTGTGGCAGATAGCAATCTCTTGAGATTCGAAGAACTTGATTGTGCCAATATCGCCCTTGTTCTGAAGCTCCTTAATAGCCACTCCAGACGTATTAGAGCTAACCTGCGACATGGCATCAGGAGCAGCAAAGCCAGCCGCTCGCATCATGCCCTGAGCCATTGACTGAGCGGTGACAGCCAGACCTTGATTGACCGCTGCGCCGCCATTCTGCTGAGGGGGGCCAGGGTTTTCGGGGTCATGGTTGTAAAACTGAACAGGATCGGAGTTGGTGTTCATTGTGGCCAGCGAATCCTCATGGCCAGCCGCCTGCTTTGGCGTCATCCAGTACTTAGCCCGAGGCGAAAGCGCTCCCTCTTCAATCTGGCGAGACTCAATGTAGTTATAAACCATCTGATAGTCCATCATCGGTCGCACAACACCGTGATAGGTCGTCTTGTTCTGATAGTGGGCAAAGTTGCCATAGGTGGGGATTAGAGGAACCCAGCTAAATACAGTCTCCCGCTCCTCACTCAGCCAGCCGCCATTATCGAAGTCTCTGCTGTAGCAGATGCGGTCCATGCGCTTACGGGTCTTCTCAACCGTTACCCCAACCGCTGCCAGCTCGTCCTCAATCAGAGCGAAATCATCATCCTTAACAAAGACCTGCCCGTTAGACATCAGGACTAATTCGCGCTCTACCTCTTTGATATACAGAAGCTCGCCGATCAGCGTCATGTCTGGCGTGTAGTAGTAAACCTCATCCTGCCGGCCATCGTGAAGGCTTTGGGGAGTCTTATCAGGATATCTGCGCTCATACTCTGTCTTCAGGATGCCAGTCATCACAACGCCCCACATGGCGTCTGAGCCATCCTGAAGCGTAGCGCCTGGGTCTAGCCATACCCTATCCGCAAAGTCTGGGATAGTCTCAATAACTAAATCTTGATCAAACGAATTATCGTCAACATACCGAGTATTGACCCGCCAGCCATCAAGACCGGAAGTAATCATGCTCCGCCCTGCCGTGTTGAATATGTGCGTAGCGTTGGAGATGTTCTCAATATTTCGAATCATCCCGTCAATGACCTTGGCTGTCTCTTTGGACGCCTCACCACCCGCAGGACTGACCCTAATATCGAAGTCAGCTTTGCTCATCTCACCGGCAATCTGGTCAATAACTGGGGAGGTCATGTCGAATGTATAGCGAGGCTTTCCGCTTGACTGGTTCCACCACTCAGGCTCCCACTGGCCGTCTCGCTTCATCACAAAGAGCTTTTGCTCTCGCACCTCTTCGCGTGTATCTTCTTGAGCGTCTTGAGCCTCGCCCAAGCCTTTTAGCACGTCATCATGGTTTTCAAAGTCCATGGTTAGTTCCATCCTGAGAATTTGATTGGTTTAATCTCGACTTTAGCCGGTGGCGTAAATATAGCCATCATAACACTGTCGGCCATGTTGGGCGATTTGATCTGATTGGACTTCATCTGCTTTTTGTTCATAAGCTGTTCAAGGCCATTGGAGTTATCAACTCGGGGGATTCTGCATAGCTCTGACCTCAGACCATCTACGTCCTGAACGCCATCAGAGTCAAAGCTAATCATATCCTCTGGAGCCACATACTCACCCTGAACCACACAGCGATAGGTGTTGTACATCCGGTCAGCCAAGAGAATGTAATACTGGGCGCGGTTATTGAAGAATACATCAGAATACTTCTTGGGATTGCTCTCGCTGTCGCCATATTCTGACTGGTATATCTTGTCTGCGTTATCCTGCCCGCTACCAGACAGTGAACCCTTGAACATATAGTAATCGGCTTTAGTGCCATCAAAGGCCAGAGCCACCTGCCTTTTAAGGCCCGCACCCATGCCATCACCATCCCATACAAACCAGTCAGCACCAGCCGCCTTAGCCTGAGCTGTTGCCCAGTCGCAGACCTTGTCTATCTCACCCTCTGACTTGCTTGCCACACGCTTAATGATACTGCCATGCCGAGCCGCAAAGCCTCCAGCATCGTCACCGCCATCAAAGGGATCATGAGCAGCTATGACCGCGCCATGTGGCTTAAACGCCTCTTTTAGCCGGTCCAGCTTGTGAGCATCAAGGCAAGCGTCGAACCATTCCGGCTTGATGATAGAGTTCTCCACCTCATCCAGGTAGGCCCCGTGCCACTTATGGTCATATGCCGCCTGAGATAGCCTAGCCTTATCATCCAGCCTTTCTTCCTCAAGCCCTGAAGCCTCAAACCATTCTTTTGGCATGTCGGTATAATTCATCTGAACAACCATTATTGCGTCATCTTCATAGTACCCGCACCGTCTTAGCTCTGGTTCTGCACGCTCCAGCCATTTTTGGGCTACTGCCCCCGTCCTTGCGCCTCGGTTCATTGTGATAATGATCTCAGGCATCTTGACGTCTTCACCGTCTATCAGTCGCTGGGAGTCTTTAGCGTTAAGTCGGACTGAGGCAGTAAGGACTCGAAGTGTATTGGCGCTAATATCTTCGCCTTCTTCGATCCAGAGCCCATCAATACCAGATAGTGTTGACTTGAGGCTTGTGATATTTCTGGCAAGCCCTCGGTAGAATGTCCGGCCTCCACTGGGGACATGGGTGATCGAAGTCTTAGTATCTTCAAATCCTTCAATGCCAAGCCTGTCGATTTCATCAAGTATCGTCCTATGTACCGACTCTTCGATAGAGTTTTGATTCTCTCGCGCACAGCACCAGAGCTGCCCATTACTAACAAGGGCCGCGACATAATCAGCGACCCCTGTTGATTTGGTTGAACCCCTGCCACCCACGATAATCTTAATTCGCTTAGGCTTAGTGAAGACTGGATAGAGATTCTTGACGTACTCTATCTTAATCCTGGCTGTCATCAGACCCCACTGGGATAAATTCAAAGAGCGCGTGCCTATGCTCTATTGGGCTGTCTGGATCGCCTGAATGCTCAACACTCTTCAAATCAGGTAAATACTTATTGATTAGCCTGAGCTTTATCTCAGCAGCAGACTTTAATGCTGTTATTTGGCTACTTTCCAGTTGATCATACTCTGAGGCCAATTTGTTTGACAGATCAATGACATGCTGAACATGACCCTGTGCAGACAATTGCTCTCTTAGGGCCTGCTGTCTGATCTTTTTGTTCTTTGTTGCTACGCTTTCACCCATCTTTATGCGCCCCTGATCCGATATTACCCCTTCTTATTTTGTAATCTAGGCTGCCATCAAAATGTGCGCACACCAAAATAATCAGAATTGCCGCCGCCACAGCAAATACAAAAAGAATAAGAGCGGCCAGAATATAAATAGACATCTCTAATCCCCCTCCATCACATCAAGCTTTGCCAGTTCCAGCAATCCAACCATTGACGCTGTTGAGTATAACCCCCCCTTGATCCAACGTGAGTCACCAGCAACACTCTCAGCAGCTATGCAAACAGATACGAACTCGCCCGCTTTCGCCCTCTTGAGGGCTTCTTCAAGGCAATCAATGACTATCTCATTGCCAGACTTTCGGCTAGTTTTTAGCCTTGCTGTATCACCCATGCCCACCCTCCGAAGACTTAATTGTGACCCAGATAGCATTAAGCTTATTCTTGTGGTGTTCATTCCACTCATGAAGTCCGTTAAGAAGTTTCAAGATGTCACTGGCCGATAGGGCGCAGGCTGGCTCTGCATAAGGATCACCTGACCCTGACCCCTCAGTGTCAATGATCTGCTTAATGCCGCCATCAATCTCTTCGATGATAAATCGCTTATCACCCATCAGATATACCTCTCCCGAGTAAACCCCTGTTCGCCAGGGTGTGCGGCCTATTAGCAAGGCAAAACTGTAAAGGTTGCAGTATCCCCGCAAAACTCCTTTGGTGTGGCGTCGATGTATCTGCCGTGGACCTTCCATGCTCCGGTTTGATCAATATCACCGCTCTTTGTGGCGTATGACCAATATTCCCCAGCGTTAAACACCTCTCCAGTATCAGGATCAGTGAATGGCACCGCTGGAGCTGATACGCCGCCTGCCTTATCCACAAGCAAAGTAGACAGGTCTGGCTTGGTAAAGCTCAATTGAAGGTCAGTGTTGCCAGTTAAATCAAAAGCAGCATTGATGTTAATGATCTTTCCTATCTCGCCTTGTTTAATGCTCATTGGTTCCTCAGTCGCACAAAGGCGCGTCAATGGTTAAATATTCCTGTATCTGACCCTCAGAATAAAGACCTTCTGGGTCGATAGCACTTGTGAGTATTGTATCAGATCCATTAATTGCGCCTAGTAGCGGCGTATATTCACTAATTTCACCCGATAGGACTGTATCGCTGGCGTTTATTAAACCAACTTCACCTATTGCGACACTGCCAATTAACCCAACAAGAGGGACATAGCAATCTGGCGTAATGATGATTGGTATGTCAGCCTGTATGCCACTGTAGCTTAGGCCAATTGTCTGCCTGTCTGGCTGCGATACGGAACCGTTAGGGACAACCAGTAACGTAGAAGCTATGGCTACCCCAAGTACACTGGCTCTGCGCTGTGGCGTGTTTATTGCCATCAGGATACTTTCCCTCTGGTGAACGTGGTGCCATCATCGCTGACCGTTGCAGTGCCAATGTCAACAGTATCGGCAGAATCTCTTATCGTCTGCGTAGTGCTTGTTTGGGTCAGCTTGTTAGTGGCCATTGAATAGGTATAGCTGATCTTTGCGCCTATCGAAGCTGTGCCAAGAGGGACGCTTGTAGGCTCTACTGTTGAGTCAGTGAATATAACATCCACAATCTCAGCATTTACCTGGGCAGCACTCAAATCGTTAAGAGCTGCGATAGCGTTGCCGTTCGCTGTGATCCCTGCGTTGTCCGGTGCTGTGTAACTTGCTGCAAGCAAAGAGTTATCAGTACCGCGCATATCCAGATTTTGATTTACCGTCCCAACAAAGGTCACATTGGAAACCGTATCGGTTACAGGGTTAAAGTCATTCAGGTTTGAGATCGAGACCCCATTTGCAGCGATCCCCGCATTGTCTGGGGCCGTATAACCAGAGGTGGCCAGCCTTGAGCCTACAGTTGTATCAAGGTTAGTACCAAGAATGTAACCAGCCGTGCCGACCGCGTATGCCCCAGGAACTGCCGTTCCCCACGGATCGCCAGCGCTGCCCGCATCAATCAGGGCCTTGCCCGTTGTACCCGCTGTGGTGTGACCGCTTGTTGGTTCATCCCATACCGCGTCCGTAATTTGAGCAGCCGTTGGAGGTGTAGTCGTGTTCGCCCCGTCCGTTCCGCGCATATCCGTGTTTGTTGTTGTTACGTCTACAGTGTCAACGTTGACCACCGCGCCTGATAGGGTCGTTATAGCCCCATTGGTCACTATGTCAGTGGCTGAAATATCGTTTAGCCCTGAAATCTGATTTGGGATTGTCGTGCCCGTATCTATCAAAATGGCGGTTGTGTCCACCTTAATTAAATCCACAACCGTGTCGATGTTGTCGATGGGCGTCGTGTGATCCTGAGACTGCGGGAAAGTAGTATACACTTGGACCGTTGCGCTTATCGCCCCAGTACCGCTGAACGTGAAAGCTATATGGTCGCCGTTAGTCTCTGCCTGAGTGGGCACATATGAGTGAAACCCATTGCCTTCATGCGTTGGGCCGGCGCCCGCGCCCGCAGCTTGGGTGCCGCCATCAATCGTAATTGCAACAGTGGCAGAGCCTGTAAAATTTGAACCGTCTGCCGTGCTAATTAGCTGCACGCCTATGGTTTGACTCGAAACGTTCTTTTTCATGGCATTGATGCCTGTATAAGTTGATTGGAGCCTAAAGCCCAGTATGCCTTAAACCCCGCGACAACAGGGTTAATTTCAAACGCCCCAACAGTTGGCGCGCTAGCATCACGAGCTTGGCCAAATATGTCGGTAGTTATACCAGAAATCGGCACGCCACCGCCATCACTTGAACCACCAGACTTCGCCGTAAGATCAACGGTTGACGCTATACCAGTGTCCGCGACTATCTCATCTGAACCTACTGCATTAAGTACGGAGTCTGTAGCTGTAGAAGACTCCCAGCTTGAAAGGTCAGTAACCCCATTAAGTATGGTATGATTTTGAGTCGTCGTCTGCCAGCCGGCGGCACCCAGATACAAGCAATCCTCGAAATTTATAGTGCCATAATCGCCTCTACAGACATCGCCTGTGGATGTCCTGTATACGGTGCTAAAATAGACATCAAAATTTCTGCCCCGGAACGTCAGCCCAGAACCGGAAGATATAAAGGCTGAGTTCTCGACGCGCGACCTGTCGCCAGAATCCCTATACAGCCTAAGAAGCTCCTCATTGTTACTTCTGGACTGAATAACACATCCATCAACTGTTACGGGCTGAGTGTGAGTGTTCGAGTAAACTGTTGACCCTCTGGTCGCATCTTGATAAACCATCAGCCCTTGGAGTAGGCATCGAACTGAAGAGCCATTGCCGAAGCTCAACACATTTTGATAGTTTGTTGTGTTTCTTATAGCCGCGCCCAACGCGCCGTTATACCTTAGTGGGGTAGTGCCCGGTGTAGAATTTTCAGCAAAGCCCGAACCTGTCGATGGCCGTAAAATAAGCTGGTGAGTGGCGTCAGTCACTATCCCGCCAAAAGTACACCTGCCGTCCCCGTTTAGAAACTCCTCATTCTCAAGTTCACCAACCCAATCTTCGTTGGTGCCAGAGGCCGTAATATCGGAGGGGCAAGCATCCTCCCACGCCTGAATGCTTGTATAATCCCCGCCACCATCTGTCCTAATTGATGAGACCGTCATCAGAAAACCCTAGAGGCTGGTGGCTTAATGTATGTGTACTCCGCAATAAGCTCTTTACTGAACTCGAAAGGAATACTAAATGGTGGCTGTATTTTATGGATTTGAGTAGGGTCCACGGTCGCCATCTCAGCAACTGCCTCATCTAGCAGCAAGCCCTTGTTCCTTATCTTCAGCAATGGCACGCCTTCCAGATCTCCCGGCTCTTGTTCAAGATAAAGCTCAGCGTCAGACATCTCCATGTCGGTTTTAATCAGCACCCAGTCTTCTTTCGCGTATTCGTTTGGAGACCAAACGGCAGGGGATCTCTTAACTACGATAACATCGCCGCGCTTTGTCATTCGTGCGTCCTGCTCTTCAGTTGCCCCAACACGATCAACTCGCCTAACAAGCCATTCTGTTTTAATTTCTATAGTCAAGGGCCTTCTCCAATTCTATCCCGCGACACCTTTCCCATTCGGCCTGTACTGCCGGAGTCCAGTGATCTCGCCAATCCGACAATTGGCCAGTGAAGGTTTTTGTGCGCCCCCAAAGCTTGTCAAAATGACCGCTGATTAACGGCTTGCTGATAAACTCAGAAATTTTCCCAAGCTCGGCAGGGTCTGCAACCAGCGACTCGAAGGACACAGTGAGCGTGTCAGTGTCTGCCAGCCAGGGCACGTAAGTGAAGCCCTCTGCAACTACAGCAGGCAGCTCCTTGATAAAAGTTTTTTCATTCAACGGCATCACATTGAATCTCAACCAGCTCATCAAAACATTTCGAGGATTACGCTTAATGTTTATGTACTTTTTTCGCGGGTTTTTATGCCAGTATGGCTCATGAGCGTGCTCCGGCTGATTAATGTGACCGCCAAACAAACTAACCGCCTTAAGCAGCAAATGAGTTCCGCTTTTAGGCGCTCCGGAGCAAACTACCATCTCGCCAGCCATCTCTTTAACCGGCCCAGGAAGCGGTGAATCCATCCGGCGAGGCCGGTACCATAAAATTTATTGATACAGACTCAGAAGGATCAGACTCTAACTTGGTCTTTGAGTCGGTCGCAGTCACGTAGTAGCTGTATTCGCCGTGAGGCTTCCCATCCATCAGGAGGGAGAACTGAAGCTGAGCTATCCCGTCAACGGCAAGCTCTCCATTTTCATATAGATTGAACGTTATCTTGGAGCCGGCAGGGTTGTCATGCCTCCAGCTAAAACTTAAGCTAGCCATTATTTTTGCCTCTTCGTGTCAACGCCTTGGCGCTTGTCGTGTGATCGCATAGCCCCTATGCCCAGCATACCCAGTAATAGCGGGTAAAGACCAGCCACATCAACGGGAGGCGGTGGAGAAATGCCATTATCAGCAATAGCCCATCCCCACAACATGAAAGGATAAGCTATATACGTGTAGGCCAGAGCAAAAACGCAGACCCACCCGACGCCAGGACGCCAACCACTGACAAAAATATTTGGATGCGCTGCCTCTGTCTTGTTTATCTCAAGCTGGCCGAGCATGAGCTGAACATGCGCGTTAAGTTGCGCTAAGTCGCCTTTTTGACGCAATTCCTCCAATAGACGAAGCTCTGCGGCTCGTTTAGTCGGGTCTGGCCATATCTTCTCTATGGCAACCTTGCCGAGATCAAACGCTGCTGAAATAGGATCAAAACTCAATCTGCAATCCTCTCTATGTGCGGCATGTCAAGGAATGACTTCCAATGACCACCCCATTGAACCCTCACGCCCAACTCAGAAGCAGCCTGAAGAAATGCCGCCGCCACCGCGGTTAAGTGTGCCCTTTCCCAGCTTGCTTCGCCATCGACGAACGCATAAAAGTCTATGGCATTGCCGTCTTGATGGTTTGAGCGCTTATTAAATCCGCTCAGCTTTGAAGCTCCAAGCAGGTAAAGCTCCCGCTGCCTTTTGTCAGTCCGTAATCCGCCGTCTTTTGGTATGCCAAAATCAATAGGGGATAGCTCAAGTGCTCTATCGCATACCGCTATAAGGTCTGGATGGATACCCTCTCGGTTAGCCATGCTGCTGGCGCTCAAGTACCACATCATTGACCCGCCGCTATTTCAAGCACAGCAAATACAGCAGAAGCGCCAACACCGGCCGCAGCAATCAAGGCAAAGAACATTTTAGGAGCAAATTGGCGGGCAAACTTGTTAACGCTGGTGAGGTTTTCAAGACTGACAATCCTTACCCCATGGTTTGAGATTGTGGCGTCAATAACCTTGTTATTCTCCAACAGGGTCAACATGCGCTCATCCATGCGGGCATGACTAACCTGCATCTCGGACATGGTTTTACTCATCTCAGCCATTGAGTCAGCCATTCTGGCTTGAGTCTCAACGATATGCGTCAGCATGGCCTCATTATCTGTCGTCGTCATCTACTGACCTCTCCAGATCGGTTAAATTGATCAAAATAGCCACCGCTAGACTTATCGCGATCACCCCGAACACTGCTAAAAGTATCACCTCTGGCCCACCGCTTGAGATTCCCACCCACATCGCCAACCCTTATAAGCTGCCATAACTGCCAAGCCGTGAGGCAAAGCATGGCCTCAGAATAAATGTCATAAAAATGACCAGAATCAATATAATATTCTATAAAAACGATAAAGCACAGAAGGGAAGTTGCTATAAGAGGGACGGAAAGAGCCCTAGCATTAGGCCCAGCCCTGAATAAAATCACATAGGCGCAAAGAATAGACAGCATGAAGTTGGCGTAAAATAGCCACGGGTCAAGATACCCCATCAAATTAAACACCATCGCTGTCAATGCAAAAAACGCCGAACCCCAAAGGTACAGCGCTATAAGCCCCCTTTCCCAGTCGTTGCCATCACCCAGCAAGAACAGGAAGGTGGCAGAAACGACTATAAAAACGTCTATCATTTCTGAGGTTTAGGCTTTGGCTTTGGCTTCGGTCTTTTCGGCTTGCTTGGACTACCCATACTCTGTGCTCCTGTTTGTGTCTTGCAATTGTATCAGTAGCAGGGTTTAGTCTCAATTAGTGCATTATTGTGATTTACATTCACACTTTTCATCGTCATCAGCGGCGCAATCAGCGCACATGCCGCAGTCATTACAGACCTCAAACTTCTCTATGCCCATAGGTGCCAGGCCGCAAGAGTCGCAAATGTATTCATCCTCCATTTTCCAGCCCATATTTCGCAGAATATTTGGCGATCGAACCACATACGGCATGTCTGCTTCATGGTCTAAAAGTTTGTCGTGCTCCGGGGCTCGCACGACCCTTGCATCAAGCCAATCCCCTTCGCATTCTTCGGAAAGCCGACCCCGCTTCCACATTAGTTTTTTGGCCTGCTTTGCATCATTTGCAAAACAAGCGTCAACGTGACTGTATTCCCACGGGTCCTTTGACCCACCAACATAGCATTTCAGCATTGAATCTCACTCCCAAGATGCATTGACTTCTACCGACAAAGCCCCATAACGGGGCTGCGGGAGTTAGGACTAGGTCGCTTTTACTAAGTCGCTTGTACTTTTCATTGCTCGCTGGCTTTAGCTCTAGGGGTGTTACCCCTGCGTAGTCATCGTTCCGTCCTCAATCGAGTTAGGCCAAGTCAGGCTACTACCTGCACCCAAAAGCCCCACTTAAGGGGCGTCGTGATATTCTTAAGTTGTGCATTATTGAATTAAACCCGCATTTCGGCCACTGGCGCGGGGCTCCAGCTCTATACAGGCTCAACCAAACCTGGCCTTGCACATTTAGCTATCTGCGCCCTCTGAAGGTTAAGGGGGAAAGGCATCGCCTGCATGATAGCCGTACCATGTGCCAGAGCTTAACCCTTGAGCTTATCAATCATGGCAATAAGCTCTAATTCAAACTTAAGACATTTTTCTTCAAGCTCAGCAATGTAGTCTTCATCGCGCTCAATCCTGACCCTGAAATAACTTGCATCACCATCAATGCGAGGGTCAAAGCTAACAAAGTCCCACCACTTTCGACCAGTCACCCATAGCGAGCCCTGAACCTGCGCCCTGTGAATTGAGGGCATTTTACCAGACAAGAAAGTCTCGATCTGCGTAGTGGTTTTTGGGCACTTAATCTCAATTCCGCCATCGTCGCCAATTAGCCCATCAGGCGATATGCCGATCTTGTGTTCATGCTTGTACTTAACAAAGCTAACCTCATCAACTGAATTTCCAGTGTCGAACTCATACATAGCCCTTGCTTGTGGCTCTGTAGCTGTCCCCCACTCCATATATTCATTGCTGTATGAATCGACCCGCTCATCTGTAATTGCCTCCGCTGCAAGCTGGTACATATAAGCCTTGCGAGTCTTACCCGCGCCACCGGCAATAACATCTTTAAACTTGCTCGCAGTGATCCAGCCAAGGCGCATCTCAAGCCACTCATCACTACCCTGCTCAACTCCAGTTATAATTTCCATTATTTAGCCGCCTTTTCGCATCTCGCCATTGCGGAATCAAATTTGCTGGAAGGGAGCTGGTCAAGCGTCTGAATGCCATAAGCCCCAGCCATTTTAACGCCAATAGCCGACCACTGAGACAGGTCATCTGTTAAACAATACTTTGCAAGCTTCATGTACTGCTCTTGATCAATGGTGTTTTTCTTATCAAGCTTCTCGGCTCTACTTTCCTCATCAATACCGGTTTCAATTCCGAAACCCTTAACCAGCATAATCTTAACAGCGTAGGTATGCGCCTTGCCTGGAGCCTTGTCGCCCCCATCCATGCCGTGAGCATATGCGGTATGAGTTACAATCTCAGAAGGATTGTCGATGTTAACAAGATCCATCTCATAGCGACCTTGGTATATCTTTTGATTCTTGCCATCCAAGCCGCCACAAAGCTCCATTTCCATCTGCCGAACAACCATGACGACGCCATACTTAATTAAAAGCTCTCGAATCATCGCCATAACTTCATCGTACTGAACGCCCTTACCTTGCTGCGCTTGCTTTTTTTGCAAATAATCACATTCACTCATTACGGCATTGATTCTTTGATATATGTTTTTATCGCTCATGCTGACAACTCCTCAATTGCGTACTTCTCCGCAATTCTATTGATGCGATTAACAATAAACTGAACCTGCTCGGCCATGTTGCGCACATCGTTATAACTTGTCTTCCCAACATCTTTGAAGGGCTTGAAGTACCAAGCCATCTTCATCACTTGATCAATAATTGCCGCGTCTTCGTGTATAGCCTCTTCAATAACGCCATAATAACCAGACTCAGGATTTGAGCAGTCGCCCAATATCTCATCAACGCGGTCGGCTATCTCGCCAAGCGTCAATTCTTTACCGCCATGGTCGTGGTTAAGCTCTTCAATTGAATTTCTGCATTGTTCCATTTTTCTTCCCTCGGTTGATTTGCATTAATATTATACCCTTTCTTGGGTGTCATCAAGTACTTTCTTGTTCTTTTTGAAGCTTGTTAAATTCGCCTTTTGACTCAAGAACAAGCCCATCGTTAGCCGCTTCCATTTGCAGCCAAGTCAATACCGCAAACATCTCGCCACGCTTCCAGTCTTTAGAGCTTGTGTAGTCCTTCCTTGTGCGTCCTGTTAGCGGGTCAGTGATTGTGTGGACCATGAACGATTCGCCAGTGTGCGCGTAATAGCGGCCCTTGGTGGCCCTTTTCATACCAGCCAACAATCCCTTGCAAACATCGCGCTTGTCTATACGGGAAAGATGGGCGGCATATTCTGTTAGCCAGACGTGGAATAGTGCGTTCTGATCCAGGCTTCTATCCGGCCCTATCCTGGGCATCGGCCACGTAAGATATTTATGCTCGTCGTAGAGCTTGCGAGCGTTAGCAATGAAATTTGTTAAGGTTGCTTCGCTGTTGGTGGTCCAGCTTTGTCCGCTCATTGCTCAACCCCATTAACCCAAAGCTTGCGATACCTAGCAGTCTCTGCCCTAATATCCTCAATGTCCGGATATGCGTCCTTGAGCCTTTGGTGGTTGTCGTCACACTCCAGCCACTGGACATGATCTATCCCCATCTCTCTTATCATGTGCCTTCTGTACTCCATCCTCATGCCTGAGTGGTGCGAATTGCACGAGTAGCACTGCATCCTTAGATTTTCTAACATAAATCTCCTTGGATCGGTGCTGCCCGCAGGTATAAAATGCCCAACGTGAAAAGCTTGCCCGGAGTCGCCATGACTTTGCGGCTTTCCGCATGTATAGCATGGCTCACCTTTTCTTAGGACGTGCTTTACATAGCCGTGTAGCTGAGTTCTCAAATTTGCATAGTAGCCATTTGATCCGGTTCTTTTCTTTAGGCTTTTTTTGTCTTCCGCGCGCTTCTTTTTCTGTTTTTTTTCTTCTTCAATTCTGGCTTTCTTTTTCTTCTTCATAGCCAGCGAGTTTACATACATAATCGCGCACTCCATGTTGCAAAATACGCCAGCAGGAACCTTGATAAATTCCCTAACGTATTCTTTGCAGTATTTACATTTACGCTTTGGCATTTGGCGGCTCTGGTAGCGGCATCCAGTGTGTTACAGGCTTATGGCAATCACGGTGAAACATAAGCTTAAACCCCCTGCCATTGTAAAATGTTGATCTGTATATTCTCCCATTACGATCAACGGACAAAACTTCTTGCTCTGGAAGCGGCAATCTATCCTTTACGCTTATCCATTCACTCATTGCCTTTGCCCTCTAATAGATGGGGGTGTTCGTATATGTTACCAATTACTTCGCAACCCATCATAAATGGGATTTCATTCCTGTACCCTTTCCTACTATCACTGACTTGGTAGGTGTAAATATCTAACTCTTCATCAACCGTAACGTTATGTAGACACTCAACCGCATATAGTGGACCATCAGGACACCTATCTAAAGCCTCGATGGTGTAAATCCACCAAAACTTCCGACGGGTAACCTTGATAATATCGCCTTCATAAATCTCTACGCCGTTCTTGTCCTTGAGGCCGGTGTATTGCTGCACATCTTTAAATGAACCACATCTATGAATATCAACTTTTGAATAGTCCATAAAATAAAATTCGCAACCGTCCCAAGCCCTAAACTTTATCTCTCTCATAACCGATACTCCTATTTATCTGCCCATAATTTAGCTATTTCAATCTGCCCTTCTGGCGTAATCAGGCATTGGGTGAACTCGTGGCCATTCTTCACATCGCTGACCACGTTAAACCAATCGCCATAACCGGCCTTTGGCGCATCCATAGCCAGCATCTTAATTCCATGCTCTCTGAGCCATTTATTAAGCTGAATCGCTGACCGGCAACCATCAAGCTGCTTTGATAGCAATGTGGTAGACACATCGCCACGCCTATCCGCCAACTGCTCATATACAGCAACCTTTGGCGCTTGTTCCTCAAGCTGCTTTGCCTGATCCGCTGCGAGCTGCAAGGCTTGGCCATAGGTTTGTGGAATTTGCGGCTTCTGAGCCTCTTCAAGCTCTTGCCACCGGTCAACAAGATCGGCCGTGAACTCTGGCGACAACTGAGCGACAACAACATAGCTATCGCGCTTCTCAAGAAAGTAAACAGAAACCGTCTGACCTGATTGGTTTTTAACATCCCCCATTGGGGGAAGTCCAATTACACCTCTTAACGCAAGGCGCTCAATTGATTGCTTTACCTTGTCATGCCTGGAGTTAACCAAAATCGCTATCTCACGACTGGACATTGAAAGGGGCTGATTTTTAGAGATGAGAATCATTTTTTTACCTTAAGGCGCTCGACTTATATCGGGTAGAACTGGCACCAAGGGGCCACCGAATGCGAGCATTTTAAGAACTTGGGTTTTAACGGGTTCTACGCCGTGAATTTAAAAGTACATTATATCCGCTAACGAGTCAAACCCAAGCCGCGTATCTAATGCGGTCGATGATTGGATATTCAGCTATGGCGGGAACCTGATCGGCCCTTAGCTTTCGCCTTATTTTGTTTGCACAATCTCTGCACCTCGCAGATCGACCGCTAGAACCTCTTATATGTCTGTGATACTCGCTGAGGGGTCGCCACTCCCCGCACAAGTTGCAGTTTTTACCGTCCATTATTTATATTCACCTTCAGCCATATAGCCCCCTCAAAGTCCAAGCCTTTTACCCAAGCGTTTCTAGCCATGAAGGTGCCTAGCTTCCTCAGCCTCTCGATGGCGCTTTATTACCTCTGGACATTTAGCCATTGTTAGATCCTTATATCATTAAACCCCATTGGCACCAGGGCCATTTTCCGCATGCCACTGCTTATGGCACGCTTGGCAAAGCCATCTGACCGTAAGCGGATAATCATAGTCGTCGTGATGGCCAACCGGATTTTCCGCATTGCAATTAGAGCATCGATCTTCTTTTTTCATCCTTCCGTCCCTTATTGCATTATTAACCATGGTCTTGGCTTTGTATTTCTTTGGAAATCTATCCCTATACCTCTTGGCATAACCCGCATCCTGCCTACTCCCCCTGAGCCTGTCATAGGCTCTAATTTTTTCTATATTTTCAGCTCTGTGCTTTTTAACATCTGATTTAGTGCAAGCCTTGCACTTACCCAAATAACCGTCAGCCATCTTCTTGTGCTTGTAAAATTCCACAAGGGGCTTTTCAGCCCCGCACTTAAAACAAGTTTTCATAAGCCCTCCGAATATTTACTGTGCCCGGAGATATTCTACTCAGAATGGCACTTAATTAAAAGGTATATCGTCGTCTGGAGCGGTATCACTAGCAAAGCCCTGTTGCTGCTGTGGAGCTTGCTGAGGCTGTTGCTGGTAAACATTCGGAGCCTGCTGTGGTTGCTGTGGCGATTGCGCCGATTGCCCGCGTTGATCTGAGCCTCCCTGCTTAGAATCAAGCATCTGCATGGAGTGGGCTTTAATTTCGGTAGTGTAGCGATCCTGCCCAGATTGATCCTGCCATTTCCGAGTCTCCAGCTTCCCCTCTACATAAATCTGAGACCCCTTAAAGACATACTGCCGCACCACTTCCGCGAGTTTTCCAAATATAACAACGCGGTGCCACTCAGTCTTTTCGACAGGCTGACCAGTGTTCTTGTCATTCCACTTCTCGCTTGTGGCTATGCTGACATTTGCAACAGCTCCGCCGCTAGGAAGGAACTTAACTTCTGGGTCTTTACCCAAGCGCCCCACTAAAATTACTTTATTAACTCCGCTCATCATTGTTCTCCAGTTGTTTTAATAGTGCGTTCGCCATTTCTACAGCGTCGGAAGCCAAAATATCATAGGCTACGTGGCCGTCAAACACGGTTGACACCATCCCTTGCATTGCCATTGCTGCAAATTGTTCGCGCTTGGTTAGGCCGCTTTTAAGTTCGCCCTGCGCAACCTGTGTTCCCATTTCTTGGCATGGCATTGCTGGCATATCTGAATTTTTCATAATGCCCAACTCCTATCTGTCAGATCGTTTTCAATTGTTGTTTCTCGCGTGCTTTGTGTGTCAATCCTGGCCCTCTGGAACTTGGGCGTATGTGTATTTGCCACAGTTCGATTTAGCCAGCCATTTATACCTCTTTTCACCCCCCTCTTTGTCCATCTCTTCTTTTCTGTCGCTCCCCAAGACCAACCTACCATCCTCAAAAGCTGGTCCCTGACGTCCACCGCCGGATAGCACGCTTGCAGGAACTCTATGTCTGATGGAGGCACGGTATAAATATCGCCACCCCGCAAGATTATGTTGAACTCTGTAGGCTGAGAGCCATGGTCCGTCTCCGACATTAGCTGCAACTCGTTGTTCGTCATCGTTTATCCTCACTTTCTTTAACTCCGCTTGAATTGGCCTCAATAATACCCTTTTCTGGGGTATCGTCAAGCATATCCAAGATTTTATTTATCTCTGTCTCTGCCTTGGCTTTCTCTCGCTCTCGTTTCGATGGTGGGCGGTCGTAGTAGCCTGTTTCTCTGTGTTGGTCAGCCATTGTTATACCCCCTCTAATCGACAGCGAAGAACGTGCTTCTTGATGTTAATTCTGCAAGATCGAACCAAAGACCATTCTCGCCTCCATGCCGCCTTTACATGCCTCTCTATGGGAAAACTATCCCCTCTGGCCGGATGCCTTCCGTCGCACATAGGGCAATCATATGTCTCTGGGGCATCCGAATTACATAAAGGACAGAACCCAAAGTTCAGCCTATACACCCCAGAAGCCCAAGTTAGCCAGCACTGCGAAACCCCAAAGCAATAACTTGAGTACGCTGAAATAAACTTAACAATCCTCATATCTATACCCTCT
>CAZTTF010000041.1:0-5644 GCA_964616365.1 uncultured Lewinella sp. | reverse complement strand
GTCTTTGTTTGAATCTGCCATTGTTGCTGTTATTAAAATCCTGCTTTTGTTTTGCGATGACACAAATATAAACACTTAAACAATAAACTACAACAATAATTTGCTAAAAAGCGCAAATTATTTTCACTTTATGCATACAAGTGGTCATTTATAACTAATACGATTATTGTTTTTGTTTTAAAAGTAATCTCCTCCGGTATGCAGCAGCATGTACCGTCTTCCTGCGCCCTTCATGGAGCCATAAATAGTTGACGACAACTAAAATTAACGTGAGGTTTGGCAAAAACGCTTGGTTTCCTCTTGTTGAAATGGAGCAAGTACTATGTTGGTTTTTAGTCTTTTAGCCTGTTAGACGGTCATGACTGCCTAACAGGCTAAAAGACTGACAGACTAACAGACTAACAGACTTGATAATCACGGGAGATTAGCGCACGATAGTCAGCAACTTGCATTATTGCCTCGTCCAGACCTGACGTTAGAATTATCAGGTAACGCCGGGTTCTGGACATTTACCTCAACCTGAGCGCCCCGGCGATATACCGGTACGATGCTTTTTGTAACACAACCTGGCACCAGCGTCCGCGCACAAAAAAAACGTGGACTACACCTGAGCGTAGTCCACGTTTTAAGGGAGAAGTAGTACTATCTATCGTAGCACCGTGACATCCCCCCGATAAAGGAGGGTAACGCCATCCAGGAAGGCAACCTCAATGATGTAGACAAACACTCCCGGGTTAACCCGTTTTCCATCCTGAGTCGTTCCATCCCAGAGTTGAATACCGTCAAGACAATTCGGAGCCAGGTCATTGGCGCCGAAAACGAGGCCGCCCCAACGGTTAAAGACCTTTACGTCAATCACTCTGGAGACACCCTGACAAGCAAAGATCCGGAAGTCCTCATTACGACCATCGCGGTTAGGGCTGAAGACATTCGGGATGTAGACGTTACGATTAGCATCTACTTCCACGAAGATATCGGCGAAGGCCTGACAGCCATTTGCATTGGTAACCACCAGATCGTATTCAATGTCTTCAAACGGGAAGATGAAGGGGTTCCGGACAGTATCAGGGCTGCGCAAAAACTCGTTGGGCGACCATTGGTACTGGTAGATATCTCCAGCAGGGCTGATCAAGGGGTTTAGCTGGGTGAGGCTATCTCCCAGTTCTACAATAATCTCGTCCGGCAAATCAATGATGATCGGAGGTGGCTGGTTGATATTGAACGTCTGGCTGGCAGAACAGCCTACGCTGTCAAACACCGTTACCAGTACGTCACCGGCAAACGCGCTACCGGTTTGTCCTACCGGAATTCGGAAACCATCGTTGTTCACGCTGAACGTGAAATCGTCAATGTCTGAAGAGGTGCCGCCGAAAGCAGTATCAATCAGTACGGGAGTAGTCTCTCCAAAACAAGCAGGTTCCTCGATCGGTAAAACACTAAAGGTGATCGCCTCCGGCTCCCCAATCGTATAGGTCAAACTATCCTGACAGCCTTCTACGTCCGTGACGGTCACCCCATAGGTGCCCGGAGACAGGTCGCTGGCGTTCGTATCGTTAGGGCCGGCAACATTGCCCGACCAGGAGTAAGGCGCTGCAGCCAGATCATTATTATTCACACTGCTGATGAAAACGCTGATGCGACCGTTAGCATCGCCAGCACAGCGGACCGTTTCCGTAGTAGCCACTGGGTCAATGGACAGCGTAAGCGGGTCTGGTTCCCGGATAGTGAAGGTTACCTGATCGGGAGAACAGCCGTTTGCGTCCGTCACATCGAGGGTGTACATCGTGCCTGCCGAAAGGCCGTCAATCATATTGTCGTTATCGGGAGCGGCAGACCAAACGTAGTCGTAGTTAGCCGTTCCACCGGTGACCGTTACCGTAGCCACACCGTCCGCCAGACCATTACAGCTTACATCCGAGGTTACGAGGTCGACCATAAACTCTTCGGGGCTACGGATGGTATCCGTAAAGGATTCGGTACACACGCCGTCGGTCACACGTACCGTGACGGGACCGCGGGTCAGTCCGCTCTCCGTACTCGTGGTCGTAGAGAAGTCTGCCGTACCGGAGGTCCACAGAAAGTCATAGGAACCAACGGAACCATCACTGTATTCAGCGGTAAAGGTGGCTTCCCCGTCGTTGGTCATATCATCCGGACAGCTTACCGGCGTCAGGTTAAAGATTCCCGTAATTGCTGGCGGGTCAGTCAGCACAAAAGTGGTGTCAAAGGGAGGCAGACAGCCATTACCATCAAGCACCGTAATCGTGTAAGAACCTGCTGGCAGGTTGGTAAATGCCGGGTTAGTTGTTGGGGGGTCTCCGAACGGGTTGTCAGGAGTAGACAGGACGTAATTGTAAGTACCATCCGCATTGGGTGTACCACCGCCCGGGTTAATAAAGATCGAGCCGTTGGAATCATCCGGGCACTGCGGGTCGTTGACCACAAAACTCTCCAGGAAGACTTCACCGGGGCTATTAACGATACCAATGGCCTGAGCAGTACAGGAATTAGAGGTTGTTACCGTCACTACGTAGGCTCCAACGGGAAGGTTGTTCAGGGTGGTTGCCGTGTTGGCGACCGTTGCTCCGAGGGTTCCATCGGGGTTAAGCCGGTTCCAGACGATGTTTGTAATCGTTTCTCCCTGGGGTGGCGTAGCCACCACGGTAAGTTGGCCGTCAGCGTCTCCCGGGCAGGAAATAAAGCTGGTATCAATGGTCATAAGGGCGGCGCCCGCAGGTGCATTGATACGGAAGTTGAGCGTATCAGTACACAGATTAGCATCCGTTACAACGACGACATAGTTAGTATCCGCAGACAGGCCTCCGAGCATGTTTCCGGCAAGGAGTGTCGTATCGAGCGGCGTGTCCAGGCTATCGTTCAGGACCTGGTAGGTGTAAGGCATTGTACCTCCAGTTACTGGTACCGTTACGGTACCATCCATACCTACTACACAAGTTTCGTTACGAATGTCGAGCGTGCCAATTTCCAGCATGGCTGGCTGGAACACGTTGAAGGTGTCGGTAACTTCACAGCCGACGGGGTCTTCGTCGCGCAGTACAATTACGTACTGACCAACATCTAACCCGTCGAAGGGGAAAGGAATACTGTTGTCAACAATTTCGAATTCCGGACCGACCGTACCGGTCGTCAGGTTCAGCAAGCGCACAAAGTAGTTTCCGGTGGGGAAGGCGCCCCGCGAAGTACCGTTGACGGAGATGCGGCCATCGGCCGCGCCGAAACAGCTTACACTATCCACGAAGCTATTAATACCGAGTACCTTAACGGTATCTACAGAAAACTGCAGCGTATCCGCACAGCCACGCGTGTCGGTAGCGATCAACTCATATGATCCGGCACCCAGCATGGTTCTCGCCGAAGAGGTAACTCCGTTGTCAACGCCAAGCGTTGCATCACGCCAGTCAAAGTCATAAGGGCCCGATCCTCCGGTAGCATTGACGGAGATGGATCCGTCCTCCGCACCATTACAGCTCGCGTCGACCACCCCGATGGTGTTGATGTTCACCGCCGAAGGCTGTACCAGGGTGCCCCCCGGATCCGTAGCGACACAGCCATCGGGAGAACGTACGGTAACTTCGTAGTTACCCGCAGCGAGGCCGCGGAGGGTATCTGAAGTTTCCGCAAATCCCTCCCAGGTAAAAGTATATCCCTGCGACACCGGGTCTGCTACGGCAACACCATTGCTAAAGACGACTGCTACCAATACACCATCGTCAAAGCCGTTACAGCTTGGTGTACTTTCAACCATGATGTTAACGCCAATCTCGGGAGCATCTAATACCTCCACGTCACTGATCACAACATCACCGTTACCTGACTCTGCACGAACCTCATAAGTACCGGGCGCCAAGCCGCTAAACTCAGCCGTTGCCGGGTTTCCCAGGCGGGTCTGGTCGTTGCCAAATACTGCTTGTGGAATAGGCGCAATCTGGCGAATAGAGAAAACGTAAGGATCCTGAGCACCAGAAGCCGTAGCTTCAATCCGCCCATTTTCAAAATTCTCACAAGTCTCGGCAGCGCCCGTCAGCTCAAGCAAGAAGGCCTGATCAGTAACGGACAAAGCGCCTTCAATACAAGCCAGTTCTCCGGATTCACCACCATCACGTGTGTATTGCGTTGGGATGACTCCGGCGCCTCCGGGTAGACACTCGAAGGGGCTCTGCGTCCCGAAAACACCATTCACATTGAAACAAAGCTCAAAGACAACGTCGCCGTCAGCGAGGGTCGTTGGCCCTCCAAAGTTATCGCTGTAGATAATACGAATGTTTCCATCAGGGCGCGTGCCACCACTGCTTGGCGGGCCATTAAACTGCACCCCTCCCGTTAGACTACCGTTAGGATTGATCAGGTTGGTAAATTGCAATACCGTTGGGTCGAAGGTCATCTCAAACTGAAAGGCAGTGATGTCAACAAAATTTTCGACTGTCACGGGAACACAAACATTGGTACCCGTCAACCCGGTAGCAAAGGGGAAATTAATAACCACCGGAAGCGCACAGCCTGCGGTGTGCGTAATTAGCGTTTCCTCCAGCGGACAACTGTTTTGGTCCAGAATCGTAATACGATACTGCCCCGGCTCGGGCACCGTATAGTTGACAATGGCATTATGTACAATGTCTGCCTGAGGCGTAGTGACCACCGCTCTGGCGCCAGTCACTACGTTTTCAATCGTTATGTCATAACCTGCTCCGCCCAACAGTTCAGGTGTACCTCCCCGAACGTCAAAACTGCCTTCACAAGGTTCCGTTACGCTGGCGCCGAGGTTGACCACTGAAACGGGATTAAGGTAAGCGACCGAAAAGGACTGATCAATAGAGACATCTACACATCCACCAACGGGGTTGCCTTCATAAAAGGCCTCTCCCGTTGTGGGGTCGACGTGGTCAAAGGTGATCGGTGCCAGGGTCAGGACTACAGGCGTTGGTTGCCCCGCAGTGGGAAAAAGCGCCGGAATGGTATTGTTTCCGGTACCGTCGTTTGCAACGGTGATGGTGTAGTCTCCGGAGATGTAGTTTAGTGGAATAGCTACCGCCAAATCATCAAAGGGTGGTAATCCATTATCAGCTACACACGGGTCATTTGCAATATCCGTCAACGAAGGCCCCGAGACAGTAGGTTCACAACGGTAAAAAGCATACCCGACGCCAGGAACAGTGCCTGGGTTAGGATCTCCACTCAGGTCCTCTGATCCGTTAACGTGGCTAACGGTGAACTGGTCCTGTGCGCAGAGGAAGATAGTGTCCGGACGGGCGCTGTAAGGCCGTACGTCAGTAATGGCAAGATTGTCGCCAAAGCTGGTACTTTCCATTTGGAAACCACTGAACTCATTTACGTCACCAGCGTCATTACAATCCATTTCGAGTAATGGCCGCTGATAGTCTTCCGACATTTTCGGCAGGTTCACCGAACCGGGTCGTTGTGCAGACAGCCCCAGCGGGGTCAGCAAGCAACAGAAAAGAATGAGTTGAAAAAAGTGACGGAGCGAGGAGCCGTTTTGCATACCGGTCGAATTCAGTGCGGTCGAAGCCAGGTTGGGATAACAGTTATTGGGGTGCTACTCCCGGGGTTAGCGGGAAAGAGTGCAAAGGTACAGCCTTACCAACGTTAAGACCACCCGATAAAGTAC
>CAZTTF010000040.1:0-4627 GCA_964616365.1 uncultured Lewinella sp. | reverse complement strand
TTCGTCCAGGATGAAGATGGTAGGCGTAGAACGAATATCGTAATCTTTGTAGAAGCGCATATAACGGTCAGTAGCGTGCAGCCACGTACCAATCTCTTTTTCGTCCACGTACTCCCAGCACTTGTCAATTTCGCCTTGCTTGGTGCAGATAGCGAAAATCTCCACCCCCTTGTCTTTCCACTTCTCGTATACTTCTTTCATGTATGGAGTTGCCTTTTTACAAGAGCCACACTGGAATTGCCAGAAGTATAAAATGGTATAGTTGGCTTCTACGTCATAGAGCTCGACGGGGCTACCGTCCCGACGATTCATCTTAACATTAGGCGCCTTCTCTCCAATGAGCAGTGGACGTATTTTTTCTACGTCGGCAACCATCTTACTAATGGAAGCGGCATCCGCCCAGTAGGCTTTCCCATTAGCGTAATAGTTATCCACCATGTGGACGTAGACGGCATCCATGCCTACAATTTTGCTACTGGCAGCTTTATTGACAAAGTGGACAACATAGTTTTTATAGGTGTCTGATTCAGGGTCCATCTTCCCTAAAACCTGATCTATTGCCATACTGACGGTGTCAGGATACTGGTAGAAAAGCTTGTCGACGTAATAGTTAATCCGCTGAAAGAGGAAAGGCGTGCGCAGCAAACGCGGATCCTTGAGGTCAATCTTATCAAAGTAATGAGCCTTGAGCCAGTTCAGCTTCTTGTTGTTACGGGCTTCCTCGTCAGTAATCTCAGCGTATTCTGGCGGTGAGCTCGGATTATTCATTTGCAGAATAGCCGTAATAAAAGCTTTCGGGTGGTCTTTGATCAGCTTGTCCTGATATTCCCGGACAACTTCCCCCAGTTCCTCCATTTTCTCTTCAGCCACGGTACGCTCCACTAAGGTGATAGAGGTATCCGCAAGCTGCTGCCGATAGGGCAGGCTTTCCTCCTGCTGTGCCCCAAGAAAGTTCATGTAATCGTAGAACAACTTGTTCTCCTGGCTACTTTCTACCTCTACGTATTTCAGCTCATCCTTATTAGCTTTAACGGAGAAAACCTGATCTTCTTCATTACCGATCAGGATCTCAAAATAGTTTTTTTCGGGTGCCAGCACCACCAGGTAGATTCCGGCAGGCAGGAGTTCAGATGCGTTAGCGAAAACAAATTTCCCGGCTTCATTTACGAAGGCAGTATCAACGATGTACTGCTTATCCATAATGTGGTTAGCCAGGTAGAGCTCGGTTTCCTCGTAACCTTCGATCTCAACGGTGATTTCATGTCCCTGCTGCGCAAAAAGCGGCGTAGTGAACATAGCGAGTAAAAGCAGGAATAGACGACCTTTCATACGAGCGAGATTTTAGACAACGCAAAGTTAACGCCTCTGCGAAAGAAAGTTTCAACCAGAGGACATGCTTTGAGAGTAGTTTAACGCAAAGCATAAGCTTAACAGGCCGCTTTGTCGGTTTCTGGCGCGGCCGCAGGATGCAAAGGGATTTTGGTAAAGGCCGTGAGCGCTACAATAGAATACTCCCTCGGCCTCCCAAGGTGATTCGTCTGAGACATAGGATGAGCCTCCTTAATCCCACCAAAGGTGGTCTCAGGAGGACGCATGCTATGTCCAAGCGTCTCGTTTATAGGTTGTTCGATATGGCTGCTCATAGTATGCGTCTCTTGGGAGCGACGAAAGGAGCGTTTTTCAAGGGCTCGCACTATGCGCCAGCTTTTGATGCGTTTGCCTTGGGATGAATCCGGTCCCGCTACCTCAGGGTATTGTACCAGCGCATGGCTTCTTCGATAACTGCTGCTGTTGCGGTAGCATTTATCTGCGCCGCGCCGGGCGCGGCCAGCAGGGTAAAGTTGATGCGTTCATCCTCGTTTTTCTTGTCCTGGCGCATCAGGTCAAGCAGTTCGGGAAAGGCTGATTCCGGGATGTGTTGGTGGCCATAAATCTGCAAACAGTGCTTTGTTATCTCCTGGAGTGCATCCTCCGTAAGTTCGCTATGGGAACGGCTTATATACGCCTCCATCATCATGCCGGCCGCAATGGCTTCGCCGTGGAGCAACCGCTGGTCAGTAGCTAACCAGAAAGATTCAATGGCATGCCCGATGGTATGCCCAAAATTGAGTGCTTTGCGCAGGCCTGCTTCAAAAGGGTCCTGCAAAACAATCCCGCGTTTGACCTCAACACTGGCCGGAATGATGGTCTGCCAGTTTACGCCGAACAGCGTATCCAATTGCCTTAGCTCATCCCACTGCTTCTCATCCGCAATCAAGCCGTGTTTAATGATCTCCCCGTAACCGGAACGGATTTCACGTTCCGGAAGCGTGTTAAGAAATACCGGGTCAATCCAGACGGCGATCGGGTTATTGAATACGCCAATGCTGTTTTTCAGTTGGTAGAAATCGATACCGAGTTTGCCGCCCACTGAAGAGTCCACCATCGAGAGCAGCGTGGTTGGGATTTGCAAAAAGTCAATGCCTCGCTTAAATGTGGAAGCGACAAAGCCACTCATATCTTCTAAAACCCCGCCGCCCAAGCAGATAGCGCACCAGCGGCGGCCAACGCCGCCGGCAAACATTTCGGACCAAAGCTGCTGGCAGGTATCCAGGTTTTTATTAGGCTCTCCTTCGGGAGCCTCAATAACCACTACTCTTTCGTGGTCCAGGAACTGTTCAATCAGCGGTAAACACAGTTTCCGGGTATTCATATCCACAAATACTACCCAGCCCGCATAGTTTTGCTCCTTGAGCCACGAAAAATGCGCGGCGGTTATCGGACCTATTTCAATATTGTAGTGCTCTGCAACAGGAAGCGTCATCGGCAAAGGTTATGGGAAGCGAAGGTACGAGGCGAATAGCTTGTTTTAATTGTACTGGTCGGATTATCATACAGGAAGTAAGCAGACCAGGTATTTTGCATTACTTGCTTAGCGGAATTGCTCCCGCACGAATGCCTCAAAGTGCATTAGCGCTTCCGGAACGCCAGTTCTGCCAAATCCAATGCGGAAGAAACCAGGATAATCATAAACACCGCCCGGAAGGATAAGCACTTCTTTTTCCCGTAGTACCGTTTCAGCAAAGGTCATATCATCCTGGTCAAAAAGCATCTTGACGAAAGCGATAGGGCCGGCATTTGGCCGATACCAGGTAAAAAGGTCGCCGAACTCGTCAAAAAACCGATCGTAAAGGGGAAGGTTTTCCGTTACAATCTGCAGGTTCCTCGCCAGTATCTTCTCCTTATTGCGTAGTGCCACAGTTGCTAAAAACTCACTCGGAGCAGCGTTGCAAATAGTGGTATACTCTTTCAAAACAGCCACCTTTTTCAACGCGTCCTGATGCCTTGTTGCCAGCCAGCCAATCCGTAGGCCAGGTAATCCATAGGATTTGGACATCACTCCGATCGAGATTCCCAATTCGTAAGCATCGGCAAAGGCTGGAATAGCGTGTTCGGATGCATGCTCCAACTGCCGGTAGACTTCATCACAGATGATGATTACGTTGTTTGCCCTGGCCAACTCAATTATCGCCTGCTGCTCCGCAGCAGAAAACAGATGTCCCGTAGGGTTATGCGGAGCATTGAGGAACAGCACTTTGGTTTTATTGCTCAGCATTGCCTCTAACTGGTTGAGGTCGAAAGAAAACAGTTGGTTTTCAAATTTGGTCTCCCACTCCAGCACTTTACAACCTATGCTTTCCGGGACAGATTGCAGCGATTGATAACATGGAGTCTGTACGATCACTTCGTCCCCTGCTTGAAGCAATGCTTGCGCCAGTAGAAATATCGGCTCCTGTGCCCCTGAACAAACCAATACCTGCTCCGGAGTAATGGTAGAATAGATTTTGGCGATTTCCTGGCGTAATAAAGGATCTCCCTGGGTCTGGGTGTAACCGAGCCAAACGTTTTCAAACCCTTCCGCTGCCCCGGATTCCAGTTTCAGCAGTTCACCGATTGTCATGGCCTCACAATCCGAATTGCAAAGGGAGTATTTAGCGGAGTGCTCATACAAAGTATAGTATCGCTCTAACTGAAAAGGCTTGATGTTCTGCATGCTGCAACAGGTTTACTACGGAGTTAATGAAAGCATTACCAACTGACAGGCTCTCCGTCACGGTAAAAGCCCCCTGTTGGTCCATCATCAGGTAGGAGGGCTGGCCAAATGATACTGGCGGCACCTTCTGCTACTCCACGCGGGGCCTCCGGCCCGCCCATATCAGTACGGACCCAACCGGGACAAACGGCATTCACCAGAATGCCGTCTGCTGCTAAGTCAGCCGCCATTTTCAGGGTAAGCATGTTCAGGGCGGCTTTAGACAAGGAATAGGCGGGGGTGCCTGGCCAACTATCAGCAAAAGATCCGGAAGAGGAACTTACGTTTACAATGCGACCAGCTTTACTCATCTTGAGCAGCGGATAAAACGCTTTGCTGAGTCGCCAGGGACCGAGGGTGTTTACCTGAATAGCTTCTTCGACAATGCTGAAGTCAGCAGTCATCGTATTCTGAAAGGTATCGTAGTGGATTCCTGCGTTGTTGATCAGTATATCGAGGCGTCCGTATTGCTCAGAGACAAACTCCACTATTTCAGCAATACTTTGTCCGTTGGACACATCAAGTTGGTGGAAAATAACATCCAGCCCCTCCCCT
>CAZTTF010000039.1:0-16654 GCA_964616365.1 uncultured Lewinella sp. | reverse complement strand
GTACCCACTACCGGGTCCGTGGTCAGTGTAGCACCAGCCGTCAGGACGAAGTTTACTGAGTAGGTGTTACCATCTTCGGCACAAACACCCAGGGCACTAACCGAAATCAGTTCTTCCGGGCAAGGACCGCACTCTTCAGGAGTCGGACTTGGAGCAGCGATTAGAATGATCGAGCAGTCTACTGCATTCGGGTTCGTAGCAATCACTTGAATATCTGTTCCGATTGGGATACCGCTAATAACGTTACCGGTGATGGTATAGGTCCCGGGAGCTGTTGTAATCATAGCTCCCGTTCTTTCCGTAAAGGAAATCGAGTAGGTTGTACCGTTACAGATCGGGTTTCCTAACGTCAGGTCAGGTAACTCACACATGATATTACAGGTCGTCGGAGTATTAACGCTCAGGCTTACCTCGTCACACGTGATGTCGTTAAAGGCAGTTAGTACGTCATTAACACCAACCGCTACCGTGACCGTATTTGTCGCCAGATCTACCGTTCCGTTCGCACTCGTGACCGAAGCTCCCGGGGATACAGAGAAGGTATAGCTGTAGGTGCTACCATCGACACAATCCACCGAGCCAATACTCAATACCGGTGTTTCCGGACAACAGTCCGGGGCACCAACAGTAATTACCTTAGTACGCATACACTCGGGTGTATCAATATTTGCAGTAAGTGTCACCGCCTGGCCAGCAGGAATTCCGTTAATAATATTGTTTGCCAAATCGACGGTACCAACATTCGTTGTCAGGGTAGCCCCAGGTGAAAGGATAAAGCTTAGTGAATAGCTTTGCGCATCCATTGCACAAACACCCAAACCACTTACCGAAATCGTATTTGGGGGGCAGTCTGGATCACAAGCTTCTGTTGTTGGGCTGGTTGCGGTTACAGTTGTCTCGCAAGCAGCATTATTCGGATTCACAGCGGTCAGGATGAGATCTGTGCCGATAGGGATACCGGTGACCGTATTATCGGCATTGATCGTACCGGCATTTGCGGTAACGGTCGCACCAGTAGACTCCGTAAAGGCAACAGCGTAAGTTCCGCCACCATTACAAATACCATTTCCTACAGAGAGGTTGGGCAATACGCAAGGAGGTGGCGTCACACAATCCGGACTTTCAATATTGAGACTTACCTGGCAATTACCAACATTTGTTGCGGTAAGCAGGTCATCAACTCCGACTGGTACGCGTACGGTAGTGCTGCTAAGAACAGTACCATTCTGACTGGTTACGGTTGCACCAGTAGATACACTGTAGGTGTACTCATAGAAATTTTCGTCAACGCAGACCACTTGTCCGATAAAGGCAACTGGTGCATCGAATTGTTCGGTCAGGGTTACATCGGGAATATCGATAGGGCACTCAGTATTATCCCAGCGTACCCAAAGGTCATAAGTACCCGGAGATAAATCAGCTGGAGTACTACCACTTCCAGCGTTATCGTTGAACGTGTAGGGGTAAGTCAGGCCACCGTCGATACTGAAGGTGATCGCACCACGCACAGGCTCATCGTCAAAGAAGAAGGTAATCTGACCGTTATCGAGCCCACAAACGGGATCAACGCTTGTAGTTGATGTCCAGGTAGGATTGTTGAAGATTATTACCCTTGCCGTGGAGATGTCTTCAGGGCAGGTTCCGGTGGCAGGGATCGTGTAAGTGAAGGTATAAGTACCCGGAGCGATCGCGCTGAAGTTCACGCTCATCGGGTTAGAGATGTCGGCACCGGATGCGGTGGTCTCCGCCCACGTACCACCAGCGTCCTCGCCGGTGATGATGTCGAAGAGATTTTTAAGGGTCGCATCGCCCTCACAAAACTCAAGGTTGCCGTCGGTACCAGCTGTGAGCTGTTCCGTGATGGTAACCGTGGCCGTGGCAATGTCTTCCAAACAGCTGCCCGTGGCAGGTATCGTGTACGTAAAGGTGTAGGTACCCGGAGCGATCGCACTGAAGTTCACACTCATCGGGTTAGAGATGTCGGCACCGGATGCGGTGGTCTCCAACCACGTACCACCAGCGTCCTCGCCGGTGATGATGTCGAAAAGGTTTCTAAGGGTCGCATCGCCCTCACAGAATTCAAGGTTGCCGTCGGTACCCGCAGTAAGCTGGTCCGTTATCGTAACCGTAGCCGTGGAAGCATTCGTAATACAGCTAGCGTCAGCAGCAATCGTGTAGGTGAAGGTGTAGACACCAGGAGCAATCGCACTAAAGTTAACGTTGGTAGGATCAGTGATGTCAACGCCAGAGGCAGTCGTCTCCGCCCAAGTACCGCCGGCTTCTTCGCCGGTGATGATGTCGAAGAGATTTCTCAGGGTCGCATCGCCCTCACAGAACTCAAGGTTACCATCGGCACCAGCCGCCAGCTGATCCGTGATCGTAACCGTGGCCGTGGCAACGTCTTCCAGACAGCTGCCTGAAGCAGGGATCGTGTACGTAAAGGTGTAGGTACCCGGAGCGATCGCGCTGAAGTTCACACTCATCGGGTTAGAGATGTCGGCCCCGGCTGCGGTGGTCTCCGCCCACGTACCACCAGCGTCCTCGCCGGTGATGATGTCGAAGAGATTTCTCAGGGTCGCATCGCCCTCACAGAACTCAAGGTTGCCGTCGGTACCAGCTGTGAGCTGTTCCGTGATGGTGATGGTAAAGGTAGCGAAGTCTTCAAGACAAGTACCGTTGGCGGGGTGCGTGTAAGTAAACGTATAAGTACCCGGCGCTTCAGCACTAAAGTCCACATTCTCTGCATTGCTGATATCTACGGAAGCACCTCCCACCTGGGCCCAAACGCCACCTGGATCGGCATCCATGGATAGTAGGCCAGTCAGGTCAAACATAGCACCTGCGCCCTCGCAAAATTCTGCGGTATTGTCTGCTCCAGCTTCTGGTTGAATGGTGATAAAGATGGTTGCCTCGGCACACAGACCAGTAGGGTCACAGACTTCGTAATCGAGCGCTACCTGCCCCACAAAACCTGGTGCTGGCGTAAAGGTGAAATCACCGTCTTGGTCGATGAAATCCCAGTCCATATCACCTTGTGCAACAGATGGGATATCGATGATTTCAAAAGTCAGTTCTGAGAGCAGGTTGTCTGGATCTGAGTCATTAGAAGCTACTGTTCCGGAAACAGCTACACCGGGATCGGTACAGAAAAAATCATCACCTGCTACCGGTGGGGCACAGGTAGGATCAACAAGTACTCCGGTTTCACTAATAGTACATCCATTAAAATCAGTTACTGTAACTGAATAGCTTCCACCATTTAGAGTGTGGATAGATTCCGTCGTTGCCCCGGTAGACCAGGAATAGGTGTATGGTGCTACCCCACCACCGACGAGCGTAAATACATCACCGTCGTTAGCAGAACAACTTGGATCAAACAAATCCAGTGAAAGCGTTAAAGGTGGAGAGGTTCCGACTTCAATATCCAAAGTTGCCGTACAGCCGAGGTTGTCCGTTACGATAACGGTGTACATGCCCGCCGATAATCCGGAAGGATCCTGCACATTACCGATGGCCGTTGGGCCGGTCCAGGCATAACTAAAGGCGGGGGCACCATTTTGAATGATCAAGTCGATTGAACCATCATTACCGAAACAATCCGAAGCTGAGCGCGTAGTTGCAAACAGCTCAATTTCAGTAGCAGGTTCATCAATGGTGATGGAACCGGCATCAGCCACACAGCCGTTGGCATCAGTTACCGTGACGGTATAGTCTCCGGCGGTGAGGCCGGAGGCCGTAGCATTGGTATTACCGTTGGACCAAGCATAGGTGTAAGGCATTGTACCACCAGTGGGGTTAACGGTTGCACTACCATCGTCACCTCCCTTACAGGTTACGTCCTGATCCAGGGAAATATTCGCTGAAAGCAGTGGCGGCGTAGTGACGGTGGCGCTGGCGTTTACCGTACAACCATTGTCATCAGTGATTACAACGCTGTAGGTGCCGGCGGCAAGCATGCTAATATCCTGGGTAGTGGCACCATTAGACCAAAGATAGGTGTAAGGCGTTGTACCGCCAGAAACGGTGAGGTTGACACTACCATTGGCCTCACCGAAACAAGCTACACTAGTGGCAACAGCAGAAGCTGTAATCGCAGTGGGTTCCGTGATGGTGAAGGTTTGTGACTTGGTACAATTGTTATTGTCCGTTACCGTGACGGTGTAGGAACCTGCAGTAAGGCCACTACGGTCTTCAGTGGTGATGGGACCGTCGCTCCAGGCAAAGGTGAGGCCTCCGGCTCCACCAGAAGCGGTGAAGTCAATAGCACCGGTGGCATCCCCGTTACAAAGCACGTTGGTTACAATACCACTCGTTACGATTTCGGCGGGTTCGGTGATGGTTACCACCGCGATCTCTGTGCATACAAAAGTTGCTTCCGTGTCCGTTACGGTTACGGTATAAGTGCCAGCAGGAACGTTGGTCAGGTTCTGGGTAGTGGCACCATTGGACCAGGCATAGCTGTAGTTTGCGTAGCCCCCACTTACGGCTAAAACGACGCTACCAGTACTGTTTCCGAAACAATCTACATTTGTAGGTGTGGGTGTTACGACAATTGGACTTGGCTCGGTAATATTGAAGCCACTGAATGAGTTGATACAACCATTAGCATCGGTAATGGTCAGGCTGTAGTTGCCAGGAGAGAGCCCGGAAATATCCTGGGTGGTAGCGCCATTGCTCCATAAGTAGGTGTAAGGGCCAGTACCGCCGGAGACTCCCGCAATGTCAATCGACCCATCGTTAGCTCCATTACAGGAAACATTTTGATTAGGTGTCGTCTGGGAGATGCTGATGTCGTTAGGCTGGGTAACCTCAATTGCAGCTGGAGAGAAGGGACAACCCAGGGCATCCGTGACGGTAACATTGTAGAAACCAGGCAGGAGGCCGCTAATATTCTTGGTTGAAGCCGTGTAACCACCTGGCCCCGTCCAGGAGTAGGTGTAAGGGCTGGTTCCACCGGAGACGGTGAGAACGATCTGCCCGTCACTATCCCCAAAACAGGTGATGTTGGTAACTGTTGGAACTGCGTCTACAGCCGTAGGCGGTTCCGTGATGGTGATGGTCCGGCTTACAGGACAGCCATTGGCATCCGTTAGATTAACGGTGTAGGTGCCTGCGGCCAGACCGCTGATGTCCTGAGTGGAGGCAGTAAAGCCACCGGGGCCAGTCCACGAATAGGTGTAATTGGGTGTGCCACCATTGACAATAAGGTCAATACTGCCAGTGAACGCTCCGAAACAGTCCACATTCACCTGGGTGTGATCTAAAAGAAGTTGATCCGGCTCACCAATGTCTACACTGGCAACAGAAAAACAGGTGTTCGCATCGGTGACCGTCACGTTATACGTTCCGGCAGCGAGGCCGCTCAGGTTATTGGTTGTTGCTCCGTTTGACCACAGGTAGGTGTAGGGGGCGGTAGTCCCGCTGGCGGTAAGATTAATGGTGCCCGTTTCATCACCAAAACAGAGCACATCCGTTGCGGTAGTATTGATGGTAGGACCATCATCATTAATCAGGACAAAGGTTTGTGCCGTGGCAGAACATCCCGCAGCATCTACTACGTGTACGGTGTAAGTGCCAGCCGGGATATTTTGAATAGAAGTGCCCGTTTCACCGTTGCTCCAGAGGATGCTGTAGCCTGGAGTTCCACCGCCTAGAGTCAACTGGATACTACCGGTAGACGATCCACAGAAGGACGGCGTAAGAGTTACTGGCTCCAAGGTGGGTAGTTCATTAACGGTAACTGAGATGTCAGCAGTAGCAGAACATCCGGCGGCGTTGGTTACCGTAACGGTGTATGTACCGTCGTGGATTGCGGCATCTGCATTAGGAATTACCGGGTTAGGGCTAGAGGAGGTGAAGCCGTTCGGGCCCGTCCAAGAGTAGGTATCTCCGCCGGAGGCGAAGAGTTCAATGTCGTTACCTGCACAGACTGGATTAACTGAAACTGCTGGGGTAATGTCGACAACGTTAATATCCTGACAGATTTGGGGGGTAGTACCACAAGCATTCATTGCTTCTACACAGACCTGATAGGAAGCAGGAGTGAGTGCACCAAAATCAACTGTGATTTCGGGGGTGCCCTGACCGGAGACAATCACTGCACCTGCGGGGACCGTCCACGTGTACGTGTCATTAAGCGGGTTCGGATCAACGGAGAAAGTGGTGATTGCATCGTTGAGGCAGACGTTAATTGGAGCACAATTATTGGGTGGGTTCAACGTGATGGTACCGGAGCTCACCGTACAGCCATTATTATCGGTCACTACGACGGTGTAGTCTCCGGCGGTCAGTCCGGTCCGATCCATGGGGTTATTGGAGCCGGAAACATCCGCCCAATTGTAGTTATATGGCCCCGTGCCGCCAGTCACACTCAGGCTGATGCTACCGAAGTCGAAACAAGTCGGTTGCACGACTGCTGGCGTTACCGCGAGGGCAGCAGCAGGTTGAGTGATGGTAAAGTTGACGTCTACGACACATAGATTAGCATCTCTGACGGTCACCGTATTTGCTCCGGCTGTCAAACCAGTGAAGGAGGAAGAGGTGCCGAATGTTCCGGCATTTAGTGCGTAGGTAAAGGGAGGGGTTCCACCCGATGGGGTGATGGTAACGGCACCGGTACTCTCACCAAAACAAAGCACATTGGTCTGGCTGCTTACGGCTCCCGCCAAGGCGGGGGGCTCGGTAATATCCACCATACCTAACTCAAATTCACAGGCAGGAGCGCCGGTTTCCCTAATATCCACTGTGTAGGTGTTGGGGGCCAGGTTAGAAAAGATGTGGGGAGAAGCTGCAGTAACAGGAAACCAATCGATACCGTTTATGGAGACTTCATAAGGGGCTGTTCCACCGAAGGGGCTACTCACCGTGATTGAGCCGTCATCATCACCGTTGCAGGTGACATCATCCGTTACTACGGTAGCAGTGATGGAGGGCGGGCAGGTATTAAGAATCGCCGTTTCGGTATCGATAACGGTACCCTCGAAACCTTCCAGTGCGGTAGCAAGGAAAGTATAATCGCCGCCACTATTTGGAATTGCGTAAGCGTACTCATAGGTCCGCGTACAGCCCGCCGTGGTTACTGAAGTAGCCGCTACTGTGCTCATGCCGCCACCAGGTTCTGTGATCGTCAGATCCATCCCGGTAATATCATCGAAACCGAAGGGGTCACTTACCACCGAACGCACGTAGACTGTAGAGCCAGGAGCTGCCTGAGTGACAATAGCTCCACCCGGGAAGGGGGCATCATAAAAGACCAGGTTGTCGATGTTGATATAAGTCGACACCGGCAGGTCAATCAAAGAGGGATCGGTGGAGCTGTCATAATCGATGGTGAAGGCGACGTTAGGCTCTTCAGTTCTGACTCTTAATTCAATTGTTGATCCCGCCGGTGCGGTGATATCAGTTGGGCGGGTATAGGTCCAGGTCAGCGTTCCCGCACCACTATTATATACGGGGGTTCCTAAATTAGCAAAAGTTGCAATATTAGTAAAGCTCCCCCCCTCGTTGTACCGTATTCTAGCGTCGATATTAGGGCTAACAGGCATATTGCCAGACGTGACGGTCACATGGGTAGTTACCGTAATCACCTCCCCTCCGAGGATGGTGAGGGGGGAACAAAGGGCGGAAGACTGGGTAAAGTCTTCGTTGACGTTGGGGGTAATTGTGCCAGGATTAACGGATACCCCAATAGCTGCCCAGCGATTGTTATCGAGATTACCAAAAGTCATGTTAGTGGAAGTTCCGGTAGTAATTGCTTTGGTTGAAGCAGCACCTTTTGCTAAGTCTTCACCACCACCGGTTTGGCGAGCCCAACGCTGTACTTGGCTGGTCCCGAATGTAACCGCATTATTACCCGCATGGGCGATAGCGGCAAAAACGATTGCATCTGCCTCGGTTGGTATATTAGAAAGCGTTGCGTTATTTCCATCACCGTTATTAGTAACAATGGTTCCCGTTGGGTTAGACGTGTCTACCCCCGAAAAGGAAACTGCCCCGGCAACAATGCCATTAGGGCCATCCCCACCCGTAGCAGAAACACTAACACTAACAGTTTGACTTCCGGTTGGAGCATTGAGTAGTTCGTAGATATATACTGTAGTACGGACTCCACTTCCAGAAGAAATTGATTCACTGCCTACCAGATTCATAGCCGTTCCACCGTAAGTTACGCTACCCGAAATTTGTGTTTGCCTTCCTAGCTGAACCGAAACCAGGGTAACGGTATTCGGCTCTGTACCCCGATTGTGAGAAAAGGAAAGGCTTGTGCCGGTTGTCTGGCCGGAGGTGGTACTAACCAGGCTTACGCTTGAAGCTCCTCCAGTAGTGAGTTCGGCGGTGCTTGCTGTGGTATTATCGTTAGTGCTAACCGGATCGACACGGTCGAGGGTTTGACCATCGGAAAGGTAGAGTTGTTTATTAGCCTGGGTAGGGCTTACGGTTACATCTCTTGTAAGCGAACAGCTTAAACCACCATCAGTTACCGTGACGGTGTAGGAGCCAGCCGAAAGGCCGGATATATCCTGAGTTGTTGCCCCATTTGACCAGGAATAGGTATAGCTTCCGGAGCCTCCGGTTACAGATAGGTTTATGGTTCCGTCCATTGCTCCGGCTGAGCTTTCTGTAGTTGTGGTAGCAGAAAGATCCAGACCGGTGTTTTGGACAGTAGCGGAGGTAGTGACCGTTTGGCTGTTATTGTCTGTGACCGTTACAGTGTAAGTCCCGGCGACAAGTCCAGAAATATCCTCAGTGGTGGCTCCGTTACTCCAGGCGTAGGTATACGGAGAGCTGTCGCCGGTGACCGTGAGGTCGATGGCTCCATCAGCATCGGAAGAGCAGTCGACGTTTGTTACTGTAGTGCTTAGGGTAGGAGGAAGGGAAACAGTCGAAAATGTTATAGAATAGGAATTGAGACTTCCATCATCTTCATCTGCATCATCCCACACTTCCAATCTCCAGGTTCCGGTAGCATTTTCACCAGCAAAGACGGTATTAATATCTACACCAGGACCATCACCAAAAGAGGATCCATCATTATCTCCTCCCTCAGCACGATAGTTCGCTAAAGGTGCGCCAGAATTCCAGGATCCAATGTTATTAGCAGATGCATCCGTAAAAACTAAAGTCGCATTGAGGCTTGAACTACCTCCGTTATCTGTACTAAGCGCTACCCGGGTATTGCTTGGAGAAATCAAAATAATCTCAAGGTCACTAGCAAACGTATGATTAATATTCAATGTAATATTATCAATACTAACATTAGTACCAATTATACTTCCTCCTCCAAAAGCAGCCGTGGCGTCCGAAGTCGTTAAATCCCCTGCATCAGGCCCAATCCCGGCAGGTGTACCACTCCCATTAAACGTTTGAGCAAAGAGTGGCCCGAAGGATACAATTAGAAGGAACAAACCAAGCAAGCATGGTTTGAGCATACAATATAAAGCAGAAAAAACAGGATGTTGCTTGTTCATAATTGTGAAGTTCATAAGAGAGGAAGAGAATAGCATCCTATTAATGGCACATAGCAACTATTCGCTAAAAAGAAGAGGATTGGAACGTAACATGGATCGTTCTACTCCTCTTTATGGGTGGTATTGAGCAGGTCGATATCATTGCCTCCTACCCTAGTTGACATTGCTTTAGCTACTGCCGGTAAGACAGCGATAGAGCTATGTGCGATAAGTTGGAGGGTGACTGTCATCTTCAGGCTTAGTTATTATCGATTACTGGTGGGGTTACAGGGAGCTGGTTTTCGCTTTCGAGGGCGACTGATCCGCTGATGGTACAGCCATTACTATCCGTGACGGTGACGTTGTAGGTGCCTGCAGAGAGTCCGGTCTGGTTTTGTGCGGCTGGTGCGAGACCAGCTCCATCGGAAGTTGTCCAGGCGAAAGTGTAGTTAGGTGTACCTCCCGTGACTACCAAGCTGATCTCACCATCACTATTAACGGGTGGGTCAGCTCCCGGAGGGCAAGTCGGGTGCGTTGGGGTAAGCACGATTGCGAGCGGTGGAGCTTGGGTAATCGTGGCAGACAGTACTTCCGTACATCCATTATCATCGGTAACCGTAACGGCATAGGTGCCGCCTCCCAGGCCGGTGATCGTGGCGGTGCCATCTCCAGCGGGAGTTCCTGACCAATCGTAGGCGTAGGGGCTGGTGCCGCCCGTTGCCGTGACGGTGATGGAGCCTTCGGTAGGGCTACAGTTGGCATTAATCTGGGTAGAGGTCAGGCTAACTGCATCTACTGGCTCGGTAACGGTGAGGTTGGTAAGGGTAACCGTACAGCTATTGGCATCCGTTACGGTAACGGAATAAGTGCCGGCGGGTATGTTGGGACGATTCTGAGTAGTGACCCCGTCGTTCCAGAGATACGAATAAGCCATGGTGCCGCCGGAGACCGCTAAGGTTATATCGCCAGTAGACTCTCCGAAACAAGGAACATTGGTTACCGTTGGCGTAGCGCTAAGTGCCGAATTAGGTTGGGTTACGGTCACACTGGTTTGGGCCGTACAGCCGTTAACATCAGTTACGGTGACGGAATAGTTACCTGCAGGAATACTGCTTCTGTTGGGAGAAGTGGCGCCGTCGTTCCAAGCGTAGGTATAGGCGGGTGTACCTCCGGCAACCGTCAGGTCAATAGATCCGGTGCTTTCGCCAAAACAGGCAACTGCACCCGGAGTTGCACTGATGTTGATGGCGGGGAATTCGTTTACCGTGGCCGTAAAAGAGGCCGTACAATCATTACCTGCGGAAACGTTTACGGTGTAAGTACCAGGAGCCAGGCTAGTGATACTGGTGCCAGTTCCGGAACCACTACCACCGCCAGCGCGGGTCCAGGTATAGTTGTAAGGCCCAGCGTAGTTAAAGGCCATGTCAATACTTCCGGTAGCACCCTGGCCAGCACAGATATTATTAACCGTTGGGGTGATCTGTAAATCACAGACAATAGATACGGGGACAGCATCAAAGAAAACGCGGCCGCAGGGGTCTTCAATCTGAACAGTGACGATACAGGTATTGTCTCCGCCGGTGCCAGGTGGAGTGAAAGTGACGTTAGGAGAGGAGGCCGATGGAGAGAAGGTTCCCCCGCAGCTTGAAGTCCAGGTGATGGAGAAATCCGTAGGGCTGTTTGGAGCAGGGACAGTAAAGGCTAGTGCGAGTGGCTCTCCGGGAGCGATGGAAGTATTGAAGTCAATGCCAGTGACGGAGGGTGGGATTACTTTGTCCTGCATGGACAGGTAGGAGAAGTTCCAGAAAGCTCGCTGGGCGTTGATAAAATCAGGTCTGTTTTCTTTTCCGACATCATGCCCCCCCTGCATAAGTACCCAGCCATTATCAGGATCACCATAGCCACGGCCCCACGCAAGCGGAGCGACCCGATGAATTACTGAATTTGAAACACGAAAAGGATGGTTATCGTCATATACACCCGGTCGAGTCGTAGGGCGCCAACCAGCACTGAGTGGGACGTATATCCTTTCGGAGCCATTGTTACTGGCATCGTCCTGATCCCCAATGAACTGCATAACTGGATCAGTTGAATAATCATACAGGAATGGTCGGGAAATATTGTCATTATCGTGGGTCTTCCACAACTGAAGAGTGTTTTCAGCGTATCCGCCGACAACACCTGCGTCAACAGCAATGCCCGTTTTTTCAGTCAGGAAATTCGCTTGCTCGGAAGGATTAGCGGGATTGAACATGTTTTCCAGGGCACTACCAGCATGACAGCCATACCAAATGCTTCCCTGGAAATCACGGTTCCAATCAATCAGGTTCTTGTGCGTGTCCCATTTGGGATCGGCATGGGGCATTGCGAAAACGTCATCACAGGCCCCAATGGCAGAAGGTGCTTTATCGTTATAAGCCGTAGATGGCACATTGGCGTTATTAAAAAAGTCTCCGATAATATCGTTGTTCTCTGCATTCCTAGTCCAGCTTGGGGCATTTAGAATTGTCGTGTACACCGGCACATCGATGGGTGCTGTCGTGGTAACGCCATTAACACCTTGCCCCTGCCAAAAGGCAATTCTGCTGTTAATGGTAGCGGTTCGAAACTCTGCCTGAATGATGAAGGGGCCTCCACGATAATTAACACCATTGTAGGTAAAATCAGTTCCGTTGCGGCTTTTTGTTGGATTAATAACCCATTTGATCGGGACTTGGTAATTCTCCAGCAAATCATAAATCATGCCATAAGGACGCAGCGCATTATTGCGTGTGTTTCCTCCCATATCAATGATGAAAGAGCCTGATGACATGGTTTCTGTCTGAGCAGTCAGATAGGCCCCAGAAAAAATAGTCAAGAACATCATTAGCAGCAACCTCATCAAAAGGGAGCGCTTGGCTAGTGCGTTTATGGTAGTTGAGCGTGTACTTTTCATTAATTGCTTGTTTCAACGTGTACTTAACAATATATGTTAGGAGACAAATGTCAAAAAATGTTTGTTATTTCAAGTATTGGATAAAAGCTTTGATCAATATAGAAATTAACTGCAAGAGAGTTGTTATGAATGACCCTTTTTGCAGGATGAACAGTCCATAAATCGGATGAACGCAGTGTAGAAGGCAGATAGAAGCTAAATATTGTTTTAGAAAAAACCTGATTTTCGTTGTCCAAGAGCAGGAACAGGTCTAAAAAAAACCAACATATTGTAGCTATCCTTTTGACAGTTAATACAATCTGTACAAGTGATGTAATGACATCATTTGTACAGATGTCATTTTTTGCATTACGTTATCGCATTAAATTCAGCCTTTGCAATAGTGCTTTTTTATAGACATATCCAATAGGCAGCAACTCACCATTGATTTGAATTTTAGCCTCTTTAAAATGGATGTTATCGATGTGGGAGATGTTTATTAGGTACTTTTTGTGGCAACGTATGAAATTTGAACTGAGGCTTATTTCTAAATTTTTCAGTTGCGTATTCGTAGGAAGATTACGTCCGGCAATACGGGCATAAGTCATCTTCTTTTCAGCAAAAAAGTAGTCGATTTTTTCGGTATCAATGCGCTTGAATTTATCACCTACCTTAAAAAATAGCGGCTCATTAGCGGGACTAGTTGAGCTGGTGGGTACGGGTTCGGGGTATGAATTAAATAGCGGAGCAGCGGCTTTTAATTGTTTATGCTGGAGTTTCAAGCTGGCGCATTCCATCGCGTTAAGGAGGTTGAACAGTGACAATTTTCGAGACATCACTGTTGCGCAGGGCACATTCAGGAGTTCTTCTCTAGCCGCTATATTGAGATCATTTACCAGAAATATAACCGGCATCCGACAGCTTAACTTGTTGATGGAGAGAGCGACGTTTACCGCTGCTCTGACGCTGCCAATGAAGATAACGTCTAGTAATAGCAAACTGGGAAGCTCCCTGTTAGCAAGGGTAAACACCTCTTCAACCTTATCGATGTTAAGTATGTCCCTGATGCCTATTTTTTGAAGGTCTGCGGAAAGCTCACCGGTCAGATCTGGCGCAGTGAACAGGGAGATTTCGTTAAAAATGTGTGTGGCAGGCATATTAGAAAGTTAGTGAAGGTTAGAGCTTAAACCCATTGCAATCTAGCAAGAGACTTCCTAAAAATCAATGACTTATGTCTTAATTATCTACCCTAACAGCATATGAACGGACATCCGTTCATCTTACAATATGTCCGTTTGTACGTTCAATACATGCTTTCATCCCCTAATGAAGACTAAAGTGCAATAAGGAATAAGTGTAGGCTGTGGATTTTAGGCGTCTGTCTCCCAAAGGCCTATTAGTTACGAAGAAGAATGTTCCGGTAAGTTCTGCAGAGCTTCTGGACCATCACTTAGACTTAAACGACTTGTAGAGACAGCGTATGCCATGTTTCCCTTACAGTGGCGTAAATCTGAAAAAATTAATTACACTTGGGAGGGCATTTATCTTATTAGAGTACACACTGGAACTGTTAGCAAATAAGCAAACATACTGGGTTCCTGGTGGCCTATGTATAAACAGTAGGAAGATTCAAAATATGAAGGTTTTTATGTCACTCTCATTCAGCATCTGAGTAATCCCCAAGTGAGACTTTCACCACTTTGGTGATTAAAGCGATTTTCAGGTTTTTACTACTTTTCGATTGCACATCAAAAGTCTTGTACATCCTTCGTAACGAGGAACTAAGCCCTTCAACACTTAGAAAGAGCTTCGCTGCCAGCTCCTTATTACTGATAGCGGGATCCTTGAAAAGCTCGTTCAATATATTCCAGGAAGTGGGACCGATTTTCGTACCAAGGTAGCCTTCGACCCTCTCTTTATTTAGCTCCTTCCTTTCTACCTGAGATTCATCTGAGATAACTATCTGAACGGCCATCTTATCCTTTAATCTTTCAACCATGTGGAAAAGTTCTGCCTTCTCTGATTTTGCTTTAGCATCTTTATTTTGAAGTGAAAGGACGTAGACCATACTCAGGATAAGAATGACTATTATACTGAAAAACATTATCGCCCGACTACGTAACTCCTCGTTGCTTATTGCCCGCTGAAAGGCCATTTCGTCCCTCAGCTTCTGTTGCTCCAGCTGGTTTTCTATTTCCAAACGGACGATGGCATTCCGGTTTTCGTCACTGTAGAGGCTATCACTAACAACCGATAACTGCTTGCTAGCAAGTAAGGCGGCCTCAAAGTCTCCTTTAGCTTCGTAAACCTCCTGCAAGATTTCGAGGTTACTTTTTATCAAATCCCGCTTATCAACCTTCCTTGCGATTTCAAGACTTTTACTAATCCAGAAGGAGGAAGAATCCAGCTTATTGTTTATGTGGTAATAACTACCAAGGAAATACTGGCTTTGGGCAAGAGTGAGGGGATCGTTTTTGTTTAGCAGAGCCGCTTTATGGCCAAGAAAGAGGTGTTGCTTGTATTGATCAACTTGACCAGTTTCCTTGTAACTGTTACTAAGGTTCAACAAAACTGTTGGAAGCACAAGTGTGTCGTTACTCTCCTTTGCGAGATTAAGTGCTTTAAGGTGATACTGCAACGCCTTCTCATACTGCTTTAAACTCATGTATTGAATCCCAATATTGGTATACGAATAGATGAGTGCTCTGGGGCCAGCGTTACTTGCAATATCCACCTCTAGTCCTTCAAATAACGCGTCGAGCGCCTCTTGGTAATATCCAAGGTTAGCATACGCCAACCCGATAGTACTTTTATTAACTGCAACACCTCTCTCATAGCCCACAGCTTTGCATAATACCAGAGAGCGTTGGTAACAATCTATGGCTTCTGAAAAACTTCCGATCTCAAGATGAGCAGTCCCCAAGGTATTCCACACCTTATAAAGTGTTTGGGTATCTCTTGGAATGGTCTCGTCCATCAGAAAGTGGGTGAGCCTCTCAACACTAGCTCTGAAATTACCCGTATTATTCAAGGCCTTACCAATATTATTAGTCACATCACCGACTTCCCTTTTAGTTAGTTTAAAGTACAAAATTGACTGGTAGAGGCTATCAATTCGAAGCAAGACTTTGGGATGATGATATGCGTTACCGGGGCTAATTAAAGAGACTAATGCTTTCACTCTGGAAGAGTCTAAAAGCGAATCATTAGAAATAATCTGTTCTAAAGAATCAATCTGTTTGGTTTGTCCAGAAACCAAGCCGGAAAATAACATGAGCCAACAGAAAATAGTCAAAAGTGGCGTTTGCATGCAGTGCAGGGGTTGAGATCGCCAAGCAATTACTTCAGTAGCAATATACAACTGAAGTAAATTGGCCTACTTAAACGACGCTGTATAATATCGAATGTATGAGAGTCTCAAAACTACGAAGTAGCAGGTTTGCCAGCAAACTCAAGCGTCAATACTCCACAAAATATCGTTGCACAAGACATCGTTTGAGCCTCCTTTTTCCCACCTCTGGCAATCCTCAGAAGAGATAGATTATGTCCTAACGCTCCAGTTTGCCTCAAACTTGAAACACTGTAAGTGTGTGATAATAAATCTAAAAAAAGTGAGGGCGTGGAGTACTGCTCAAAAAGAGTAGTATCACGCCCTCGCCGATTGAACAACACGTTGCTCTACTGGAGCAAAAAAACGGGAGGAAATCTTAGTGGTAAATAAAAGCTCTGGACAGCATGCCTATAGTTATAGGCTATCATATTCTTACTTCAATTAAAATGGCCGGTCATTAGGCGATGGGTCTTTCAGCTTTGGGACAGAATGTTAAAGTAGAAACATCGATAGCTTAGAGCTAACCGAATTGCAGAACAACCGACCTGAAAAATCTCTCATGTTAAAAGGACCTAATGTCTAAAATTACCCATCGCTATTTTTTCACACAACAGAGATCACGATGAACGCAGCAATAGGAGTATAAACCACAGAAACTTAAGTGCTATCAGCTTTCTGTACCACTTCTTCAGGTTGTTTTCCGTTTACATGAATGAGAATTTATTATTAATTTTTCTCTCTATTTCGGAAGCATTTAGTATAAAAAGAACATCCGCCTCCCCACACGGGGGGAGACGGATGCTAACCTCTTAAGATGATGATTTGCCTTTAGGCTAATGCCAGAGACGGAGCAGCCGGAAAATCAACGGCTACCTTAGTAATACCGTGCAAATAGTTGGTTACGGTAATTTCTCCGATAACAAGCACTGCATCAATGACGTTTTCGCGCGAGAAACCAGCACT
>CAZTTF010000038.1:0-6241 GCA_964616365.1 uncultured Lewinella sp. | reverse complement strand
TAAATGTTACCGGTGTCTTTGACCACGTTCTGGATATCACGGGCGGAAACGTCGGGACTAAGGCCTTGAGCCCGTGCTTTGATATCTGACATTCTCTAGTCGTTTTAATTCGGAATTTGATTTTTTGAGGTACCCTTTCAGTTCATCGACGAAGTCACTGTCGGGATAGCGGCCAATGAAGTTGTCAATCAACTCAATGGCTTTTTTGAAGCGTTCGAACTGACGAGCAGCAAAACTCAACGAAGCGTATTGGTACTGGGCCTTTGCCATCAGGTACCTGACTTCTTCAGCTCGCGCTGTTTCAGGATAGTCTTTCAGAACGTTCTCGAAACTGCGCTGCGCAGATTCAAAACGTCGGAGGTCCATGTAGAGTTTTGCCGATTCGAAATCCTTTAGCTCCATTTTTGCCCGCATCTCATCGATCAGCAGGTTTGCCTGGGCTACCCGCTCGCTGTCAGGGTAGCGGTTAGCAAACTCCTCAAAGCCTTCGATGGCTTTGACGGAATAGCTTTGGTCAAGGCGATATACCGGGCTCAACTCGTAATTAGAATAGGCACTCATGAAGTCAGCTTCCTCTTTGAGGCTACTGTTGCCGTAGGTAGTGGCGAAGTTCTTGAAGTAGTAGCTGGCAAGCACGTACTGCTTGGTGTAGTAGTAGGTGTAGGCGTAGCGGTAGGCAATTTGCTCAGCTTCGGCTTTTCCCCGGAAGGGCGCAATGCTCAGCTCGTAAAGGGTTTGGGCCCGTTGGTATTCCTCCTCTTCGTAGTATTTGTCAGCCTGCTTCAGGATGGCTTCGGGGTCTCCGCTAGTACGGATGGTCTCGAATTCGGAGCGGCAACCGAGGGTGGCCAACCCGACAAAAAAGAGGATAAGTAAGTGGTTGATTTTCATACGACGCGCAAAGATAAGGGTTTGTTGGGACAAAGCGACCCCGAGTTGAATCAGAGACAGTAAATTGTGCCCCGAGGTTGGTCAGGTCTGCATAAAACCTGATACCTTGGCCCAGGAAAAACCGGGGGCTCCCGGACAAACAAGGAAAATCACCGTGCTTCCACATCGTATCGACGAACTTCGGAAATACTACAATACCACCATCCGCCCGGAACTGCAGCGGTTGGAACGGCTGCGGGTACGCCTCGTACGGGGAATTTTTCTCTCCTTACTCCTGATTGCCAGCGTCGCCATCGCCTTTGTGGTGTTGAACCTCGGGTTTCTGGTTTTCTTTTTCTTGGTGCCCGTACTTTTCTACATCGGGACTTTATACTTCCGCATTGAGCGCTTCCGGCAGGCATTCAAGCCTGCTATTATGCAACTCTTGCTGGAGTTCCTCAACCATTCGCCTAATTACCGTTCCCTGAGCTACGACCCCAAAAAGTCGATTCATCGTGACCGATTTGAGCGTAGCGGGCTGTTTCGGCCCGGCCCCGACACCTATCACGCGGAGGACTACATCAAAGGCTTAGTCGGTGAAATGGCTTTTGAAATGGGGGAGGCATACGTACGGGAGATCAGCCCCGCCAGCAATAAGCTGCTTGTCGTTTTTAGTGGACTATTCGTTCATGCCATCTTTAACGAGGGGAATACCGGTAACCTGGCAGTTTGGCCACGCAAGAACCTGCGGCGACTGAAGCGTACAGTGGATGCTTACGTGGCTGCTGGTGGTATCAACGCCGATATTGAAATCATGAACCCCGGCTTCAGGGAAGAGTTTGCCGTCTATGCCAAGCGTGGGACGGTGGTCGCTCAGGTTTTGACTCCTCCTATTCAGGATGCTATGCTGGACTTTGCCCGCACCCAGGAACAAGATATCTTCTTCGCGATCCACGATAAGGACCTGTTCATCGGCCTGGCGCATGACTATGATCTCCTGGAGCCAAGCTTCTGGAAGTCGAACCTGAATTTTGGCCTCATACGTAAGTTTTACACGGACATCACCATTGCCCTGCAGGTGATTGAGGATTTCGATAGGGGGAGGTAAGTTGGTCTATTGGATACCGTATTAAAGGGAGAGCCTGAGCTAAAGCCTACGCTGTTTTTAGGCGGGGCCGCAGGTGCAGGGCGAGGGGCGAGGGGCGAGGGGCGAGGGGCGAGGGGCCGAGAGGTGTCTTCGTAAAAAATGATATCGGTCAAATACCTTGGTTAAGCTTTCGTTGCTAAAGCATGAAAACCCAAAAGTGTTTCCTCTTTCTACTTCTGAGCCTGCAAACAAGAAGTTGCTTGAGTTCACTTTTTGACATGACTATTCTAAACAGACTGGTTTCTCGGCCTTCAGGCCGATATACTCCCCGCGGTCACCAGAGGTGAAACTTGTGACGAGGCTGTTTTTGTGACCAGCTAGGCAAAAAACGTAGGCATGGCCACCGTCACGGCGAGGCTTTTTAACGCAGCTGGGGAAAACAACTTCTGTCAAAAATCACCTGGTTGGCCGAGGGGAGTATAGCTTCGCTTTAAGGCTTAGAAATAGATACCACATCATAAAACGTCGGATAGAGTAGCTCTACTGTTAACTCTGAGCGATGCGTACCAGAACTACTTTGGTTGTAGTTAAGGGAACATGATAAGAACGCTTCAACTCTTGCAATTCTTTTTGCTATTAGTGATCACGGTACCTCTTTCCGCGCAGCTAGGCCCATTCAAGATTCGTTTCAATAATCACTTTAAAGCAGGGATTGATATTTTTTGGAGCTTGAGCGTGGAGCCCAGGAAGTAGAATTAACGTCTGTTGAATACGTCAAGCAGGTTAAATTCGATGGCGCTCCATCAGAAGTAGCCTATCGAAAGGCTGGTCCAGCAGCATACTTAGTTCACCCAGACAGAATGGGTACGGTCATACTTCGTTTCCTCGTTGACGGCGTAACTGAGGAGTATATGGTTGCGGTCAAGCTTATTGAGGCTGAGTTTAAACTTGGAGGAAGAGGGCTCCTTGATTCATCCATAAAATTAAAAGTACTACAAGCCCAAATGGGGATCTATAACTATATCACAACTAACAATATTTGTGGGAGTTGCATGATTCACAGTTACAAAGTAGTCAGGGTGAGTGAGCATAACCGGGAAACGGTAAAAAATAGTGGCGGACCATTTTCTTTGGATTCTCAGCAACTGATTTCTTGCTTTGAGGTGGGAGATTTGCTTTTGATTCGTGAGATTCAATACCGCTGTGCGGGGTATACTAGCTTGCAGCGGGCGCCAGACATGGTATTTACGATTGATTAGGTTTCGGAGAAATTATGCTTGTTCGTAAAGCGTGATGGGAAAAACCATCCTATAAAGTAAAAATGCATTTTGATAAAAAGGTTAAGCGGATGGCCTGGCTTAATCAACTTGCATTGCACCTGCGCCCCCGCCTCCTCCCTCGTCTCGCATGCGGTAGCAGCCAAAACTACCGAACTACCGTACTATTCCCTACCTTCGCACCATGACGGAAAAAGTGCTCATTCTCGACTTCGGTAGTCAGTACACCCAGCTCATCGCCCGGCGCATCAGAGAGCTTAATGTTTACAGTGAAATAGTCCCTTTTAATAAGGTGCCTGAACTGGACGATACCATTAAAGCGGTTATCCTGAGCGGCAGCCCTTTCTCGGTTCGTGAAGACCGCGCCCTGCACCCTAACCTGGAGCCATTGATCGGTAAGCGTCCCGTCCTCGGGATTTGCTACGGAGCCCAATACATTGCGCAACATTTCGGCGGTAGGGTAGAGCGTTCTGTTACGCGGGAGTACGGCAAAGCTAATCTCGGAACCATCCACAAAGAGGAAGGCCTCTTTGCCGGCCTCGAGCCCGGCTCTCAGGTTTGGATGAGCCACGGAGATACTATCAAAGCGATTCCTGAGCAATTCGAACTGCTGGCCAGTACGGCCGACGTGGAAGTCGCTGCCTACGGCAGCGTAGCGGGAGCGTTTGATCAACCTGTATTCTGCATTCAATTTCACCCGGAGGTCTATCACAGCCTTGACGGAAAGGAACTGCTTAAGAACTTCGTAATTGATATTGCGGGGTGCTCCGGAGACTGGACGCCAGCGCACTTCGTCTCCGACACCGTTGCTGCGCTGCAGCAAAAGATTGGTGACGACCGGGTTCTCCTCGGACTATCGGGTGGAGTAGACAGCTCTGTCGCAGCGATGCTGCTGCATAAAGCTATTGGAGACCGCCTCTTCTGTTTCTTCATTGATAACGGATTACTCCGTAAGGATGAATTCGAAGAAGTGCTCAAGGGCTACGAGGGTATGGGGCTGAACGTGACGGGAATTGATGCGAAAGCAGAATTCTACGGTGCTTTAGCCGGTGTCTCGGATCCGGAAAAGAAACGCAAAGCGATTGGTAAGACCTTCATTGACGTTTTTGACCGCGAGGCCAAAAAACTCACGAACATCAAATACCTCGCGCAGGGTACGATTTATCCTGACGTAATTGAGAGTGTATCCGTTCATGGCCCCTCCGTAACCATCAAGAGCCACCATAACGTTGGCGGCTTACCCGCCAAAATGGGCTTGAAGATTGTGGAGCCACTGCGATTCCTGTTTAAGGATGAGGTCCGCCGCGTAGGTACGGAAATGGGAATGGCCGATCATTTGATCAAACGTCATCCTTTCCCGGGACCAGGCCTCGCAATTCGTATTTTAGGGGATATCACCCCCGCAAAGGTCGATTTACTGCAAAAAGCGGATGCTATTTATATCAATAAGCTTCGTGAATACGGTTTATACGATCAGGTATGGCAGGCAGGCACTATTTTGTTGCCCGTACAGTCTGTTGGTGTAATGGGTGACGAGCGCACCTACGAGCAGGCCGTAGCGTTACGAGCTGTAAACTCCACTGACGGTATGACCGCAGAGTGGAGCCACTTGCCGTACGATTTCCTTGCTGCCGTTAGCAGCTCGATTATCAATAATGTAAAAGGGATTAACCGCGTCGTTTATGACATCAGCACCAAACCACCAGCCACTATTGAGTGGGAATAACTTCGGAGCCTTTGCTTTCGTTGCCCTTCTTTTGCTCTTCGTCTCGTCATGTGATGCGTTAAAGCCCGTAGCTCAGCCGGATCCTCCTCGTACCGAAACAGAAGGAGGCGAAGAGGGAGAAGAACTTGATCCGTTGCAAAGCCGTCGGGTCTATGACCCGGAAACCGGGACGTGGGTCTATGTACAGAATGCACCAACCGATAAGATGGACACTATTCAGTGGACGACCGTTCCCGAAGAGCGTTCACAGCCCATCATTGAGGATGGTTCTTCCGCTTATGTGCCGCCTCCAGGCACTACGTCCAGTATTGACCCCAATACCGGAGCACCGGTCACCCAAACCGGAACTACTCCGTCTGGATCACGACTGCTTAGTGCCTACAACATTGAGTTTGCGCTACCATTCCTGACGGATCGTTACCTGGGGAGCGAAGATGAAGTTGATGCGAATTCCACCTGGGCCCTTCATTTTTGGAGTGGCGCCAAAATGGCACTTGACGAAATGGAGCCTGCTCAGGTTGGTTTCAACGTGAAGGTGAAAGATACGCAGGCCCAGAAGAGTACTGTTCAGCAACTGGCGGCATCACCGGCCTACCAGCAGTCACACCTAATCATTGGCCCCTACCTGAAGGATAATGTATCTGTGATGACCGAGTCGGCTCGTGGCAGAGAGTCTGTTGTAATATCTCCCTACAGCGCCAGCAGTGGTATTACGGAAAACAACCCGAACTATATTCAGGTAAACCCGACGCTGGAGACACACCTGCGCGCCCTGATCAAACACGCTTATCAGGCACAGAATGCGGAGCGGATCGTGCTGGTAACCGGAACGGACCCCAGACAGAAGACCAGACTGGCGTACATTCAGGACGAGTATAAAATTCTGGCGGGAGATGCTCAAATCGCTCCCCTGGAAGAAGTAGCGCTTGACATTAATGATGCGACGGTAGACCTCGGCCAATTCCTGGGTGGCCGGCGCAAAACGGTGTTTATTGTTCCTATTTATGAAGATGAGTCTTTCGTCAGCAACTTCCTCCGTTTGCTCTATCAGGAAACCCGGGAAGACTTCGGCGCCAGCGTTGCAGTATACGGTATGCCCCAATGGCAGGACTACCAGCGCATCAACTTCGATTACTACGAGCAGACCAACGTGCATATCTCAAGCAGCGCCTTCATCGCTAAGCTGGACCCTGCCGTGCGCGCCTTCCGGCGGAATTTTTACGAGAAGCACGCAGTGCTTCCCCGCGATGAAGCCTACGTTGGCTACGATGTTACCCGCTA
>CAZTTF010000037.1:0-3817 GCA_964616365.1 uncultured Lewinella sp. | reverse complement strand
ATCTCCGTCTGCAAGGCCGTCAAGATCACGGTCCTGAGAAGGACCGACAAAGTCCGGAGCTGTATTATCTCCGACCTTTACGATCTGAGAGAACGTCGCTACTTCACCAGGGTTACACCAGTCGATGACAGTGTAAGTACGCACAAACTTGTAAGTACTCGCACAGGTGATCGTTGGGTTACCATCTTCATAGGTTACGCCAATGTTGCAGACACGCTGATCAAGACTCAGTGGGAAAATTCTTCCATCCAGTTCAAGGAATGGATAATCAATCGCACGAGGAGCTGGGTACGTAGCGCGGATGTCAGCAAAGCTGCCATTAGTGTCTACACAACCATCGAATACTGCTGTCTCTGGAATATTATCACCGTCAAGATCATCCAATCCTGGACGGAGGAAGGTAATTACGTAAGAAGAAACAGTAGGTGCGTTAGCCTCACCAGAACCACTTTCACAAGATGGAATTTCCGTGGCAGTAAAGGTCCGTGTCAAGACGACATCACTACAGGAAGGATCCTGAGCATCGAACTCAATACTCTCTGTTACGCAAACTTCAATTTGTTCAGCACAGCCGTCAGTAAAGGTTGGTACTATTGCAGCAGTAGAACCCACATTTGCACTTAGCGCAGCTTGTAGCGCCGGATCCATTGAGCCAGGAACGATTGCTCCTGTACCGCCATCAACGAGGTAACAGCGATTCACGCTTTCGTCAAGTAGGTCAACCCGGTTTTCATCAAGGTCTACACAAAGCAGATCAATTGGAGCAATCGGCTCAGCTACTACTGGGGAAGTTTTATCCTCAGCGGTTACAACTCCCCAACAGGTAAGTACTGGTTGGCCTAACAGGTCAAGGATATTGACCATGTAGTTGTACTCACCGCAACCGGAAATAATGTCGGTTTGTACGCCGTCAATTGTAACTTCAATTGCTGGTGCCTGATCAAAGTCACCAGTTATCACCATGTCGGCAATGATCTGTGCTTCGCAGTTATCGTTCAGCGTAACATTGATGTTACCAATACACGCGAACTGAATATCTGCCAGCGTCAGGATATCAACTATGGTCGGATCATCCGGGTCTCCATCATTTTCATCGTCCACATCTTCTGGATCTTCTGGATCATCGGACAAGTCAAGTATAACGTCACCCAAAGGAGCCACTGCTCTCGCGGTAGCAATATTGAGAACTTCACTGTTGAGAATGTCCTGCTCCGTGAGCACGTAGGTTGCAGTGAAAGTCATATTATCACTTTCTCCTACCTCAAGCACATCAATAGGTCCACCAACTATCTCAACGAGGTCGTCAGCGATCGTTACATCTGTGAGCGTAACATTTCCAGTGTTGGTCACCGTAAACTGGTAGGTAATGGTTTCTCCAACCTGAGCGAAGCCATCCATACTGAGATCATTCCATACACCAGTCTTCTCAAGCTCAATCATTGGGAGCTGCGGGATATCTATTTCGGTCGGGTCATCCTCGTCGACGTCATCATCATCCGAAAGGTCTGTCACATCATCGCCGTTAAAGTCGATTCCATTCACAACTGCCTGGTTAATGTAAATACCAGCGTCAATATCCGTTTGATCAATTACATAAGACGCAGTGGCAGTACCTGTTTCACCAGGAAGTAAACTTGAAGGCGTTACCGCCAGATCCATTACTCCAATCACCATGTCAGAGATAACAAGGTCTTCAATCAACAAGTTACCAGTGTTGGTCACGGTGAAAGTGTAAGTAATTACATCTCCGGGAGTAGCAATGTTATCATCACCAAGATCCAGTACTCCGGTCTTAATAATAGATACATCGGGTACCTGCTCAATTGGAGTCTCGGTAGGCTCATCTTCAGTGTTATTATCATCATCAGAATCATCCGTCACATCGTCACCGTTTGGATCCTGGCCAGTAGCCAGTGCCTGGTTTACTACACCACTGTTATTGATATCATCTTGTGTTATCATGTAATCAATCGAAACAGTTCCCATCTCTCCGGGAGCGAGTGTTCCTGGTGTTACGGGAAGGTCCATTACTCCAATAACGTCATCGTCGATCTCAAGACCATTTACGGTCACATTACCCAGATTGGTCACCGTGAAAGTGTAAGTGATAATATCACCAACGTTAGCTATTCCATCAGCTCCTACGTCAAGACTTGAAGTCTTAATCAGACCAATTTCTGGAACCTGAGGAATGATCGTTACGGTTGGGTCATCTTCAGTGTTGGTATCATCATCAGAATCATCAGTTACGTCATCACCATTTGGATCCTGGCCAGTGGCCAGTGCAAGGTTGGTAACGTTACCAGCATCTGCATCCATTTGGGTGATGGTGTAGGTTGCTGTAGCGGTCCCCATTTCCCCGGGAGCTAGAGTTCCTGGAACTACTGCGAGGTCCATAACACCAATCCTAGCATCATCAATCTGCAGACCATCTATCGTTACATTACCAGTATTGGTAACTACGAATGAGTAAGTAATGATATCACCAGCATTCGTTGTACCGCTCATGTCAGTATCAGCCACCGTGCTTGTTTTGATCAAGCCGATTGCAGGTACTTGAGGGACCAAAGTGCCCGTTGGATCGTCTTCTTCCGGATCACCTGGATCACCCGTTTCGTTCGGATCGTTGGGGTTACTACTATCAGAATCATCCTCTAGTGGTGTGTCCATCGGGGTGTTACCCGTCGCCGTAGCCAGGTTATCAACTTGGCCAGCATCGATGTCCGCCTGCGTCAACGCATACGTTGCCGTGTAGAAAGCCGTCTCACCTACCTGCAGCGTGCCTTCGGCACTGCCCAGGCTCGCACTGTCAAAGCCAGGTACTGGCGTAACGCCCGTACCACTAAAGCTCGTCTCACTCAGCGCTACCATGTCCAGTGTCACGTTACCCGTGTTGGTCACCTCGTAGCTGAAAGTGATCACATCACCCACCGTTGCAATTCCATCAGCACCCAGATCAAGGCTACTGCCTTTGATCACCGCGATGTCTCCAGCTTCGGGAAGTGGCGTACCCGTTGGGTCTTCCTCTTCCGGATCACTTGGATCACCGGTCTCGTTCGGATCGTTGGGGTTGCTACTATCAGAGTCATCCTCTACTGGCGTATCCATTGGGGTGTTTCCAGTCGCCGTCGCCAGGTTGTCTACCTGACCAGCATCGATGTCCTCCTGCGTCAACGCGTACGTTGCCGTGTAGAAGGCCGTCTCACCTACCTGCAGCGTGCCTTCGGTACTACCTAAGCTAGCATTGTCAAAGCCAGGTACTGGCGTAACGCCCGTACCGCTAAAGATCGTCTCACTCAGCGCTACCATGTCCAGTGTCACGTTACCCGTGTTGGTCACCTCATAGCTGTAAGTGATCACATCACCCACCGTAACGATACCATCAGCACCCAGATCAAGACTACTGCCTTTGATCACGGCAATACCGCCAGATTCAGGAAGTAGCGTACCCGTAGGGTCTTCCTCTTCCGGATCACTTGGATCACCCGTCTCGTTGGGATCGTTGGGGTTGCTACTATCAGAGTCATCCTCTACCGGTGTATCCATAGGCGTCGTACCCGTCGCCGTCGCCAGGTTATCCACCTGACCAGCATCGATGTCCGCCTGTGTCAACGCGTACGTTGCCGTGTAGAAGGCCGTCTCACCTACCTGCAACGTGCCTTCGGCACTGCCCAGACTCGCATTGTCAAAGCCAGGTACTGGCGTAACGCCCGTACCACTAAAGCTCGTCTCACTCAATGTAACGCTACTTAAGGTAACATTACCCGTGTTGGTAACCTCGTAGCTGTAAGTGATGATATCACCCACCGTGACGATG
>CAZTTF010000036.1:0-7109 GCA_964616365.1 uncultured Lewinella sp. | reverse complement strand
AAAGTGCTTTCCGTAGCCGTACACAATCATTATAAACGCCTACGCCAACCTGCCCACGACGAAGTCGAGATCGAAAAATCTAATATTCTTTTCGTTGGACAAACCGGTACGGGAAAAACACTCCTGGCCAAAACGATTGCCAAGTTTCTGGACGTTCCCTTTGCCATCGTGGATGCTACGGTGTTTACCCAGGCGGGATACGTTGGTGAAGACGTAGAGTCTATTCTGAGTCGGCTGCTGCAGGTTTGTGATTCCGACGTGGCCGCTGCGGAGCCCGGCATTGTTTACATCGACGAGATGGACAAAGTTGCCCGCAAATCCGACAACCCCAGCATTACCCGCGACGTCAGTGGCGAGGGCGTTCAGCAAGCCATGCTGAAGATGCTGGAGGGAACCGACGTTATGGTTCCTCCGCAGGGCGGACGTAAGCACCCCGAGCAAAAGCTCGTTAAGCTCAACACCGAGAACATCCTCTTTATTTGCGGTGGTGCTTTCGATGGTATCGAAAAAGTGATTGCCCGGCGGATGAACAGCAAAGTCATCGGCTTTAACAGCAAGGATGAAGAGCGCGTAGACGAAAATGAGCTCCTCAAGTACGTTACCCACAAAGACATCCGTCGTTTCGGGATGATCCCCGAACTGATCGGCCGCCTGCCCGTGGTAACCTACCTCAAGCCGCTCGACCTTGCGGCCATGAAGAGCATCCTGACGGAACCACACAACAGTTTACTTAAGCAATACCAACATCTGTTCCGTCTCGAAGGTATCAACCTCACGTTCAGCGACGATGTGATTGAATACATCGCAGAAACGGCCCTGGAGTATGAACTGGGCGCCCGCGGGCTGCGCTCCATCTGCGAAGCCATCATGACGGACGCCATGTTTGAAATGCCAGGCATGAAGGATGTAAAGCACTTCGAGATCGACCAGGCTTACGCCAAGACAAAACTGGAAGGAGGCATGTTGGAAATGCTACGTGCGGCGTAAGGCCAGAGATCGTAGACGACAGCATTAAAAAGACAGATGGCAGCAAGTTTGCCATCTGTCTTTTATTTTAGGTAACGGTTGACGGTTCTCAGTTGGCGGGTAACGGTTGTGGGTTGGTGGTTAGGGCGCGGCCGCAGGTGCCGTGGAACTTATTGAGGAAGTGTGGGGTTGATGGATCATGGTTATTTCCGTATTAAAAGGGGACATCACTCAAGTTAAGGCCGATGCCATCGTCAATGCTGCCAATACCTCGCTGCTCGGTGGCGGCGGGGTAGATGGTGCTATCCACCGGGCTGGAGGCCCGGCCATTCTCGAAGCGTGCCGAAAAGTACGAGCGCGTCAGGGAGGCTGTGCTGTCGGAGAAGCCGTAATCACACCAGCAGGCAAATTACCGGCCCGGCACGTAATCCATACTGTTGGCCCTCGTTGGAATGAAGGCAACTCACACGAAGCTGCAAAACTTGCGCGTTGCTACAGGAGTTGTCTCGAACTCGCCGTTAAACATAGCATCAAGCACCTTGTCTTCCCCAACATCAGTACAGGGATTTATCGGTTCCCGAAACAGCTTGCAGCAACGATTGCCCTGGAAACGATTATGGAGTGGGAAGGGAGATGGCCACTAGAAGTGACCTTTGTCTGTTTTGATGAAGAAAACCATAAAATCTACGAACGCCTTTTAGCCTGACGTGTTACAAGTGTTCAGCTACAGCAGAAAACAGCTTTAGCGCTTACCCAACTAACGAAACTCTGTCCCATGGCTATCGATGCAGGTGATCTTCGCGTTGACTACCAAGCCGACGAACTCATTGAATCCAAGGCTCCTGGTAATCCCTTCGAGTTATTTACGCACTGGTTTGCCGACGCAAAAGCCAGTAGTAACCCAGAGCCCAATGCTATGATTCTGGCGACGGTTGCACCAGATGGCAGCCCCTCTGCCCGGGTGCTATTGTTAAAGCGTGCTTCCGAGGAGGGTTTTATCTTTTACACGAATTACGAGAGCCGCAAAGGACAGGAATTGCTCCATATGCCAAAAGCAGCCGTTGTTTTTAACTGGCTGGAATTACAGCGGCAGGTACGGATCGAAGGCAACATCAGAAAAGCTCCTGAGGAGGTTTCTGACGCCTACTTCAGCAGTCGCCCCAAGAAGAGCCAAATCGGCGCCTGGGTTAGCCCCCAGAGTCAGGAGATTCCCGGCCGCGAATTCCTCGAAAACCGTCAGCAAGAGATTGAAGCCCAGTATGCTGACGCAGACCACCTGCCCCGCCCCGAACACTGGGGAGGCTTCCTTTTGGAACCGACCATGATTGAGTTCTGGCAAGGAAGGAGTAGCCGATTGCACGACCGGCTGGCCTACAGCCGCAGCGCTGAAGGTACCTGGGCACGGGTAAGGTTAGCGCCCTAGAGGCAATGGGAGACGGTAGCACGCCGTTGAGTAGTTTCATCAGACAGTATCCCGGCCGGGAAGACTGAATTGTTAGTGCCTACACTTTGCGCCTTAATTATCTTTGCTCCCTGCGGCCGCGCAACATTAGTCAAATAGTAGAAAGTCAAGTAGTCAATTAGTATATGCCAAAAAACGACTGGGTTCAACTCCAAAACGATGTCAAGCCTCATTTAAATCCATTGGGGCAGGCTGCGGATACCGTTAAAGATCAGGACGTCAGCAACTACCCTATTTTCTTTGCCTATGCAGGGGAGGAAAACGAGCATGCTCCGGGTATTGCTGTCTTAGAGATTCCAACCAACCGCGGTATACGTTGGAAGGTTAACGTGTCTACGCTCGAAGAGCTGGTTGCTAAACAAGTCATTACCCAGGAGCGCATCGACCCTTTCAGAAAGGTATATAAAGACAGCCCGGAAACGCTTTGTTTTCTGATCGTTGACGAAGAAGGCGCTCGTTTTGGCTTTGTGCCCCGAAAATAGATCATCTTTTTTGTCCTGGTTCCTGCTGAAGATCAGCCAATTATCGGTTGTCTTTTCCGTGCCCAAACCAATACGACGCTGCGCTTTCCACATATCCTTCCTTAATTTCACTACCTACTAAAAGTGTAAGGTGCCGACAGCTCTGCACAGCACTGGATAAAACTTCGCCAACAAAAGCGTAGTTTTCGGTCTGTTTTAACTCACCTGTCTATGCACGTCGCCATTATTGGGAATGGTATTGCCGGGGTTACCGCAGCACGCTGGCTGCGCAAACTCGACGATTCCGTCCGTATTACCATCATCTCCGCCGAAACGGATTTTTTCTTCTCTCGCACAGCGCTTATGTACGTCTACATGGGCCATATGCGAATGGAAGACCTTATGCCTTACGAGCCCTTCTTCTGGGAAAAGAACCGGATTGACTTGCGGCGAGAGTACGTAGAACGCGTCGACACCAAGGGCAAACTACTCCACTTTGGTGGCGGCGGAGAACTCCAGTACGACAAACTGATACTGGCCACTGGCAGCACCTGGAATAAGTTTGGCTGGCCCGGGCAAGATCTCGAACGGGTCCGCGGCATGGTATCTGCCCAAGACCTTGAGTACCTCGAAGACCATACTGACGAGATTGAACGCGCCGTCATTGTCGGCGGCGGTCTGATCGGGATCGAGCTGGCGGAAATGCTGCACAGCCGGCAAATACCTGTCTCCCTGCTCATCCGGGAAAGTTCTTACTGGAGTAATGCACTGCCTCCGGAAGAAAGTAAAATGGTGAGCCGACACATCAAAAGTCACCATATCGACCTGCGGGAAAACACGGAACTGGACACGATCTACGACGATGGTACCGGTGCAGCGGGTAGCATCTCAACCAAAGATGGTGAAGTCATCGAATGCCAGTACGTCGGCCTGACGGCAGGTGTTCATCCCAATATTGATTTCCTCCGCGACGCGGAGGGGCTGGATCTGGGGCGTGGCATCAAAGTTGACAACTATCTGGAAACTTCCGTCCCGGACGTATACGCCATCGGCGACTGTGCCGAGCTATTAGAACCTAAAGCCGGCCGACGGCCAATTGAAGCCATTTGGTACACTGGCCGGATGATGGGAGAGACCGTCGCCTACAACATCATGGGGCGCAAGGTAGGCTACGACCCCGGTGTATGGTTCAACTCGGCGAAGTTCCTTGATCTGGAATATCAGGTATACGGAGAAGTTCCCGCCCACGGGCGGGACGGCCTGGCCTCCCTTTACTGGGAACACCCTGACGGTGACAAAGCAATTCGGGTCAACTACGAAGAAAGCGATGGAACCATCAGGGGATTCAACCTCATGGGAATTCGGTACCGGCACGAAGTCTGCGAAAAATGGATCAAAGACGGCAAGCACGTTGAAGAGGTGCTACAGGACCTCGGGATGGCCAACTTTGACCCCGAGCTTTACGCCGAATACGAAGCGGAGGTCGTCAAGCTGTACAACCAGCAAACGGGTAAAAACCTGTCGCTAAAAAAGAAGCGTGGCCTGAACAATGTGCTGCGCTATATCGGCTTCGGGAAGAAGCGAAACCGGGCCTTTGTCAGTCCGGGAAGCTAGCAGTCCAGTAGTCTCTAGTCAAACAGTCAGTAGTCCAGTAGTATTCAGCGGCCTTAGGCCGCTACCCGGGGATGAACTCCCCAACCAAAACACTTATCATGCCAACCACGTCCACTAAGAAATCTGCCCAGCAATACCTGGGGCTCGGGTTGTTCGCCATAGCATTGCTCATTTTTACTGCCATGCTTGGGCTCGACAACTATCAGTTTACCGCCGAGCAGCTAACCGCCCCCTTCTCCGTCGGGGAGGATGCAGAGGCCTGGAAGCAGGAAGCTGCCATCCTGCAGCAGGAAGCCCTGAAGATGGCCGGAGAGGAGGTCGGAACTTTCTCTGAAACCTATGGCTCCACCTTCGCCGCCGAAACCTCGCTGAAAAAAACCTTCTTCCTGGCTAAGAAGTATGTCGCAGACTACTACACGGCTAATGGCTTGCCCGAAGGCAAGCAAATCTGGGAAGTCGAACTCCCCGAATGGCAGTTCAAAAGCCAGTTAACCGGATGGATCAAAGACGGTGCCACCGGCCCCGTAAGTAGTAATCCCTGGTTGTTCTTCTTACTGACTATCGGACTGGGAGCACTGGGGGGCATCCTGTACATGATCCCTAAATTTAGTGGGCAGCCCGGCATCCGCAACGATCATATTTACCACAACCCACTTACGAAAGGGCTTGACCTTGGCTGGCGTGGCTTCTTCCTGGCCACCACGATCATTGGTATTCTCGTCTACGGCTTTTACTACATGGATGGTAAGTGGGTATGGCCCGCCGTCACCGGGATACTTGCCGCCATCATTATTGGCCTGGTTCTTTTTGTCCACGGCTCCTTCGGCCGTGATGTACGCAATGCTGAGCCGGAAGGTCTCAGTGGTTATCTGGGTATTCTCGCGGGCGTATACTTTATCGGCTTTTACGTACTCCTCTACTGGGCTAGCCAGCACATCGTTGGTTGGGTTGCAATGGTAAGTCCGCTAAGCGAAAGTATTTACCAGTTCTTCAGCGGGAAGGACTCCGGCGGGGCTGCCAGCCAGTGGTTCCTATACGGCTTTATGTACTGTACCATCATGGTAGTGATGGGGGTACGCATGATTGCCAAATACCGTCACAACAAATACCAGGTCATCCGGACGATCTCCGTGATGTTTTTCCAGCTCTCATTCGCTTTCATGATTCCCGAAATCCTGGTGGCACTGAACAAGCCCTGGTATGACTTCAAAAATATCTGGCCGCTGGATTACGACTTCTTCCACGACTGGTCCATCAATGGTTTTATCGACAATCCCGGATCACTGGGTATGTTCATGCTCTTCTGGGGCATCATCCTGGTTATCGTAGGCGTCCCGCTCATGGTGCACCTCGTCGGTAAGCGCTGGTACTGCAGCTGGGTTTGCGGTTGTGGTGGCCTTGCCGAAACCATGGGTGATCCGTGGCGGCAACTGTCCGACAAGAGCCTCCGGGCATGGCAGTTTGAGCGGTACATTATCCACGGCGTCTTGCTATTCGCCATCGTCATGACCGCAGCTACCATTTATTCCTACCTCCCGGCGCGGGACTACTGGATCAACCGGCAGAGTTTCCTCGGTATCTTCTCGGCCTTAGTTGCTGCAGCAATGTTCCTGGCCCTCTACGCCTACAACAAGAATCGGTTTGAGATTTCCCGACTAGGCATTTCTGCCGGAGTTGTAGCTGGTGGAGCGTTGATCTTACTGAACAGCTACTACATGGCTTCTGGTGCCGAGACTTACCTCTTCTCCAGTGCTGGCGCTGTCCAGAAATGGTATGGCTTCCTGATTGGCGCCGGCTTTGCCGGCGTGGTCGGCACCGGGTTCTACCCGCTGATGGGTAACCGCGTTTGGTGTCGTTTTGGGTGCCCACTCGCCGCTTACCTTGGCCTGGTGCAGCGCTTCCAGAGCCGCTTCCGGATTACGACTAACGGGGGGCAGTGTATCAGCTGTGGCAACTGTTCCACCTACTGCGAAATGGGCATTGACGTCCGCCATTACGCGCAAAAAGGCCAGGATATTGTCCGCTCAAGCTGCGTCGGTTGTGGCGTTTGCTCTGCTGTTTGTCCACGCGGTGTCCTCCGCCTCGAGAATGGTTCCGACGATGTAAACCAGCGGGCGGTAGCCGAGCGGGTGATTCACATTTCAGAGGACGGCGTTTCTTTGATGGACTAGTAGGTAGTCAAGTAGTGGGTAGTAGGTAGTAGGTAGTCAAATAGTGAGTTACTCGCCTGCCGATTACATATCTATTAAAACACCGTATGCAAACACGAGCTTTAAGTAAAGAGGAATGGCAGCTGCTGGAGATTTCAGCACGCTTCCATGAGAAAAGAATGAATAGGCCTCTTAACTGGAGTAGGCTGGGTCTTTGGGTATGCATTGAAATAATCTGCTTGCTGATCATCATATATTATGACGATTTGAGGATCAGCCTTCTACCCAAGTTTGCTTGCGTCATAGTTCCAATTGGTATGTGGATTTGGATAGCAGGCATCACATCAAATAAGAAGGGGTCCCGTGGCTTGCTAAAAAGAATCGATGCGATTCGGGCTGCCGGTGAGATTGATGTACGTTCTTTCACCTGTAACCGTGCCATCAAATTCGGGGACC
>CAZTTF010000035.1:0-25004 GCA_964616365.1 uncultured Lewinella sp. | reverse complement strand
CTGAACTCAGGGGTGCCAAAGTCGAAAAAATGACGGACTAACCGAATCGACATATGGTTATGGAACAGCTTGTAGCCAGTTCGTTCAACGAGTGCTTTTCCGACAGTCATTACCTACTGCCGGAGGGCCGGTAATGATGATAAGTTGCATTGAGGATGGTATTGACCTGACGGCAAAATGGTCTAGGCGATGCGCTAAATCTAAAAACAGGAATGCAGCTTTACGGACTAAAACAACCTTATTTCCGTAATTTGTATACGCTTTCCCGGAAATCCTATACTAAGCCCAGCCGCTGAACCCCACAACTTTGTACCAAACAAAACAAATGAGGTTTTTCGGTGCATTGGTCTTACTATCACTATCCTTAGCGGCCTGCCAACGGTCCTTAGAGGAGGGAAGTATGGCTTCCTTAAAGGTTTTCACCTACACTCACGAATTTACCAACGTTCATTTTGTCCAGCAGGGAGGACGATTCTTGATGATCGACAGTGGGCTTCCGGATGATATGGATAACCTGCTGGAGTTCATGCAGGACAATGGCCTCTCTCCCACTGCCGTCGACTACCTTATCCTGACACACGGCCACCCCGACCACGGCGGCAACGCCGCCGCCTTCCAGCAACGCTTCGGTACCAAGATCATTGCCGGCGCCGCCGAACTCCCAATCATCAACGCACTGGGGGAAGACGATCTCTGCCCGCGCGGCCTCACCGGCCGCATCATCGCTAACACCGTAGGCAAACAGCGGTATCAAGCCTTTAGCCCGGACCTGCTTGTTACGGATAGTCTTGACCTTACCCCGCTGGGCTGGCCGGGGAAACTTCGGGTATTCACCAGCCATACTCCCGGCTCTCTGGTGCTCTCCCTCCCCCCTTATGCTTTCGTTGGTGACTTGATCAAGGGGCAAACCCTCCGCAAACACCACCCGGCCTTCCACCTCATTATGTGCGATCACGAAGCCAACCTCCAAGACCTGCAGCGCCTCGCCGGAGATGCTACGACAACTGCCTGGCTGCTCGGCCACTTTGGTCCGCTAGACCGGCAGGACATACTTGAATTTCTAACCAAAAAAACAACCAAATGAAAACCAGATTTTTTTATCGCCTCTTGCTACTTCTCCTATTCGCAGCCCCTTTTGGCCTGTCCGCCCAAGAGACACCCGAAAAGGGGGCATTTACCATAGGGGTGAACCCCGCCTACTTTGTGCTGGGTGGCTACTACCTCAACCCACAGTACCATTTCCCCAAGCGCTGGTCGGTGGGTACCACCCTGCAGGGTGGTTTTACCTTGCCAGACTTTGCCCGGGACCAATTCTTTGACGTTAGCAGTGACGCTAGTGAAATAGACTGGACCTACGCCATTGGCATTGACGTAGCGTATCGTTTTACGGAGGCTAACTATAATAAAGGCTTCTACCTGACTGCGGCCCTGGGCTACGAAGCATGGGAGATAGCCAACGGAATGAATACTGCCACCCTTGATAACTGGTTCACCAGCTTTGGTGCTGGCTACAATTGGTACCCGACCAAAAACCAGCGATTGTACCTCGGGCTCCAGTACAACATTATTTTTCTGCTTAACAACACCGACGAGAGAGCTGTCGGTGATGGCACATTTGAACTTGAATCCGTTGTCCCTCCCGGCCTCTTACCAAGTGTATTAACCGTTGGCTGGCGCTTCTAAACCCTAACCTCATGACCAAGTTAATTTCTATCCTTGGAGGCATAATTGCCCTCCCATTTCTATCCCTTGGCGGTTGGCACATAGCTACCGCACCGGGCCAACTTTCTCCCGAAGAGCCCATATCAGCCAACTTCAAGGGCCGCCTGCTGGCGGCCTCCGATGCCGACATGATCGCCTACGGCTACGCCAACGGCATCACCGACAAACTGGCCGGAATCGAAGATTCGCTGGCTTTGATTGATGTAATTAGCGGTACGCCCACCATCATCAGCCAGTACAGTGCCTCCAACTCCGTAATCAGTTGGCCCGACATTCTCGCCTGGCACCCGGAGCATCACTACGTGTACGTAGCCGAAACCAGAGGCCAAATAGCCGAGAATCCTCCCGAACCAATGAAAGATGTATTCCAGGATTTCCCCACAGGTAAAAAGCTCACCGTTATCGACTACACTAACCCCAGTAGTCCTCAGGTAGTCCAGGAGGTTAAAATGGGAGAAAACTTACAGGGGGTATCCCTTAATCGTAACGGTACGCTGTTGGCTTCGGCAGGGACAATTCCCGGAAAAGAGCTGATCATTGCCACCCTTAAAGCAGGGAAGGTAATTTCAACGCACTATTTCCCTGCCCCCGCAGCAACGATCAAAGATCCGAAGGATAAAGGGATACGGAACATCGTTTTCCATCCCGAGCAAGATGTGGTCGCCACCAACCTGAACGGCAATTCGGTAGCTTTTTTTCGGGTGATTCAGCAGAACGGTGAAGTGAGCATCGAACAAATTGGCAATCCCGTATACTGCGGCAAGAAGTTGTCCGTAGGCAACTGGCACCCCTCGGGCAGGTTCTTTATGGTCACTAATGTCAATTGGGGCAGTAGTCCGTTGGGGGCGGTACTAAACGGAAAGGGATCATTGATTAATGTTGCCTTCCGTGAAGACCAACCGCACTACATCGCAGGGCAGGTAAAAACAGGCTTGAGCCCCGAGGGCTTTGACCTGAGTCCGGACGGTAAATACGCCATCTCAGTAAACATGGAGCGAACCTACCTGCCGAAGAACTTCTGGTTCATTCCTGCGCGCAGTCAGGCATCCCTTTCTCTCGTCAAGATCAACCCCGAAACCGGTTCGTTGAACGCTCTAGGTAAGAACTATGCATTTAATGGAGCACTCCCCGAAGATGCGGTATTCGATACTGAGAGCAACAGCATTGCCGTTGCGGTCTATCACGCCCAGCATGAGGAACAACCCCGCAAAGGCTGGATAGACTTCTGGGAGATAAAAGACGACCAACTCCACAAGACCGATCAACAACTGAAAGTGACCCGCGGCGTTCATAATTTGCTGCTAATCCCCTAAAAGCCTGAATATGTCTCCGCTTCACATCAGTACCATCAGCGAATTACTGCTACTCACCGGCCAGGAAGACGTACGTCACCCCCAATTCCACATCATCCCGGTAGAAAGCCTGGGGCTCGTAGCCGATACATTACCAGTGGATTTCAGTTTCGGATTTTACATGGTTGGCTTGATCCACGATCTTTCCGGGCCAATCAACTGTGGCCGGCGTAGCTACGACTTTCAGAAGGGCACAATGTTTTTCCTCTCGCCCGACCAGCTCGTTGGTCACGCCGTTGAGGCGCTGGTGGATGCAAAAGGTTGGCTCCTGTTTTTTCACCGGGCCTACCTGGCAAACCATCCCCTTCAGAACAAGGTCCAGGAGTACGGCTTTTTTGACTACGCGATCAATGAAGCGCTCCACCTCTCACAGCGGGAGGAACGGTCGATGGAAATGTTGCTGGAAAACATTTACACCGAATACCGGCAGCCCATTGATCGCTACAGCCGCAACGTTGTCATCGCCAATCTCGAGCTTATTCTGAACTATGCTGACCGGTACTATGGCCGGCAGTTCGTTACTCGTCAGGAAATCGAAGGGACATTTATTACCACCTTCGACGAAGTACTGAACCGCTACTTTCGTGACGATCAGCTGGAAGCAACGGGAATTCCCTCTGTCTCTGAATTAGCCACAGCGCTGAACATGTCTCCTAAATACCTTAGCGAAAAACTCAAGGCAGAAACTGGTAAAACGGCTCAGGAGCATATTCAACTGAAATTGGTGGAGCAGGCAAAGGTGCTGCTGCGGCAAAGTGAGATTTCAATTTCGGAAGTAGCTTACCAGTTGGGGTTTCAGTATCCTCAGTACTTCAGTCGTTTTTTCAAGCAAAAGACAGGGGTGAGTCCACGCGCTTTCCAGACGATGGCATAAGCCGTAACATCAGACAAGCAGGGCGGGGTCGCAGGTGCCATGCAAGGTGGTAAAGCCCCTACCCCATCCACCAGCAGTCCTGCCAGTCGGTCAGCATGTGAAACAGCAGTCCTACCCCAACCACTCTTGTTTTGGGAAACAGTAGCAGGAAAGCGTACACCACCATTGCGGGCCAGGTATGCAAGGGGTGAAAGCCAATGCTACATCGGTCCGGGTCAAAGAGGGGCACCGCTAACAAATGGTCAAGATCAACTAGCATTGTTGCCAGCATCAGCAACCAGGCCTTTTTCCAGTTTTCCCGAAAAAACAACCAGGCGATCAGCCCCGGCAGCAAAAAGTGCAGGCTGTAATGGAGTAAAGGCTGGAGGAAAGGAGGCAGATCACCCATGAACCATAAAGGTACCCGTACTTTCTACAAAGTTGCTTAACGCTTCCTCCCAGGAATACGGGTGATAGTTGATCTGGTAGCCCGAAAGATCCTGTCCGAGGTGGCGCTCCAGTAACTGCCGGACGGCAGTATTACCTCCGAAATCATCAGCATACCACTTTAGCAACTCCGTCGTAAGCACCGTCTTCTCTGCCGGTATCACTTCCGTATTCGCAGTCAGTAAAACTTCGGTAGCCTGCTCCAGCTGTTGGTCCAGCGTTGCTGACTGATAAAAGGCAATTGGCGGACAGCTAACGGCCCCGCAATTAAGTGCAAAATGGATACGACCATCGACCTCGCCGACCATCAGTGACCTGATCACCCCTGGCTCGAAGTTCGCAGAAAACTGCTCCGGCTTCCGCTTATAGCGGTATCCCCGCAGGATGCCATGCTCTATATCATCCAGGCTAAACATGTAGCCAGCAATCCCAATAGCTCGTTTGCGGTAGATATCCGGGTAAGGCAAGTTCGCAGCCTTGCGCAAAAGCTGGAAATAAGCATTGTAGCAGTTGATCCAAAAAGTCTTCTTGCTACGATCATCCACAAGCTGTCTGCGCAGCTCTGAGCATGAAACCTCGCGCAACTGGCGCTGCCGCGCCAGTGTTGGCTGTTCCTTTTTTACCGAAAGCAGTAGTTGTTGCGCAAGCGCCTGAAGGTTAATCATACCCCACTAACCCGTAGCAACAACCCGAAGATCTGAAAACATTGCCGTAGGTTGTCGGGAGCAGACAGCTCGCCCATTTCACCGTTAGCCGAAGTTAGGGTCAGCGGTTCCGCGTCAGCTTATTCCATGCTAGCCAGCCGTTCCTGAATGTCCTCTTTATGCGCCGCGTAGTTTCGCTCTGGCATTTCATTCTTCCAATCCTCCAGCAACACCAAGCTTTGGCGAAGATCCAACAGTGCCCCTTGCTTATCGCCCGATACTTCCTTTGCTACACCTCTCGCTTTCAGGAGGTAGAAATCATCCGGATAAGCCGTAAGCGCCCAGTCGTACAGCTCAATGGCGCGGGCGGCACCGCCGCCCCATTCGACTTCCTCTGCTACGCGTGACAAGTATCCCGGTGAGGGCAGGTCTACAAAACCAAAGGTCGCCTTGCGCGCTGCATAAAACGCCTCGATTTGCTCTTTCATCGTCTTTCCCGGATTACGGGAAAAATCAATCAGGTGCTTCTCGTCCGTCCGAAAGGTGCGGGTTTGCCGGATAAAGCCATCGACTACGGAAGGTCCTACTACGGACCAATGATCAAGACCCTCGAAAATTGTTTTCTCCCAAATCAGCCCCGTCTCACCATGCCGCTCAATGATACTATCAAGTCGGCCGACGATGCGACCAAAAATGTCTTCCCGCTCGCCTACGGTTCCTGCTGAACAGTAGAGGAATTTATTGAGGGGCTGGCCTGAGGCCAGCATCGTAGCTGCCTCGCCCAGGATGTCCCGCCTCCCTCCCGGGCGAATGCCCGGGCTGATGGCCAGGTAGCCATCAAAAAGGTCTTTCTGATCACTGAATAAAGTAGCCAGCACAAAAGCCCCGCCGCTGGAATGACCTACCAGCGAGCGGTAATTCAGCAAATTCTGATACTGGCTTTCCACAAAGGGGATTACCTCTTCCTTCAAATGTTTTTGCAGCGTATGGGCCTGGCCAGCTTCTTCCTTATCGGCCGGCGGTGTCCAAAACTCTTTACCCCGGTTTTTTGCGTGAATGCCCACAATGATGGTGGGCGTGAATTTGCGGGCGTTAACATTGTATTCTATTGTCTTTTCCACCAGATCAACAAAGGGAGCGTAGTGTCCGTCAAGGACGTAAGTCACCGTGTACTTCGCGTTCTGCGCACGATAGTAAGCCGGTGGAAGGTAGATGGTGATCTCTCGTTCATCCCCAAAAGCTGCTGAAGTGATCGTGTGGTGAATCGTAAAAGGCTGGTCTTCCTGCGCTAACAATGGGCATACCGTTAGCGTAAGAATTAGAAGAAGCTGTAGTCTCATAATGGTAGTGATTGTCGGGACAATCAGAAGGACGGTGGGCGAACCGGCGGGTTGCAGAAAGCGCCTAAAACAAACAGCAGGAAAAAGTATAGCCTTCTCCGTAAATCCGTCTAAAACCTTAACTTTCAAGCCAACTCACCAGCGATAGACCATGCAAACGAACCAGGCCCACAAAGACATTCCAGGCAACCCTTCCACTGCTAAAAGCAGTGATGTAAAGCTGCGTCAGTCAGCGACCGCAACCGCTTTACGCGTGCTCAGCGTTAAAGACTGGCAGTTTTGGCGGGAGAATGGCTACATCGTAATCAAACAAGCCATCTCGAAAAAACAAGCCCGGAAAACAGCTGATTTCCTCTGGGAGTTTGAAGACAAAAAGCCAGGCGAGCCTGATACCTGGTACACTGCTCCGCGCGCCGAGATGCAAATGAAAGAGCTTGCTGGAACAGGTATGGTGGAAGCATATAACCATCAGACGTTCTGGACAAACCGGCAAACCCAGCGCGTCTACGATGCTTTTGTCGACATCTGGGGAACCGAGAAGCTATGGGTCACCATTGACCGGGCCAACCTCAACTTCCCCATCCGGCCAGGCTACAGCTATCAAGGGTTTATTCATTGGGATTATGACCCGGAAACCAAGCCACAAAACGTCCAGGGAGTAATTGCCCTTGCAGACCAAACCGACCCCAATATGGGTGGCTTCCAGTGCATTCCCTGGTTATTTCGTAATTACGATACTTGGAAACATAACCAACCAGCAGATCGCAACCGTTTTCAACCAGACATAAGTGGACTGGAAGATCACCTGGTTAAGGTTCCACTGGAAGCAGGCGACCTGCTCATCTTTAATAGCTCCTTACCTCACGGCATTCGCCCGAATCATTCATCAGACAAGGTCCGCATCGCACAGTACGTCTCTATGATGCCCGCACAGGAAGACGATGCTTCCCTGAAAGCATGGCGAATTAACTCCTGGAAAAACCGCATTGCTCCCGAAGGCTACGCCTTTCCGGGTGACCCCAGGAATTGGGAACAAGATCGGTACGAGACTGCAGCATTAAGTGAATTAGGAGAACGGCTACTAGGGATGCGAAACTGGTAGTAACGCTTCTGCGTTCCTTCCCTTAGTACCATAGTCAGGCATTTGTTCTTTAAATCAGTACGAAACGACCCTAGGCTTATTCTTTTTGTTTATTACTACTTGTGTATAGCCATAAGGCTGCAGTGACTAAACCTATTCCAGAAAACAGTAGGTCAAAGGGATCATAGACATTTCTCCCACCAAGGTTATGCCACTTCAATTCCTGAGTAATCACGTAAACAGCAGCCACCGTCACCACACTAAAGAGTAGCCAACTTCTCTGTATTCTGGCATCGTAGCGCTTTGCCATTAATCCGAGGTTCATCAGCATCAGACTTCCGCAGATGGCCTCGAAGAAGTTAGGGACTGATAAAACCAATACTTCAAGCCACGCTGCCGTATCGCTAGCCAAAACTAATGGCCTCAGATAAAGCTTATTAGCGATAAAGAGAACCACTACCAATAAAATAATCCGCGTGTTTTTCCTGATCTCTTCCATTTCGTTAGCATCTACATTTTATTAAGAGGTAAAAGCAGTAGGAGTTTGCTACATTGGCAAACGAGAATAGATGGAGGATCATACTTTTGTCCACTATTCAACCTGTGCGTCACCAACTTTATCGCCATGAGATTACTACTCTTCATCCTCGTCTTACCAATGCTACTCATTGGGCAGAACAGTTCAGAGACTGTTCTTAAGCAACTCGATAAAAAAACAGCGCACTACGCCGATATCGCTCAGCAAATCTGGGAACTATCCGAGCTGGGCTACCAGGAGAAGCAATCTTCAGGGTTACTGCAGCAAGAGCTGGCCACAGCAGGTTTCACCGTCAAAGCGGGCGTAGCAGACATCCCCACCGCTTTCGTTGCCAGCTACGGTAGCGGCGAGCCGGTCATCGGTATTCTCGCCGAGTTCGACGCCCTTCCGGGCGTCTCCCAGGCTGCAGTCCCGGAGCCCAGGGCACGGGAAGGGGCCCAGGCTGGCCATGCCTGCGGGCACCACCTTTTTGGCACGGCAGCAACAGCCGCTGCCATTGCGATCAAAGACTGGCTCACCGCTAACGGAGGATCGGGCACCATCCGTGTCTACGGCACCCCCGCCGAAGAAGGCGGGGCGGGCAAGGTGTACATGGTTCGTGCCGGGCTGTTCGACGATGTCGACGCCGTCCTCAACTGGCATCCCTCCGACCACAACGGTGCCTCTGCCGGCTCCACCCTTTCCAACAAGTCCGCCAAGTTCAGGTTTTACGGCACTGCGGCGCATGCCGCAGCCGCACCGGAGGTTGGCCGCTCTGCACTCGACGGTGTAGAAGCCATGAACTACATGGTCAATTTGATGCGCGAACACGTACCGGAAACCACCCGTATCCACTACGTCATCACCAGCGGAGGGGAAGCACCTAATGTTGTTCCTGCCTACGCCGAGGTATTCTATTACGTCCGCCACCCACAGATGCAGGAGGTCCGCAACATTTTCGACCGCGTTGTTGCGGCCGCCGAAGGAGCCGCGATGGGAACAGAAACCCGCATGGAATATGAAGTTATCCATGGATCATTTAACCTCTTGCCTAACGAGACACTTACCAAGTTAACCCACCAAAACCTGGAGAAAGTTGGAGGCATTACCTACTCCGCTGAAGAGCTGGCCTTTGCCGAAAAGATTGCCGCCACCTTACCCGAACAAAAGAGGAAACCACTCGCTACCGCCAGTCAGATTGCGCCCTATTCTGCCCCCAAGAAACCTTTCAGTGCATCAACCGATGTTGGTGATGTAAGCTGGGCCGTCCCGACCACTGCTTTGCGGACCGCTACCTGGGTTCCCGGAACTTCAGCCCATACCTGGCAGGCCGTTGCCGCTGGTGGCACCAGCATTGGCACCAAAGGCATGATGGTAGCCGCCAAGACATTGACACTAACCGGCATTCAGCTCTTCCAGCAACCCGCAACTATCGCCGCGGCGAAAGCGGAACTGGAACGCCGGCGTGGCCCCGGCTTCAAATATGAAGCACTGCTGGGCGACCGTGAGCCACCACTGGATTATCGTAACTAAACCATCCCGTTTCCGTGCGCCATTTCGGCGGGCACTTGCTGGATAGCATCCCAATGCTCAACGATCTTACCGTCGGCATCAAACCGCAGAAAATCCATCGTTACGTACTCTTCCCCTCCCGGCCAAACCTGGTGAGTATGCAGGGCTACAAGGTCGCCCTCGGCAATACAGCGTACGAATTCGATGGACTTGTCAGGGTATTCCCTGTGCATACGCTCGAAATACGCGATGAAGCCCTCCGGACCATCAGCCACATCGGGATTATGCTGAATGTACTGGTTGCCAACGTAGCGCGCCACGGCTCCCGCCGGGTCTCCGAGGTAGGCCATGCGGTAAAAAGCAATCGCATTCGCCTTATTCTGTTCAAGATTCATGAAAGATGGTTTTATCTACGCCTCAGGGCGGTTCTCCTTTGCTCACCCTAATCACATTGCACCTGCGTCCGCGCCCGTAACATGATCAGGGCGCGGACGCGGGTGCAATGGCAGGAACAAGGAGGCCGTTTATGGTAACACCTTAAACTGGTCCCGGTCCTGCAAAAATGGCAATCGGGTCCTTACTTCCAATAGGTGCTCTGCTGTCAGCGTAACGGTTTGTACCGCTTCTGTTTTCTCGGCATGCCACAGAACGTGGCGCCATCCCGGGTCAATCACGCAGCTGTCCCCATTGTACTCATGGCCATTTTCGTCCGTCCCTACCCGGTTCACAGCAGCGACGTAACACTGGTTTTCAATGGCACGCGCCCGCAGCAAAGTCATCCAGTCATAAGCGCGCTTATTAGGCCAGTTCGCCGTGTAAATAAGCAGGTCGTAAGCATCATCGTTTCGCGCCCATACCGGGAAACGGAGGTCATAACAGATCATGGGGCAAATACGCCAGCCGTTGTAGTCTACTACCAACCGCTCCTGCCCGGCAACGTACGATTCATGCTCGCCAGCCATCGCAAAAAGGTGTCGTTTATCGTAAGTGTAATACTTGCCATCAGGCTCCATCCAAACCAGACGGTTATAGTAAGCCCCCCCTTCTTCAATGATCAAGCTACCCATTACGGCAGCCTGCCAGCGCGCTGCCTGGCTTTGCATCCACTGCATGGAGAGACCACCCATTTTTTCTGCATAAGGCGCGGGATTCATCGTAAAGCCGGTGGTAAACATTTCCGGTAGTACAATCACGTCCGTAGGGCTTACCATTTGGTCGAGCAGTGCCGCGTAATGCGCCAGGTTTGCCGCCGGATCTTCCCAGATGATTTCCGTTTGTAGCAGGGTAATGTTGAGTTTAGACATGTCTTGATGTTGTTTATCGGGGATTTCCTTTTCTTATAATGTACTCCGCTGAAAACAGTTGGGGACAATTCGTTTATCCGTTTAATAGCCGATGGAGCCTGCCTTGATGGAGGAGCTCTTCTCCGATTTGTTGCTAGTCGGAGCAGAGCTCCTCCACCAAACCCCTACTTTTTGAACGGATACCAATTTCCTTATTCCAGCCGTTCGAGTACTTATTGTCCTAGTAGTTCAATTTCGCATAAACGTTCCGCAGCAGCCAGTAGTGTCGACTCGGTTTTTGCGAAGCAAAAACGGATAATCCCCTCATCCGTCCCATCCGAGTAGAAAGAGGAAACCGGGATGACCGCCACGCCTTTTTCCCGCGTCAGCCAGCGGGCAAACGCCTGATCGCCCAAAGCAGAACATCTTTGGTACCGCGCCAGTAGGAAGTAGGTGCCAGCACAGGGCAGCAACTCGAACGGGCTACCTTGCAGGGCCTCAACGAACAGGTCACGCTTCTCCTGAAAGAAGGCTGGCAAAGACGAGTAAGTTGTCGGATCAGCAAGATAATCTGCCAGCGCATGCTGCAACGGTCTGATGATGCTGAAGGTATTAAACTGATGCACCTTACGTAGTTCTTCGGTCAGCGCCGCAGGCGCTATAGCATAACCTATCCGCCAGCCCGTAGCGTGAAAGGTTTTACCAAAAGACATCGTGATCACCGAACGCTGATACAGCTCCGGATACCGCATCACACTCTGGTGTTCCCGGCCGTCGTAGAGCAGGTGCTGATAGACCTCGTCTGACAGGACAACGACGTCCGTTTCCCGGGTCAATGCCTGCAATGCCTCCAGATCACTTGCCTCCAAGACTGTCCCTGTAGGATTGTGGGGGGTGTTGATCATGATCATCCGGGTCCGGGCCGTTAGCTTACTGCCAACTTCCTCCCAGTCTATCCGGTAATCCGGGCTTTGCAACCGGATTGGTACGACTACACCTCCGTTTACCGTAATGGCTGGCCCGTAGCAATCGTAGGCTGGCTCAAAGACAATGACCTCATCTCCCGGCCGGACCAGCGCAGCAATGGTGCTGAAAATGGCTTCCGTTGCGCCACAGGTAATCGTGATTTCTGTCTCCGGATCCAGCGCGCAACCGTAAAGCTGTGCTTTCTTTGCCGCAATGGCTTGCCGGAGTTCCAGCACCCCCGCCATTGGTGCATACTGGTTGTAGCCTCTCTGAACGTATTGACTAATCAAGTCTTTTAAACGCTGGTCCACCGGAAAATTCGGAAAGCCCTGCGACAGGTTGATGGCATCATGCTGTACCGCCAGCTGGCTCATCTGGGTGAAGATGGTCGTCCCGACGTCTGGAAGCTTAGAATGGGTCTGCATGGTGGGAAAGATAGTCTAAAACCGCTTTCTCCCCGCAAATTCCATCGCTTCTCCTTTACCAAAACCATAACTCACCCCAAAGGTGATGAAGCGCCCCCGCAACCGATAGTTGTAGACCGTAAAATTGGGCTGAATGGCCTCGCTCTCACGAATACGACTCGCAAAAGCATCCCGCACGCTGGCATTAAAAACCAAACGGCCTTTAAGGGCTTTTTTTCGGAGCCCCAGGTCCAGGAACGCGAAGCCGGAGACATCCCCCTGCACGGTCTCGAAGCCAGATTGTACGTTTCCGGCCAGCTCCAGATCGATTCCCTTGGGTAGTTCGAATTTGCCCACCAGGCGGCCATTGAACTGGTCCGCGGTGAAGTCAAAGCTAACGCCATCGAGTGCTGCCTGCCGGTCGAAGTAGTTGAAGTTGAAATCTCCGTTCAGGGTCAGCCACTTGTTTACGCGGTACTTGCCGTTCAGCTCAATACCGTTGGCACTACTGGTCCCCAGGTTGACCGGTCGGGTAATGGAAACATTGTCCTCGAAGAAAGCAACCCGCTCCACGACTTCGGTCGTAAACCGGTGGTACACACCGGCATTCAGACTGAGCTCACCCAGAATGAAAATACCGGTCAACTCATAGGAGTCCGTAAACTCAGGTAAGAGGTCCGGGTTTCCGGCGCGGACGTTGAAGTTATCACGGACATTAAAGAAGGGATTGAGATCCCATAATCTTGGCCGGAAGATGCGGCGGGAGTAGCCTGCCTGCAAGGAAGCAGCATCGCTGACTTTATAGGAGGTATGAAAGGAGGGGAAGAGGTTAGAAAAGTCTTGATCATTCGTCTCCTCAGTTGTCACTAATAAGGTATTAAGGCGGGTTTGCTCAACCCGCAAGCCGCCTTTCACGCCCCAGCGCTTGCCTTCGTAAGCCGTAGTCAGGTAAGCACCCAGCACGCCCTGATCATACTCAAAGCGGTTGGTGAGTTCTGGTACGGGTACAAACATGCCGCTCTCAAAATCCTGCACCTCGAAGTCGTTCCCCACATCGGTAAATACATACTGCAAACCGGTTTCCACGGTTACTTTTTCGCTCAGGGGTTTAGTATAGTCCGCCTTGAAGGTATAGGTGATTTCTCCAAAATCTGTTGCCGTAAGCTGGTCACCAAAAAGGGCCTGCCCCTCGCTGGTAACGGTATTAAACTCCGAAGACTGATCTTTGATGAACGCGCGCCCGAGCGCGCTGATCACCAGGGCATGGTCTTCATCACTGGCGTCAAATTGCCGCTTATAGTTGAGCTCATACTGCCACTTGGGATTGGTTGCCTGCGTTTCTTCTGTCCGCCGCCACGAGTCAGTCAAATTGCCGGTTACATCAAATACTTCGAAGTTGGTTTCGGAGGGCTGAGATTCCACCTCGTAGGCGAAGCTTCCGGCCAGTGTAACTACGTTAAGGTCATTGATGTAGTAATCTGTACCAAGGTTGAGGTTATAAAATTGCTCGTTCCGAAAACCACGTCCGGAGCTGTTGACCATCCTGCCTGTGGTCAGGTCCCGGTTAATACCCCGATAGTCTTCTGGCAAGCTGCGGTAGCCAGCGCCCAACTGGCCGAATAGGTTGAAGCGACCAGTCCTGCGGTTGATGCTAAAGCCAAGGCTATGATTGTCTGGCACCCCGGTGTTGACCGTTACGGAGCCGTTAGTTCCCTTCCGGCTATCTTTTTTCATGACGATATTGATGATGCCCGCGGTGCCCTCGGCCTCGTATTTTGCTGAAGGATTTGTGATTACTTCGATCCGCTCGATCATATCCGCCGTGATGGTACCGAGTGCATTGCCACCGTCACTGGCAAGCACCGAAGGCTTGCCATCAATCAGGATCTGCACCCCTCCGCTACCACGCAGGTTAATATCACCCTCTATTGTCACCGTCACTGAGGGAACATTATTGAGCACTTCCAGGGCACTCGCCCCCGCACTGCTTAGGTCTTTACCAACATTGAAGACTCGCATGTCCAGTTTAAACTCCGTAGTGGAGCGCTCTCCCGTGACGAGGACTTCGTCCAGGGTTTCTCCGTCTGGCTGAAGTATAATGCGCTCGAGGTCGGCCGCCATCGGAGCTTCGATCCGCAGGGTAGCAAAGCCCAGAAAACTAATCTCTAATTGTGCATCGGCATTAGGTAGCGCCACCTTAAAACGACCGTCCGCGTCGGTCGTTGTTCCCGTCACCATCTTATTCGCTACGGGATCCATCACCTTTACGGTCGCAAACATAACGGCCTCTCCTCCGCTCTCGGAGACCCGGCCATTCAATTCAATCTTATCACTATTCTGGACGTCTGTCTGGGCGAGGACGCAGGTGCAAAATGATACCAGTAAGCAGCAAAGTAGGGTGGCGGTGGTTTTCATAGCTCATCATTTGGTACGACTAGAATACTGTTCATCGTGCTTCGGTTCAAGGCATTCTATAAGTCCGACAAACTGTTCGACGACTCGGGACCATCTCTCCCCCGAAAGCCTAGAAGTAAGCCTTAATCATTAACTGACACGCTAAGTACACGACCTGACAAACAATTTATCCTGCTTCTCTCTTTCACCAACATGCGTAACCTAATCATATTGTTTGCTCTGATCGGCTGTCTGACCAATTGTACGACCGCACAGCAAACCACTCCAACAGCTAATACTACTAGCAATCCAACCGAAGGAAAGGTCCTTGTCGACTTTAGCGAGACAACTTCCAGCTGGGCCATTCAGGATGACCGGGTGATGGGCGGCATTTCCCGCGGCAATGCGGCCATTACTGACGAGGGTAATCTCCGCTTTTGGGGGGACGTAAGACTGGAATACAACGGTGGCTTCTCCTCCATCCGCTCCGACTACAACACTACCTACGAAGTTGATGGTTACGGAAGCTTTCAGCTTCGCCTGAAAGGCGATGGCAAAAATTATACTTTTCGGGTCAGTCGGGCCCGCTACGAGCGGCACAGTTACGCCTACACCTTCCCCACTTCCGGAGAATGGGAAACCATCACGATCCCTTTCAACAAACTCCAGCCAACCTTTCGGGGCTACACCCCTAATCTCCCCCCCTATGCCGGCGAGCCCATCAATCAACTACGCATCCTGATCGGCAACAAGCAGCGCCAATCCTTCGAAATATTGGTGGATAAAATCGGGGTAATTAAGTAGCGCCTTCCTGTCCCAGCTCTATGCTTAAATAACCTGGCAGTTTTGGTGTGAGTGTTGTGTAGTCAGGCCGGTTAGTTTCGCTTAATCCGCCACCATAAATAGCCTAAACGAAGACGGAGATAGCTCATAATCATAAGGATACCTAAGCCGGAGTGGTTTGGGACAATTAGCGCACCGCTAGCGTGGTTGCTGAAGAGGCAAAAAACGTAGGCAAAGCTTTAGCTTCAGCAAGTTTTTTTAACGAAATCAGCAACCGCGCTAGCAAGTGATAAAGCCGAACCGCTTTGCCTTCGGCATAAGCGATTGAAGTAACCTTTAACGGCGCACCAACTTCATGATCCCCGTACCTGCCGCAGTAGTAATTCTTGCCACGTAAGTGCCGCTAGGCAGCATCGATGCATCAATACTGGCCTGCAGGGCTTTTGGTGCACGTACGAGCACCTGACGCCCTTGCAGGTCATGGACCACGATTGACTCGATCCGTTCTGTGGCAGCCGAAAAGTTCCAGTTAGCGGCACTAGGGTTGGGAAAAACCTCCAGCCCGATAGCCGTCAGGTCAATAGTTGACACCATGAAGTCACCAAAAGCAACATTGTCAAAATAGTAGTTTTTCTCACCAGCACTGGCACCGGAGGTGCCAACATTAAAGAAGATAGAGGCCTTGTTGTAAATCCAGCCGTTAGCAAGACCAAACTCCAGTCTCGCCGTATTGGGGACTTCGTTGGTAAAAATGAAGTCCAGGACCTCCCAACCTCCGGCAACCGTAGTTACAACATCCGTTTCACAGGTCTGAGTAGGGTCATTAGCATTTTCAACTTTAAGTCGAACGGGGATGCCTGCATCCGGAGACCACACCCGCGCTGTCATCCGCGCATCCATCAGGGTAAAGGGAATGTTTGTGGCAAGACCGGAAGGCGTGCTCAGGGTCACACCCGCAAACTCACCGGCGTTACCGTCTTTAAGAAAACGGATTACGGAGTTACCGGCATCTTCGGGGTCTGCTTCCAAAAAGGTCTGTGCTCCTTCAAAGTCAGTCAGCGAATAGTTAACCATATCGTCTTCAAAATCAATTGGCAAATCAATCTGGTTCCCACCGAAGAACTGTTCCACATCATCAAAGAGAAAGGTCGATGTGCTCGAGCCGTCGCCAACGTTACCGAAGTCAAACATGAAGACGAGGTCCGTAAAACTAGTGGGGGTACCCGTAAAGTCCCAGCTGAGTTCTTCCCACTCCCCAGTAACCGTTGTTACCTGGTCCCGCTCTGCGCTGATCCCCGGAGCTTCCAACTTCATCTTCACAACGGTACCGGTTGGCGCAGTTGTAAAAACTTTCATTCTAATGGTATTCAGGGTAGTAAAGTCTAAGGGCGCCGCTAGCGTAATCTTACTTCCCGCGAAGACAGCCCCGCCGTCTCGTACTATCTGTGCTACGGTAGCACTGGTATTAATACCCGAAGACTGGGGATTGTCCAATACTGCGGCAACGCCACCGTCAAAGTCAACAAAGTCCATCGTTGTTATGCCTCCCTCAAAGTCAAAAGGGAGTGTTTGAGCGCTCAGGAAGCTGGCAACCAGGATAAAAAATGTAGTTATACCGAATTTCATAATCAATGTCGTTTCAAAGCGGCCCTCTGAGGCGAACGTCTCAGGCTTTCGGGGCTATAGATGTATAAAAAAAGCGCCTTGCGGGGTGACCCCGTAAAGCGCCTTCAACCAACGATAGTATATCTGTTGGCCATGCAATGTACCGATAAATCGAAGGGAAGCCTAATTAACGACAGAGTTCCAACATTATATATACGCCACCAAATGGTCACCCTGTGGATTATCCGGGCTTTTTATAGAACGACAGAAGTTACATCTTACTCCGCGAGTAAGCGGTCTACGGCTTTCCTGGCGGCACGTTCTACCTGGGCATACACTCCGGCGTAGGCATCGTCGTCGTAGTAGGGGTCGAAGACGTCCGGCCCCTCGCTGGCCGCGAGGCCAGCGTAATCGAGAAAAAGGTGGACCTTATCACTTTGCACCTGCGTCCGCGCCCGTGCCTTGAGGTCAGCTGCGTTCTGCCGGTCCATCGCAAAGACCACATCATAGACCTCAAGATCGTCTGCCGTGACGTGGTAACTCCGCTGGTCACTAATGTCCAAGCCATGCTCCCGGGCAACTGCTTGGCTGCGCGGATCAGGGGCTTTACCAGTATGGTAGCCTGCCGTTCCACCACTCGCCACCTCCCAATCAAGGCCACGAGCTTTAATCTCCCGCCGCAGTAAGCCTTCTGCCAACGGAGAGCGACAAATATTACCAAGACAAACAGCCAAAATCTTCATAGAAAAAGAGATAGGGTTAGGAGTGCGGACGCCCGGTAAAAATACCGCTTTCCCACTGAAGACCTATTGTTGCCATCACCCCTCCCGCCTGCGGCGGTAGTGCCTTTGCGTAATTTGCTCCAACAGCACCTCACTATTGACTAACTCCCAGTCCAAGGGTTGATCAAGTTCACCAAACAAGGAAAAGCCACCGCCCAATAAGATAGGAATTGTTGTCAGGATCATCTCATCGATCAAATCTGCTTTCAGAAATTGCTGAATGGTACTCCCTCCGTCGATGTATAAGTGCCGGTGTCCCCGGGCGTGGATAGCAGCCAGCACTTCTGCCAGCGGTCCGCCCATGATCCAGACCTTCCCTTCCAGTTCCGCAGGTACCGTATTCAGGGTACTGCTCAGCACGTACACCGGTTTGTCGTAAGGCCAGTCAATCCCGAAACCAAGCACTGTCTCGAAGGTTACCCGCCCCATAACGAGCGCATCCATGCGCTCCAGGAAAGCATAATAGCCCATGTCTATGCCCTCTGGGTTCGGGACGCTGTCTAACCAGTCGAGGCCACCGTTTTTATCCGCAATAAAGCCATCCAGACTGGTTCCGATATAGACGTTGTTCGTGGCTGCTGGCATCGTTTTCCTTTTTCAGATTCAGAGATGGACAATTAAGCATCACCGCCAGGCGAGGACGCCGATCTGCTTTTTTTCGTTCCGGACAACAAAAAGATTATCCTGCAGGTGAAAGATAGACAGCCAAACGGGGCTAACCAACTGCCGCCGGAGGTCCATCATGTAACTCCCGTCCCGGTACTCTCCCGTACTATCAATAAAGTACGTGTGTCCCCAGCCATAGGCGAGCCCCTCCTGGTCAAAGATCAATTCCGCCAACGAGGCGCTGTCGTCCTCCAGCAGCAACGGAATGCTTTCCCCCGTTTTTACGTTCAGCAGGCTATCTCTCCCTCTTTGCAGCCATGCTTCCGTATGAAAAAGACTGAGTTCTTCTCCGGGAAAATCGGCGACAGGCTCCACCCAAAGGGTGTCTCCATTAGCCTTTCGGTAAGTCCGTACACCATTGTGATCATAACGATACTGCTTTAGCTGGATCGGCCATCTGGAAAAATTCGTCACCTCCAGGTGCTCTCCCTTGACGAAGAGATCAACCTCCTGTGCGGACAACCCATCCATAGAGCTGGTGAAGTAAGTATCCGGAGAAAGCCGCTCTCCTACTTCCACCGTGTCCACCCAACGCTGTTGTTCCAGATTGTAGATGTATTTGTCGTCAAGATTGTCGTAATCATCAACCGATATTACCGGATACGCCATTTCCCACATCGCATCGAGTATCCCGTTCTTGTCAAACAGAACAGTCGCCCCCTTACGGGTCATGATGATCCGGGCCTTCTTTGCCGGATCATAGTAGGCGAAGTATCGGCCACTGAAGAAAGTCTGCCGGTACTTTAAATCCGGCGGACCTGCTATGACCGTGGAGTCCTCGTTGACCCAGAAGGCCTGCTTTCTGCCGGATACCAGGGTGATTTCCCGCAGGGGAACATCTTCTTTTAGCCTGACATTATACCTTATATCAAAGCCTATCGTATCCAGTAACGGGTTTTTCCTCAATAAGCCTGCGCGCAATTTCTTTTTCCAACTCTTACCAAGGGTATCAGCAGTGAAGCTGGTGACAAATTTACCCGTGGTGTCCTGAATAAAAGTCGTTCCAACGTATTTGTCCAGATACTTTGTTTTCCCCGTGATGTAATCTCGTTGCAGGTATTTGATTTTAGTATCTCTCCATCGCTCCACACCAATTGGCCCCAAGGCAAGCGGAGGAGCATCAGTAAGGCCGTTGAGGTATACCACACTGTCCTTAATCGATAGTTCTAAAAAGTCGCTTAGCGGCACTATGGTATCAAAGCGGGGCACGTTAGCTACTGTCTTCCCGGGCTGTATGGCACAAGTACTCCCGCACAACAGGGCAAAAAACAGCAGGATTGTCAGTAAGTGTTTCATTGAGTATCGGTGTTTTCAGGAGCTCAAGGTAAAGCCAATCCTCCTACTCCTGCCTCGTTCAATCGGGGAGTTTATTTTGCGCAAGATCGCATACCTCGTTTAGTTCGGTTGCGTAATCAGCAAAAAGGTCCCGCCTCCTATTTTCCGGAGACGGGACCTTTCATCCAAAACAGGTGCGGTATAGTGCGCGCCTATCGCACTACGATCATTTTCTTCGTAGCTGCGAAATCGCCAGCAACCAGGGTGTAACTGATCACTCCGGGCGTAGTAAGGTCGTTTAGTATTACCTGGTTCACGCCAGCGATCGCATCAACCTTGACCTCCCGCAGGAGACGGCCAGCGGCATCGCGGAGCGTAAGCGTGGCCAAACCAGCTTCTGCCAGATTAAAGCGGATCGTCGTTGCATCAACTACCGGGTTGGGCATGTTCTGGAACAGGGCATTTTGCGCGGACGCAGGTGCCGTGGAGGGAGTAAAGGCAAGGTTGAGTGCACCGCTCGTACCGTTATTATTTACCCCTTCGGCAAGGGTTACGTTGCTCGTCAGGCTAACCAGCTCACTTAGCAGACCAGCCTCAGTAGCCCGTACTTCTACGGTTACCGTTGCCGCGCTGCGGAACATCATCGCGATGACACCTTCGGCGGCACCGTTCAGGTTAAGACCACCTTCGCCTTCAAAGGCTACGTCTATCAGCTCCAGGCCAGCAGCAAGTTCCAGGGTGCCCTGGAAACCAGATAACCGTGCTCCGGAGAACACAACGCGGTGCGTCTGACCAGCTTCGAGATGTACATCCTCTACTTCCAGGAAAGCAGAAGAACGGCCTACGCTATTCACATCCCCGTAAGCGAAACCGACGAAGTCAGCGTCAAAGACGTTCGTAGTAATGTCATTAATATTGTATACCCCGGGGAAGGTCGCTGCGAATGGATCGCTGACGTCGACATCAGCAGGAACAAAGCCCCAGCTCTCGCCGGTGATGAAGGTATCATCCAGTCCAAGAATTACCCGCTGGATCGCGACCATATCGCCTACGGTGAGATTTTGGTCCTGATCAACGTCAGCCGCCAGGTAGTCATAATCACTGGCAAAGCTGTCTGTACCAAGAATGGCATTACCGATCATCACTACGTCAGTTACAGTCACGGTTGCCAGGTCAACAGCCACCGGATGAGCGGGCTGAATTGTGTAGTCGCCATTTATCGGAACCAGGAAGTTGAAGGAACCATTCTCATCGGTCAGTGCCATCTGATCATCATCCTGAGCGCTGGTAAGCGTTACCTCTACGCCAACGACATTCTCATTGTTCTGCGTGGCTATGTTGCCGCCAAGGGAAGCAAGGTTACCAGCATCTGCACAGACATCATCCTGGAAGGCCTGTACCTCTACCACAACAGAGCAGTAGTTAGCGGTGCCATTGTCTGCGATCGAGTACACACGTACCGGAACGGTTCCGGCATCAAAGTCAGCGCAATCGAAATCGACACTGATATCACCAACGGCGATCTGGCTCTCATCGAAGCCAGCTTCCCGGTAGATGCTGTAGTTCTCTACTACGTTGCCAAAGCAGTCTTCTACGTCAGCAATGACAATGTCATTAGCCCGGATTGATGCCATCCCGCCACCGTTACCGTCGGGCATCAGCGTGACGGTTGTCGTTTGAATACAGATTGGTGTTGGCGCAAGGTCTCCGTCAACACAGAACTCAATAATATCGAGATCAGTGTTGCCACATCCGTCATTGGCACGCACGCGGATCGCGTGATTACCTACCGGGACATTCGTAGCAGTGATGGTGTAATTAGCACCGTCGTTATCCAGTGAGATACTAATACCCAGATCAGCAGCATTGTCCGGAGAGAAACCAGTGAAGTCAAGATCACCTGGATTATAGTTAGCATCTAGCTCAAACGATACTTCCGGGGTAATACAGTCGTCCTCTGCCGTAAAGGCCAGTACTACTTCTGCAGTACAGGTCGCGCTTGTACCAGCGAAACACTCCTCGGGAGCAACTACCTCGATGCTTGGAGCATCGTTGTCATAGACGTCTATAAACTGTACGTAGCAGAAGAAGCCGCGGCTATCGTCCTGTGCGTAGTCAGCAAAGTCACTGTTGTCATTACTGTTATCATCATCTGATCCGTCCGTATCATCACCGTCGTCGATCAGCTGGTCCAATTGCGGAGATTCAGGGTTATAGTCCCGGTCAGTAAAGCGGCTCAGGAAGGCAATATCATCACCAGTGTTGGCATCGTTCTCCGGGACGACATTAAGGTACAGCAGCTGCGTCTCCGGGTCACGAATACCATCACCATCCCGGGGGATGCGGTAGCACTCACCAAGCTGGTTGTACTCACAGAAATTAACCACGTCGTAGTTCACCCGCAGGGTGAAGCATACATCGGGCGAGGCTACTGCCTCAATGGTATCTACCGTCACGTTGGTCGTGATCAGGTCACAAGCAAACACTTCGGTAGCCAACCCGTCAAATGCCGGGATGTCAGCACATTCTCCCGCCTCATCCATTGGGAAGGTGATGCGGTAGTCGTGTACGCCGCGGATGGTAATTACCTGCGTACAGGTGCCGTTATTCGTGAAGCCGACCTGATCGGTAGCTACAAACGAACGGGTGATAGCGCCAACACCGCAATTGTTCAGGGTACCGCTTACGGAAGAAGATACCGACACGTCACAGTTGTCCACACCAATAGCGCTACCGAAAATGGCAGCTAGCTCCTCCTCGGAGACTTCAGTGATGTCCGTCGGGAAGTTGTCATTGTACGCTATACAGGTGATGTTCATCGGGCCGGGAGGAATACACGTTGGCGCGCTTCCGTCCTCAACCAGTACGTCCAGCCAACAGAAGTTAACGTTACCGTTAGCATCCTCTACCCGCAGGCCAACCCGAACTACGCCCAGATCGGCACAAGTCAGGATCAGCTCGTCGCCGTAGGGCTCCATATTAATATTGCCGCCGGTTACCCGGGCAATACTCAACGTTACGTCAGAACAGTCGTCTGCAGCTCCAGCGTCAATCATGTCCGGCGTAATCACCGCTATACCCGTGGAAGCACCACCGCCAACACCGCCTGAGGAAATGCTGATGTTCAGGCCATCCTCACAATTAGCAACTGGTGCCGTACGGTCCTCTACCGTGAAGGGGAAAGAAGCCGAACCATCGTTGCCACAGGCATCGGAGAAGGTGTAGACGAGCAAGTGCGTACCAACAGGAATTGGGGTTGTGACTTCGGGGATACCGTTAAAAAGGTCTACGTCGAAGGTCCCGATTGGGGTAGCACTCAAATCCCCATCAGGGTAAATTGTAGCTGACAAGGTAAGATCCTCTGGCGCTGCACAGTTGTCGGAGAGGCCCACGCCAGGTCCGTCGAGAACGATGAAGGCCGCACAAAGGCTACCTGAGTTGGTAGAAAAGACAAGGTCTTCATCAACAACCCCGTCGAGGTCACGATCCTGGGTAGGTCCCGTAAAATCCGGAGCAGTCCCGTCGCCTACTTTCACAATCTGGGTAAACGTGGCTATTTCGCCTGGATTACACCAGTCAATGACGGTGTAAGTACGGACAAACTTGTATGTATTAGGACAAGTAATCGTCGGATTACCATCGGAGTAAGTCACTCCGATATTACAGACTACACCGTCTTCAAAAAGCGGGATGACACGTCCGTCGATGTCCAGGAAAGGATAATCCTGTGGGCGGGGAGCAGGATAATTGGCACGGATATCAGCGATACTGCCGCTTGTATCACCACATTGATCAAAATCAGCGGTGGGCGGAATACTGTCGCCGTCGAGGTCGTCCAGATCTGGACGTGTAAATGTAATCACCAACGAAGACACCGCAGGTTCGTTACCATCCTCAGCATCTCCGATACAGGACGCAACTTCCGTGGCCGTAAAGGTGCGTGTGAGCACCATGTCATTACACATAGGTTCGTTGCTATCAATAGCAAGGCTTTCGGTGACGCATACCTCAAGCTGCTCCGCACAACCGTCAGTAAAGGTTGGAATCACCGGAGCATCAGTGCCCGCACGCAATGCTGCGCTCAACGCCATATCCATCGAACCAGGTATGATGGCCCCGGTATTACCGAATACCCGGAAACAACGACTAACGCTATTATCAAGCAGTACAACGCGATTATCCTCCAGGTCAACACAGAGCAGGTCGACAGGTGCTACCTGCTCCTCCACAATGGGAGCAGTATTGTCTTCAGCTCGTACCGAACCCCAGCAGCTATCAAAGTCGAGGTCAAAGAGCCCTGTTCCCGTAGAGGTAATCATGTAGGTGAATTCACCACAACCGTCAATAACCGGACCATTAGAAGGGTCGCTGTCCATGACAATGATTTCGAATTCGAAAACGTCCAGGCAAGCAACGTTACCAGACAGGACCATAGACGGAGTTAATAATGCCTCACAATCGTCATTCAGCGTCAGGTTCACAAAACCTCGGCAAGACAGGTTGGGCTGATTGTAACCAATTGTCACCGTAAACGTTGAGGTTCCAGTATTACCACTTACGTCCGTTACCGTGACGGTTACCTCATTATCACCAATGTCTTCACAGACAAAGGTCAGTGAGCGGCTAAATTCAATGGACGCAACATCGCAGTTTTCAATGATGTCAGTGATCACATCATTGGGATCCACCTCAAAGGTGCCCGTAAAGTCAGACAGAATTCCCACTTGATCAATCGTCGTCACTACCGGTGAAATCGTATCCAATACGGTAACAGTAGCGGTACACATAGCAGTCAACCCGGCAATATCCGTCACCGTGAGTTCAACATCGTTCTCGTCAACATCTGCGCAGGAGAAGTCCTCCACGGAGATCGCCAGCGATGCTACGTCACAATTATCAAAGCTACCACCGTCAACATCACCTGCTACGATCAAAGCACTACCCGCTGCATCCAGATAAACGGTAATGTTCTGACATACCGCCGTTGGTGCCTCGTCGTCTTCAACGCTAATGGTAACGTCCGGAAGGTCTTGTCCACAGCCCGTAACCGTATTCGTCACAATAATATTTACCAGGCTGGCGGTACTTCCAAGTGCTGCCACAAAATCCACCCCCTCAGTGTACACCACCGAAGCTCCGGAAGCAACTCCCGTAGCGGAGAAACCGCCAACATCAGTACCATTATCATCGACTACATCTGCCGAGATGTTGAAAGTAGCACCGGTGGCCTCGTTGTCGGTAAATGTTAACTCGACTTCACCTCCCGGGCATATTTCAAACACATCCTGCGTAATCGTTGTATTTGGTTCCGGGAGGATCGTGATCGTAACCGTGAAGGCATCGCCTTCACAGCCTTCAGCCGTGATCGGCACAATCGT
>CAZTTF010000034.1:0-10319 GCA_964616365.1 uncultured Lewinella sp. | reverse complement strand
TCAAACTCGCTAGGGGCTGTTTCATTCTCTACGGCCGGAATGGTCCGGATGTAGGCAATGACTGCTTCAATATCCTTTTGGTCAAGTTGAGCATAACTCTGGTAGGGCATCACATTAAAAAGTGCCCGACCGTCACGGCTTACTCCGGTAGTGATGGTTCGGAAGATTTCGCCATCCGTCCATTCTGCGAGCTTTGCCGGGGTGATGTTGGGGGCAATAAAATTACCCGGGAAGCCCCCCTCACGCGGGAATACTTCGCCGCCCATACCCAGCGATCCCGGTCGGGGAGGCCCACCAAATTCATTCCAATTACGGGTGCCATGGCAATCCATGCAAAGCATCACATTATTGGCGAGGTATTTTCCGCGGGCTACTTGTTCCGGCGTCCCCTCTACCTTCAGGTCGGGCGGAGGACCGACGTTGGGTAAGGCCATAGATACGTAAATAAGAGCGGCGGCCAGGGCGACGACGAGCAAGCCACTCAGGCCAAGGAGCAGACGAAGAATTTTACTTTTCATGGTGAATAAGTTTAGTGGTGATGGGTATCAGGAATATTAATTTCGGTATTTAGGACGAGACACACCTGACTTTTCCATAAAATTAGGTGTTACTACGCATACTTTCCCCCGTTCAACACCGTATCGCTCAAATGCTCACTGATCTAGGGTCTTGTTGCACGTAACGTTGCACTCACATCCGCAACCTATCCATTACCTGGAAAAGAATCTGAGCCACCCGTATAGTACTGGAATGATTAGCCTACTCCCCTTTTAGGCACAACGTTGTGAAGTAACAGTTAGTGGTACTAGGAGTACTAAGAGTATTGGGGAGCACTTTAATCTTTCCGGGGGCAAACTAAAGATTCCTACAACCTCCCGGCCCAATGCGTGTTTACCACTTTTGAACCAACCATACGTTATGGTACGCGCTTATCGCTTACTCGCCCTTGTTTTCCTTACGGTATTGATCACGGCCTGCGTTTTTGTGCAGGAGCGTTATCCTACCCTGCCCCCCGGCCCGTACCGGGCCGTAGTCGAGTTGGAGTACCAACCCATCGTACCCAACCCTAAAGGAGCTCCAATTCCCGAAAAGACGAACCTCGAATTTGACGATGTCACGGAAGGTGTTCTACCTTTCAACTTCAACGTCGTTTATGAAAGTGACTCCATCTTCCGGATCGACATCATCAACGGAGACGAGGTAATCACCGTTCCGCCGTCCAATATCCAGGCCGGATGGGATCAACGTGCCGGCCGGGACACCCTCCGGATCGATTTCCCGGTTTTCGACACCCACATCAGTGCGTACTACGAGGAAAACATCATCGAGGGTGCCTGGGTCGTTCATTATCGCGACAACTACAGTATCCCCTTCAAAGCGTATTTCGGCAAAAACCACCGGTTCACGAATATGCAAAAACCACCTGCTACCGACATTAGCGGTAAGTGGGCTGTAACCTTCGAAGGCGGAAAAGGCGACAATGGTTCCTTCCCCGGCATCGCAGAATTCAGCCAGAATGGAAATGAGCTAAGGGGGACTTTCCGGACGGAGACCGGTGACTACCGGTTCCTGGAAGGAACCGTCCAGGGAAATAAGGCCTACCTCAGCGTTTTCGATGGCAGTCATGCCTTTTTGTTCGAGGCCCTGATCAAAGAAGATGGAACCCTAACCGGCACCTTCCGCTCCGGTCGCCACTACATCACCAACTGGAGCGCCAAGCGGGATCCTGATTTTAAGTTGGCCAGTCCGGAAACCCTTACTAAGATGGTAGAGGACATCCCCCTAGATTTCACCTTCCCAACTGTCGATGGCAAGCAGATCAGCTTGCAGGATGAGCAGTTTGCCGGCAAACCGAAACTGGTGCAAGTCATGGGAACCTGGTGCCCAAATTGCCGTGAGGAGGCTGAATTTCTGCGTGACTACCTGGCGAATAACGAAACGGCTGACCTTGAGGTAATTGCCATTGCCTTCGAGAAGTACGGTGGAGAGGACGAAAGAAGCAAGAAAAGAATCCGGCGCTATCGGGAGGAAATGCAGATTCCCTGGCCCATCCTTCTGGCGGGCGCAGCAGACAAAGCAATAGCGGGCAATGCCCTGCCGATGCTCAACAAGATCGTCAGCTTCCCTACCCTTCTTTTTGTAGACCGCGACAACCGCGTCACGGGTATCTATACCGGATTCAACGGAGCTGCCACCAGTGAGTGGGATGATTTTAAGCAAGACTTTGATGATTCCGTCAAGGAGTTGATCAACAGCCCCTCGCGGTAATCTTTATATCCGTGCAGGAGTATTCGGTACTTTGGTTGAGTAGCTCTGCTCCGATATGTTGCCACTCGAAGCAGAGCTACTCAACCCAAGCAAACCTCACTGGCCTTTGATCGGATACAATACTTTGCCTCTTAAGTCTTTCCAGTGCACCTGCGTCCCCGCCAACAGCCAACCGTCAACTGTCAACCGCCAACCGCTAACCGCTCAAATCCACTAACTTGGAATTAACCAAATCGTCAAAAACCGCCCTACTATTTGGAGCAACTGGTCTGGTCGGAAACGAGTTATTACACCAGTTATTGAACGAGCAAGCCTACAGTAAGGTAATTGCTCCAACCCGCAGGCCCCATCATCTCAAGGATGCCAAGTTGGTCAATCCAGTAGTCAACTTCAAGGAACTGGAACAATATGGTGGCCGCTGGCAGTGTGATGACGTATACATCTGTCTGGGAACAACCATTAAAAAAGCTGGCAGTAAGGCTGCGTTTCGGGAGGTAGACTTCGATTACATCCTGAAAGCGGCCGTAGTGGCAAAGGCAGGAGGTGCCAACCAATGCCTTTTGATCAGTTCCGTAGGCGCCGACCCTGAAAGCCTCTTCTTTTACACCCGGGTGAAAGGAGAAACCGAAGAGGCAATAAAGGCCCTGGGCTTCTGGGCCACCCATATTTTCCAGCCAGGTGTTCTTGTTGGCAAGCGCAGTGAGTTCCGACTCGGTGAAAAAATCGGCATAGGTGTTTCTAACCTTTTACGCGGAATCAGCCCTAAAATCTTGGGAGATTATAACCCTACCGAGGTGGACGCTTTGGCCAAAAATATGATTGAGGCAGCCCGTAGTATAGCGGGAGGCGTACAGTTTCATCGGGCGGGAGAACTGTTGACCTAGCGCCCATACACACAGAATGGGGGAATTAGCATTGTGCCAATTCCCCCATCCATTGAGGCGCTGTTGCATTTAGGCTACTTGAGCATAAAAATGGAGAACTTCTTCTTGGCCTGATAGTACAGGCGTCCGTTTACGTAGTCAATTTCATACAACGGAGTTAAATCATCAAAGCGGTATTTACTGACCTCCTGACCAGTATTTTTGTCCACTTTAAAGAGCGTTGCGCCCTCTTTGCCATCTCTGGCAAAGAAGAATGCAAAGTCGTTGTCTACCCGACCGTTGATCTTACGGTCAGTAGCGAAACCAAAGCCTGCGTCTCCAGCTGTAGTCATAGCGTTCATCCGGTTATTATAGGCCTGCGCAGCGCCTGCATTACCAGAAGCTGAGCTGGTGAGCATGTTACTCGTCTGCGTGGTCGTATAAGCCATTGCTCCTGCAGCCGTAGCAATTCCCGTAAGTGTCCGAAGGGCTGCAGTTGGGTCCGGGTAGTATTCCCTCATGGTTTCCTCCCATCCTGTCTCGGGACTATAATCCATCAGGATGAAACCGCGATCGTTGTATAGAAAATAACCGTTTTCTACCTTATCGATGGCTGCAAGTCCTTTTTTTACGCCAATTACTTTGCGCTTAGAGGTCACCTTTTCCTCACTCAACTCGATTGCCTCGATGATGTAGCGGGGTTTACCGATTCGAGTACCTTCGGTCGGCTCCGGAATTGCAGTAACAATACGGTCCGCTTCAACCAGAATTTGATTGTAAGGAAAACGGCGAGACGAAAAACCTTCTCCTACTACTAAGTAGCTACCGTAAAAGGTTACAGTATGTACACCTACCTGTTCAGAAAGTGGCTCATAGTTCATTAAGCCCCATAAAAAGCCTCCTGGCTCTTTTTCCAGTTTCTCTGGCTTTTTCCACTTCTCATCACCCGATACCGGATCAACAAGCATCCGCTTGTTTTTGAAATAGACCATTAATCCTTCAGCGCCCTTTTCCACGTTAACAACACCTTTTTCTTTGTAGTCCTTTTTCCAGCGTCCATCTCCTTTCGGATCAGTAAAGGAGTAAATATTCATGCCTTCATCATGCACCACCAGGAAGCCTTCCTCAAAGGGCGTAACGTAAAGGACATTACCGTCCATTTTCTTCTCCTTCTTCCAGACACTTTCTCCCGTCTCAGTATCGAGTAGGTGCAACTTCTTACCAAACTTGACACCTTTTGCAGCAGCTCCGTCAAGGGGGGCAGCAGACATCATTCCACCTAGACCTCCACGCTTTTCTGCTACGACCATTCTGGCTCCGTCCTTACTCGTATAGATATAACCAGCGTTGAGCTTTTCGTTCCACTTCAGTTCGCCACTTTTCATATCGATAAGGGCGAGGTACTTGCCATTGTCATAAATCAAATCACCCGCAGCGTTAAGCATGGGGTTAAGGTCCTCGTTCTCATTGCCTTCAGAGACTGCCTGAGAAAGGCCCGACAATTCGCGTAATTGTACGCCCCACAGCTGGGTATTTTCAAATGGATTGACGGCGTAAAGGTAGATCGCTCCCTTACCCGCGATTTCCAGCAACATCATATCCTGATCTGGCAGCACGTAATAAGTACGCAGTCGACGTAGATCATTTTTAGTACCATCAATAAGCACTTTACCATTAAGTACGTTAAGCAGCGTCCCGCTTGCCATAACCAGTGGAGTATTTGGAATCTCGTCAAAGTCCTTGTTACCACTGTCGGAATCAAGGCTTTCAGTGAGGGCTGCTCCGCTATTACGCTTGACCTCCCACATGATAGAACCATCTTTGGGGCTCAAGCCAATGTAAGCACTCATGGTTTGCAGTACCGGAATTCCCGTAGCGGTATTCACGAAAATACTCTTGCCATCTGACTCTAGATCAGTAACGGCAATCGGGTCCAGCACCTCGGCCTGTGCCCGTAGGCAGGAGGCACCGCATAGAAGTAATAGTATTAATAGGGAAAGGAATCTCATTTATCACTTTTTTGGTTAAAAAATAAGAACTAATAAATTATATGATCACAAATCTACGTTTTTAATCTTACATATAGCCTACAAAAGGAGATTTAGTTTGTGCTATCGAAAAATAACCAGACCTATCGCAGAGTAAGAGCGAAAGTCCTCCAGCGCATTCTTTCGGCTTGGCTCAGCCGGGAAAACCGCGTTTGACGACTCAAAGTCTTGAAAAATGAGTAGTCTTCGTGATTCCCCTGAAATAATAACAACAAGCAACATTTTTAGAAGATCCCAGGACCATAGTCACCAGCGCGGTGTAGCTTTGTGAATCAGGTTTTCTCCTTTAGCAAATCATTTTAACCATGGATTACTCCTCCCTCCCGAACATCAAGCACACTGATAAAAACAGCTTTTTTCTCATCGCAGGCCCCTGTGCCATTGAGGGGGAAACAGTTGCCATGGAAATTGCGGAGCGGGTTGGTGAGATCACGGATAAACTTGGTATTCCATACATCTTCAAGGGCAGCTACCGGAAAGCGAACCGTAGCAGGATCGACAGTTTTACGGGTATTGGGGATGAGAAAGCCCTCGACATACTCGCTAAAGTAGGTCAGCGCTTTAACCTGCCAACCACGACAGACATCCACAGCGTCCCAGAAGCGTCCATGGCCGCACAGTATGTGGACGTTCTGCAGATCCCGGCATTTCTTTGCCGGCAGACGGACCTGGTAGTTGCAGCGGCCAATACCGGCAAAGTCGTCAACATCAAAAAGGGGCAGTTCCTGAGTCCCTCAGCGATGACCCATGCCCGGCAAAAAGTGATTGATTCGGGCAACAACCAGGTTTGGCTTACCGAACGTGGTACCACCTTCGGATATACCGACCTAGTAGTCGATTTCCGTGGCCTGCCCACCATGCAGGCATTGGGTAGCCCCGTCGTGATGGATTGCACCCACAGTCTGCAGCAGCCCAACCAGAGCAGCGGAGTGACTGGAGGTAAACCTCAGCTAATTGAAACCATCGCCAAAGCAGCCATTGCCGTCGGAGCCGACGGGCTTTTCATGGAAACACACCCCAATCCCGCCGTTGCCAAAAGCGACGCAGCGAACATGCTGCCACTCGACCAGTTAGAAGGCATCCTCAAGAAACTACTACGGATTCGCGAAGCAGTATCCTAAAATCAAACAGCCAGGCAACCCGCGGGCTGCCTGACTGTCCTGGCTTTGTTATAAAAACGCGAGGTTTGGAACCATGCTTGGCTTCTTCCTGTAGAAGTGGACCAGACACCTATGTTTGGTTTATTTCATCTGTTAGTTTTAGTCTGTAAGGTGGTCATGACTACCTACAGACCGAAGACTTGATGATTACGAGAGATTAGCGCATGATAGTCCGCAACTTGCATAACTACCCCGTCCAAACCCGACGCTATAAAAATAAGCTCCTATTCCACCGGAATGCGGAGTACCTGCCCGGGGTAGATCTTATCCGGGTGGGTAAGCATTGGCTGGTTTGCCTCGAAGATCTGCTGGTACTTCATTGGATCACCGTACATCTCTTTAGAGATTTTCGAAAGGCTGTCTCCTGACTCAACAGTGTAGAATTTCGCCTCCGGCTCAGGATTTAGGACATTCAACTGAGAATCGACGGAGCCGATTCCTTCTACATTACCAAGGGCTAGTACTACCCGTTCTGCTGAAGCCGTGGTGGGGGTGGTACCATGGACGATTACCTGTTCGCAAAGCTCGAGGCGTAAGTCGTTGACGTCGAGTCCTAGCCGCTGGATCTCTTGCTCCAGTTTTTGCACTTTCGTCAGCTCCACTTCTTTGGTTACTTCTTTTTCTTTCTTACCGAAGATTTGAGCGCCTTTGTTTTTAAGGAAGGAAAATAATCCCATTGTCTGAGGTTTTTTAAAATGAAAGGCCGCAATATCGCGGTGCCTTTATCGAAAAAGCTCCCAGTAGCGGGAGCCTTGCTCATCGTTCTTGTTTAAGCTTTTGTAGATCCTTTAAGCGGAGTGCTTCCGAAGACTCGGATGGTTCCTCAAGGTAGGATGCCATGAAGGCAGCCAATGCTTCAGGCTGTTGGGTACCGATCATGAGTTGGCTCCCATCTTCCAATGCAAGCTCCAGGCCGGAATTACCCTGCATGTTTATTGCCATTGCCCCAGGTCTGATGCGGTAGCCCCAGCCGCCAAATTCCTTTATGGCGGAGTAGGTCCGCACCCTTGCTCCACGGATTTCGGAGCGAAATATCCGCTTCGTTACCAGGGGCCAGAATTTAACCTCGATGCCATCCTTTGATATGGTTGTTCGTAATTCCAATGTTGCGATCAGTATCATAACGAGGGCCGTGACGGCGGGGCCAACCAGCAACGGGCCTACCTCTCCCCAGATCAAACCACTAGCAAGGATGCTTTGTACGATCGGGACCACAGTCAACGCCAAGACCGCCAGCATGATCAGCCAAAGCCACCACTGATTAAATTTTTGCCGTTCAGTATATTCCATATACGTTGGTGTGTCTGTATCTGGAAAAGTCTCAAATTAAAAATGGACCTTTAACCAAGTAAGCAGTGTAAAGACGTTCGCCATTTGTTTAAGTCACTTTCAATGGTGGGCAGGCCCTCCCTTTTCCAGCGTTTTTATGGCGCGCACGCAGGTGCGAAGTGATGGTCAAGGAACAGCATCTAACGCCCTACCGTAATCCAGCGGCCCTTTACTGCCGCCCGAACCTGATCCGAGTACATCGCCTCACTTGTTTGTGCAGGAAGATAATATTTGCCCGGATAAGTGGCAGTCATCGTAAACGAGAAGGTCTTCGTTTCTCCCCGATTAAGATGGAAGAAGGTGTAGACGCCATCATCCCGGAAATCCTGATAGTCGTAGCCTTCGTTGCGGCTCTGACCGGCGTCCAGCCGGTCATTACTGATCTCCCAGCCAGAAGGAACCAAACTACGTAGGGCTAGCTGGCGGTAATTCATCCCCAATGTACCAGGGTTCGTTACAGAATAGGTAGCCACGAATTCTGTACCCGAAGCCAGGTCGTTTACATCAAGAGGAGTGCCAGACTTCGTGGTGTACGCCACCTGTAGCCGAAGGTTCTCACTGCGCGGTTGCTCTTCGCCTGACGGCGGAATTCCGGCGGTAATCACGGTGGCGTACAAGGTGCTACTTCCGGTGTTCTTCACCTGAACGGTACCCGAATTACCACTCGTAGCCAGTTCAATGTTGTAAATACCTGTCGTTGAGCCCACTGCCGTCCTGGCACCGGTATTCGAGGTAAATTCAGCGTTCACCTTCGCGTCTGAGCCCGTACTCATTTTTCCAATAGCGACAAAGGCAAAAGCTGCTTCCTGCGTACTCAGCCAGTTGCGCTTACTGATGCGTTCCGCCAGGTTATAGGCTTGCTTGCTGGCTCCGGCAGCATCACCATTCGCGATCTGAGCCTCCAGAATCATGGCCATGTCTCTGATATCACTACCGAAGGTGTACCCCAGCTCCCGGTAAGACTGTACGGAGGTTGATGCTCCGTTAATCAGGTCATTAGCTGCTTTTTGCTGTCCTGCCAGATTGTACGCCGCTGCTAACTGGAAACGTGCCGTGCTGTTTAGTTCGTCTGCTCTGCCCCGCAAGCGGTTCATGGCACCGATCTCGGGTTTCCCGCCGAGGGCGAGGCCATACAGTCGGTAGGCCTGATCCAGGCGTCGTTGTCCCGTCGAGGCATAAAACACGCGGTTCTTTTCTTTCCAGTCTTTGGCGACCTTTGCCTGAAAGCGCATGAGTTTTTGCTTGAGGTCTTGGGGTACGCCGTAGCCTGCCCGCTCCGCTTCTACGAGGAAGTGAAGAGCATAGTTGGAAGCCCATGGGTGAGCATCCCGGCGTCCGGGCCAGTAGGCCATTCCTCCCGTACTTGTTTGAAACTTACGCAGTGCCGCAAGGCCTGCAGCAATGTTCTGCTTACGTCGCTCTTCTTGCTCCGGAGAAAGCTCCGTAACCTTATCTAAGTGCAGCTGTGCAAAAGCAGGTGAGATGGTCTGTTCGACGCATCCGTAGGGGTACCGGAGTAAATACCGTAGGTGGCGCTCTAATTGCATCGGTGGAAGGCTGGACAGCTCGAGATTTGCCTCCTGACTACCCGTCACCCCGAAGTTAGCATAGGTAAGCGCCTGCGTCGCACCGGGGGGAATAGCCGTTATTTCTGCACGAGACACCACCTCGTTGGGATGCCGGACGTCGATTTCCACCTCCTGGCTTGCTGATTCGCCGTTACCTTGTCCGGTAATGGCAAAACGGGCAATTCCGGTACGCTCACCAACCGTGAGTGGGAAGTAAGTCATCTGGTTCCCTGCTGCGCTAAAAGCCAGACGCTGGTCAGAAGCCCCGACGCTAACGAGCCCCTCATTCTCCGCCACACCAACCGATACGTTTTTGACCTTGTCAGTCATCGCAAAAACATTAACCGGCATGTCAACCCGCTCCCCCGGAGCTAACACACGGGGAAGCGTGGGCAACACCATTAAAGGCTGACGGACAGGAATGCGCTTATCAGCGCTACCGTAGGCCCGCAGATCGCTCGCCACGACCATGACCCGGACTGCTCCGATATAGTTGGGGAGTTCAATTTCGTGTTTGCCCGTTTTCCCCCTTTCCAAGCGGAAAGGACCTAAGTGTCGGACTACAGGCTCAAAGCGATTCGCCGTTTGGTCGGCGTCCTCATCTTCCGCTCCGTCTCCACCGATGGCAAGGACTTTCCCGAAGTCGCCATTGAGACTTCCAATCACGTAGCGATACAGATCAAAAGTGCGTACGCTAAGGGCTTCTTTTCCGAAGAACTTCTGATGCAGGTCTGGTGTCCCGTAGCGCGTCAACCCGAGTAAGCCTTCGTCTACTACCGCCAGGGTGTACGTCATGGCTTTTCCGTTTTCTTCCTTCACGGATACGGATACTTTCTCCTTCGGTGTCCAGGCATCATTTGTAGCAATTGTTGGAGTCAACACCGTTTCCGGGTTTTTGACCTCAACTGGAACTACCCCGAAAAGGCGGACAGGACGGTCATTCGTCGTCTGCTCATAAGGCTGCAACATAGTAATGTTGGCGTAGACCGTAGGTACCATCCGTTCATCCGCCTTGAAGGTGATTTCGGTCTCCCCCTGCTCTGCTGCGACCCAGAATTGCTCCTGCGTCCCCGCCCCTGTCTC
>CAZTTF010000033.1:0-2923 GCA_964616365.1 uncultured Lewinella sp. | reverse complement strand
AAAAAGAAAGAGCTTATTATACAGCAGCATAAATCGGGTAAATTTGTAACCACATACAAAACCTTTAAATTAAACTTACACGGGTTACCCTTTAAAATTTCTAAAATAGAAATAGATAATGTAGAAATAGCCTTTGAAGATCTTAAACTTAATGGAAACAATACCTTAACCATTACAAAAGAGTTTACAGAACTACATATTATGGCATAAAACTAATCGTTATTATATAAAGCAGAAGCCCCATCTTTTTATGGGGCTTTTTTGTGAGTAAATTCTTTGTTTTTATTGATTTTTTTGTAACTTTATTTTTTCATGATATTTATATGAATCCATTACCCATAGTTACACTTTCTAAAAAGATTCATAAAAACCAATCACAAATTTTGATGGGGTTTAAATACGACTGGACTTTAATTAATATTGTTAAAGGTTTACCAGATGCTAAGTGGAGCGTAACATTAAAAAGCTGGTATATTAAAAACAATCCTACTAATTTAAAACAAATTTTTTCTGTTTTTAAAGGATATGCCAACGTTAATGGCAATGCTATTTTTAACAACCCACTGCCAAACCCCAAAACGGTTCTAAAGAAAAAGCAACACAGAAGACTAAGTTCATACAACAGAAACCTGTTAAACCATTTTTATAAGTTTTTGTTAGGCAAACGTTACAGCAAAAGTACTGTAGAAACTTATTTGTTTTTTGTTGCGGATTTTATTGAATTTAACAATACCAAATTGCTAGAAAATTTAACAACCAGAGATGTTGAATTATTTATTGAAACCGTTTTTATTAAACGTAATTATTCTATAAGCACACAGCGTCAATTTATTAGTGCTATTAAGCAATTTATTATGTTTTACCCAAATACAGGTATAATAGACTTAGCCCTAACACGCCCAAAAAAATCCAAAATTCTACCAACAGTTCTTTCTCAAGAGGAGATGATATCTATACTACAACATACTAAAAACCTTAAGCATCGTGCAGTTTTAGCCCTTATCTATTCGGCAGGCTTAAGAATTAGCGAATTAATAAATTTAAAGCTTAAATATATTCAAATTGAAAGAAAACAAGTATTGATAAAAAGTGCCAAGGGCAGAAAAGATAGGTATACTACTTTAGCAGAAAGCTTTATACCACTACTTCATAATTACTTAACCACGTATAAACCTGATATTTATTTTGTAGAAGGCCCCGTAGGGAAACCCTATTCGGCCAGTAGTATTAGAAAATTTTTATCTCGCTCTGTTAAAGCGGCTAAGATTACCAGAACTATTACACCCCATACTTTAAGACATAGTTACGCTACCCATTTATTAGAAAGCGGTGTAGGTTTAAGACATATACAAGAGCTATTAGGGCATAGCAAACCCGAAACCACCATGATATATACTCATATAGCCAGAAAAGATTTACTAGCTATAGAGAGTCCATTAGATTATGCGGTTAAAGAATTAATAAAAAATAATAAACACGAACAAAAGTTCCTATTATCCCGAGAGGTTTAAGGTATAATAGGAAGTTTTGTCCAGATATAACAAGTTGTGGTGCATTTTCTCACTCAAATCTGATAAATGAAAAAACTGATATTTCGACTGACTTTACCTTTGACTTTAATTTCATTTGGAATTATAACAAAGTGGAGTTTCGGAATTGTAGTTGACGGAACTGATGAATTCTTTTACGGATTTCCGTTAATTTATAAATGCGATGGATTTCACACCTCTTTATCTACGCAATATTTTCTGACAGAGATGGCAATTAATTTGCTGACTTATTTTTCCTTTTGGTTATTAATAACTTGGACTGTAAACAGATTTTGGAAAATTAACATTCCTAAACTGATTTCTAAAATATTTTGGATTGGCTTTGGAGTTTTGTTTTTAGGCTTTATTTATCTATCAAATGACTTGGACGACCGATATTTGATAAAACGTGATTTTGACATTAAAATCTTTGACAGTGGAATTACAATTTTCGGAATGCACTCAACGGACAGAGAAAAATATCATTCCAAATTAAATACTCAACTGGAATCTCGGAATTTTAAGAAAGAGGTATCTGAATTCGCTCTGAATTACTCGCCCAATGGAGCATCTGCTTTGGACTCAATTCCAGAAAGTATAGTTAAAGGATTTAAAGAGTTGAGAACTATTGACAAAAATGCTCACGAAAAATATGTGACTTTGATTTTCACCAAACTTTATGCTGAACATTTACAATGTTGTCATCAGTCATATATCATTGAACATTTCCCAGCAGATAATTCTGAATATAATTTTGATAAACTGACTATGGTAAATGAATTTGCTTTTATGTCAAACTATCTCGACGATGAAAAGTTACCTAAAATTTGGACTTCAGGAATTATAGAAAAATGGTTGACCGAAAACCCAGAATTGTTGGAATTTGAGCCAATTGGAAAATATAACCAATTCATCAAAACAGTATCTGAAAAGATTAAAAATGGCGATTATTGGGACAATTAAAAATAAAAAAACGACACCACAACAACGTGTATAGCTCATTGCGGCTGAATTCCTAATCGGAATTCAACGCTTATTTGCTATCTTTCGGCTACGGCGGAAAAAATCCTGCGGATTTTTCCGCAACGAAATCATAGCCGAGACTGTTAGGCGCCATTAAACCCATTCTCTCGGATAGTTAAGTCGGACTTGATTCTTGCTCATTTTCTCTCTTTTAGCTTTTATCAGTTATTACCATTGCCTGTCTATAAACTTACATCGGATTTTGATACTTAAACTTTTGCTTTCTATATCTCAAATCAGCTTTCTAGACAAGTGCCATAAACTCAGCCTTACGGAACATTGCGCAAACAAAACGCTTTATAAAAACAATGCCACTTGCCTTAGTACGTTTTTGCTAACATCTGAAAAAAAATAAAACGGCGCATAACAAT
>CAZTTF010000032.1:0-35553 GCA_964616365.1 uncultured Lewinella sp. | reverse complement strand
CGGGGAGGATGACATCACCGCTGGTCCGGTTGGCGTGGAACACTTCGCCGTTGAGACGGAAAGTATCTGTGGCACAGATGACGGGATCAACGGCGCCGGTGGCCGGCGCGAAGAAGCTGAGGTTGACGGTGACCGTGCTGTCGCAGCCGTTGGCTGATGCTCCGGGGAGGATGACATCACCGCTGGTCCGGTTGGCGTGGAACACTTCGCCGTTTAGGCGGAAGGTGTCGGTGGCACAGATGACGGGATCAACGGCGCCGGTGGCCGGCGCAAAGAAGCTGAGGTTGACGGTGACCGTGCTGTCGCAGCCGTTGGCTGATGCTCCGGGGAGGATGACATCACCGCTGGTCCGGTTGGCGTGAAATACTTCGCCGTTGAGGCGGAAGGTATCGGTAGCACAAATAACAGGGTCAATTGAACCCTGGCTTGGTGGAAACAGGGCTATTGGCCTTACTTCATTGATTAGCCTTGAACAACCGTTACTGGCGCGAACGGAGTCGAAAGTAATGGTCACATTGTTGAAATCGAGGAGGCCGTAATCGGCTGGGCAAAGGGTAAGGTTCAGAGGGCCGTTGTTGCCATCAACCTGCCCTTGCACCTGCGTCCCCGCCTGATCGACAGTGAAAAATGTTGTAATTGGCTCTGGACCGGAAAGGACGAGCTCTACCGTAGCGCAATCATCGTCACAAATGGTGGAAAAGTCTCCAATAGTTATAGTCGGGAAATCGGTGAAAGGCACTACGGTGAATTGCTGGATAGCGGTGCAGGCAAAAGCATCAGTAGCGGTAACGCTGTAGTCGCCAGCTGGTAAATCTGTCAGAGTAGCCGTAGTTGGTCCGTGTTCCCACTGGAAAGAAACCATGCCATTGGCGAGTACCGGGCTAACGGTGGCAGTTGCCGTCGCGGAGGCACAGTCTGGTTGGGAAAGATTAAGAGAGAGACTGAAGTCGCCGCATCCACCGGGGTTGACAACTGCGGTACAGCTGATGGAACAGTTGTTGGCATCAAATGCTTCAATGGTGTATTCTCCGGGGGCAAGGTTGCGGAAGGTATCTTGTGCGGGTCTTGCAACGACCATGTCGTTGAGTTCAAAAGTGTAAGGAGGAGTCCCTCCGCTCACTGAGAAGAATACCTGGCCATCTGCCGTACCTACATTGCTTTCAGCGATGGCGTCGCAGGAGAGGGTGATGGCATCGATTTCGGTTACGGTGATACTGGCGCCATCGCTACATCCTGCTGCATCGGTAATGATAACACTGTAAGCACCTGCCGGAACGTCGGTCAGGATGGGAGCATCCGGACCGCCGGGGAACCACTGGTAGGAGACCACCCCTTGGGCATCAGTGACGTTGGCAGCGATGGTAGCGGTGCTGTCGCCCGCACAGTTGACCTGGTCTGCAACCAGGTCGACGAATACTGGAGGAGGATCAAATAGCTCTACTGTGGTCTCGGCGGTACACCCCGCTTCATCGGTGACAGTAACGCTGTAAAGACCGGCAAATAACCCTCCCGGGGTAGCCCCGGAAGCTGATGGATCACTCCACATGGCTGAAAACGTACCTATTGCCCCGGTTACGTTGAGGTCGATTGCTCCGGAAGGTTCGGCAAAACATTGTGGGTCAACCGTGATTGGGTTGAGTGCGATCATGCATTCGGGACCACGGATAATGAAATCAAACATCGGTGGCGCTCCCGGACTGAGACAACAAGCCGCAACACCTAAGGAATCCAACAGAGTGGAGTCGATCATGACCGTGTCAATGGCACGGATAAGGGTGAGGTTGTAAGTGTCAATCGGTAGATTGATGGCCGTGTCCGGACTTACGGAAGTCGTTATTACCGTATCTAAACCGCCCGTTGTGCTTGTGATGGCGTAGGTCCAGTCTGGTGTGCCACCAAAAGAGAGGATTACTCCGCCGGTGCCATTCACGGTTGTTGCGTCCATGATGGAGTCGAGAACAACGGTCTGATCCGCCCCGCCAAAAGTTACGGTAGGGCAGGTCACTTCGTCGACGGTTGTACTGCACATGACAACACATCCATTGGCATCTTCTACGGTCAGGTCATAAGTGCCAGGCGATAAACTGAACAAGGTGTCTCCGTCGGTTACTGCGAAATCGCTTAGTCCCGGCAAAGGATCACCTCCCGGATCCTGGGCAGTGTAGCTCACCGTGAAGGGAGCTGAGCCTCCGGTAATTGAAAGGCCAATTCTACCGTCATTGGCATCCGTGCAAGACTCTGCTACGCCCTCACAGTCAAATAGCAGTGCTACTGGGGCCGTCAATTCAAAGGTTTCTTCGAGAATACAACCGTCATCATCAACGGCCTGGAAGTAATAGGTGCCTGGACCTAAGTTTGAAATGCTCAGGTCGTTTGAACCGGCAACACCCGGGCCGGTGACCCAGGTTAGGACCGGGTTAGTACCTCCGGATAAAGAAATTTCGATGGCTCCGTCGTTAATTCCTCCACAGTTCAGATCAACGAAGTTGTCGACGGTGAATTCAAAGGTGCTACAATCTGGCCCATCGATAAAAAATGTTTCGAAGGCGCTACAGTCTGGTCGGTCTGCCTCATAGACGGTAAAGATGTATTCTCCGGGCTCAAATAGGTTAGCCGACAGCGTAATAGGGGAGGTTGAGTAGGGGCCGAGATCGTCCTGAGAAGCTGTTGCCGTACCGGTGAAGGCAACGTAGAAGTCAGGCCTTCCGCCGGTCATCGTCAGAATAATGTTGCCGATGTTGTCAATACTGACATCAAAGGCTACTTCACAAGGAGGGTCTGGAATCGTGAGTGTACACGTGGTGGTGCACCCCGTGATGTCATCGGTGATAAGGACATCATAATCACCAGCCGGCAGGCCGTTGATGGTGTTCAGCCCATCATTGCCGGAGGCGCTGCCGGCTGCTGCTCCAGTCCATGAAATGGTGTAGTCGCCTTCGCCCACGGTGATGTCGACATCAAAAGAACCGTCAGATGCACCAAAAACTGAAGGGGGTTGCGGGTTTCCACAGGTGGCCATTACGGGGTCTGCGAGGCCGACATCTACGGTAATCGGCCCTGTTGTACAGCCATAGAAATCTGTCAGTTGAAAGGTATAGGTGCCGGTGGCTAGATTGGAGATGTCCTGATTGCTGGACATAAAGCCGCCGGGGCCAGTCCAGCTGAAAGTGGCCTGCCCGTCACAGTAAACATCGGAGGGGTCGAAGTTGATCAGGTTAATGCTGCCGCCGTTGGTACAACCGACATTGGTGACGTCAACGTCAAAAGGCTGATTCAGGGGGCAAGAGGGTAGGAAGGTGAAAGTACATTCGGTGAAGCAACCAATGATATTGCCGTCAGCATCACGATCCGGACGAAGATCACCATCGGCATCCATTACGTCCCAGACCTGCACCGTCCAGGTGCCCGGTTGAAGACACTGGTTGGTCGTGTTGCCTCCAATTGCCAGGGTGCCGGTATAGGTGCCATCAGTACCTGCAGAGTAGACGCTGTTTTGGGTGCCCCCTTGTACGATTTGAAAAGTGTCAAGACCATTGTAGATACGACTGTAGTAGAAGTTATTACTGCCGGTTGCCGTCCAGGTCATGTACGCCCCGTTAGATGGATTGTTGTCACCTAAGCCTAAGTCCCTGTCTTCCCCCTCACAAAATGTGATCATTATTGGATTAGTGGCAGGGTCACACATCATTTCTGTGGGCAAATCATTCCCTTTGGAGTCTTTGATGCGTTCCAGAGAAAGGTTGTTAGCGCCGGGGGGCTGCGACTGGGCGAACAGTAGACCGCTTACAAACAACAATAAATGTGTCAGGAAGAACTTCATTTTTCAATTGGCTATTAAGGAACTAGTTGCTGCGTCTTGCTCGCGCCCTTCCTGCGTGCTCGGTTTCCTGGAATTTTGATGTTTCATCATGTTTAGCTTAGGCAGTACTCAAAATTTCGTGCCTTGCCAGGAAACGTAGCCTGCAAAGTAGACAGTTCAGAGCAGCAAGAACTGGTTCAATGTGTAGGGATACTTAAGGCAATAGGTTCTGCAATATAGTTGATTGCTTTTGGCTCACATATAGCGCACTGAATTTGGGGTAGTTTTTGGCGTGATTTTAAGGTTCTGGGGCTAAAAACAAACACTTGTTCTTTCAGTTGTCTCGAAGATTTCTTGCTGAGAGACAGTGAAGTATGCCCCTTTGAGGTGTTTTTTCGGGTTGTTTTCCACCCTTTTTTTAAAGGTGCTAGAACCGAATTTGCCCTTGTCGTTGACGTTGTCGTTAAAAAAAATCGACCGTCGGGCAAAAAAAATAATTACTGGAAAGCTACCTGAATATTGGCGTTGAAGCGTGATTTTGTTCTGTTGATGCATAAGAATACCAAGGTTTGAGCAATAATAATTCTTTCTCTCCCTCGATCATATCGTACACTTGTGCTGTTAAACGCAGTGTAGAGCGGCAAAGCGCACCACTTTGGTGCCTTGAATTTGCTCATGTAAACCTTTCGGGGTTTCTTTGCGCCGCAATTGTTTCATTAAACGCCAACAACTTATGGCTACTAGCATTGAAGAAAAAGTAAAACAGATCATCGTTGACAAGCTCGGCGTAGACTCAAGTGAGGTTACTGCGGAAGCAAGTTTCCAAAATGATCTGGGTGCTGACAGTTTAGATACTGTTGAACTCATCATGGAATTCGAGAAAGAATTCGATATCAGCATCCCTGACGAGCAGGCGGAGAACATCCAGACTGTTGGACAGGCGATTGCCTACGTAGCAGAAAACACTGAAGGTTAATCACCTGATTTAAATTCTGTCGCCGCCGCCCGTCGAACCTGATTAGTCAGTTCGCGGGCGGCGGTTTCTTTTTTAGGCCCTTTGCTAAAGGGCATGTTGGCTTGCGTTACGTGCCTGTTGTGCGTAATCTCGGCTACACACATGCTGGTATACTTTCCGGTTCACACCGAAGTTCAGGCATTACTTATTTTTGCGGAACGGCTGGTCATAGTCGACCAAACTTTCCTGATCGGATTATCCAACCAAGAAAAGCATCACGATGAAGCGCGTAGTAGTAACTGGAATCGGAGCACTCACTGCCATTGGTAATAGCGTTCCGGAGTATCTTGAAGGACTCAAGTCTGGCAAAAGTGGCGCCAAGCCCATCTCCCAGTTTGACCCTGAACTCTTTAAAACCCAATTTGCTTGTGAGGTCACTGACTGGGACCCAGCAGCGCGCGTAAGTAAGAAAGTGTTTCGCCGCCTCGATCGATACGTCACCATGGCTCTTTATGCTGCAGATGAGGCTTTAAAGATGGCCGGTATCTACAACGAGGAGGGGGAGCGGATTTTTGACCTGAACCCAGACCGGGCTGGTGCCATCGTCGCCAGCGGTATCGGAGGGCTACGGTCTCTAGAAAAAGAAATTGAGGATTTTGAAGCAGGCAGTGGTACACCACGTTACAACCCCTTCATGATCCCCCGGATGATCGCTAACATGGGCGCCGGACACATCAGTATGGAGCACAATCTCCGTGGCCCCAGCTACGCAACGGTTAGTGCCTGTGCTTCCGGAGGACACGCTTTGGCCGCTGCAGCTGACGATATTCGTCTTGGCCGTGCTGATCTGATGGTTACGGGAGGTGCAGAAGCGGTGGTGACAAAAGTTGGCATTGGTGGATTCAACTCCATGAAAGCCCTCAGTACCCGCAATGATGATTACCAAACGGCAAGTCGTCCCTACGACAAAGACCGCGACGGTTTTGTGATGGGAGAAGGTGCAGGCATCATTGTCCTGGAAAGCCTTGAGCACGCGCAGGCAAGAGGTGCTACCATTCTTGCTGAGGTGGCGGGCTACGCCGCCAGCTCCGACGCACACCACATCTCAGCACCGCACCCCGAAGGTGCTGGCGCCAAGATGGCCATGGTGAATGCCCTGAAATATGCTGGCCTTGAAGCTGGAGACGTCGATTACATCAATACGCACGGAACATCTACGCCACTCGGAGATATTGCCGAACTGAAAGCCATTCAGTTGGCATTCGGAGACGCTGCCTATGACCTGAACATCAGCTCTACCAAGTCCATGACCGGACACTTATTGGGAGCGGCCGCGGCGATTGAGTCCATCGCGTGTATTCTCGCGATCCAGAACAACTTCGTGCCGCCAACGATCAACCACTTCACGGATGATCCCGATATCGACCCCAAACTGGACCTGACTTTCAATAAAGCAGTTGAAAAGCCGGTAAATGTTGCGCTGAGTAATACCTTTGGCTTCGGCGGACACAACTCTGCCACTATCTTTAAAAGCTTCAACTCCTAGTATCTAGTGATCAAACTGATCCGCAGGTTTTATAACTACTACATTTCTCCGGAGAAAGAATTCGTCCGGAGGCTGCGGCGTCTGTTGGGCTTCACGCCTGCTTATTTGAAGCTTTTTCAACTAGCTTTTCAGCACAAGAGTAGCAACCACGATCAGCAGAACAACCACTACGGAGGACAAAACAATGAGCGGCTGGAATACCTGGGTGATGCCGTGTTAGGTACTATTGTCGCGGAATATCTTTACAAGAAATATCCAACCGAAGACGAGGGCTTTCTCACCAAGATGCGCTCTAAAATCGTCAAGCGCAAGAGCCTCAACGAAATCGGTTTTAACATGGGGTTGGACGAGATACTCTCCACCTACAACAATACCCGGATCGCTAAGTCGATGCTCGGGAATGCGGTAGAGGCCCTTGTAGGTGCTGTATATGTTGAACGCGGTTACAAGAAAACGACCCGCTTTGTAGTAAGACGGATGCTCCGCGACTACGTCGACGTCGACCGCCTGGAAACTTATGACGACAACTACAAAAGTCAGTTGCTGGAGCACTGTCAGAAAAATGGTCAGCGGGTTGATTACACTATCCTTAAGCGTTTCAAACAGGACAAACGCGACCGTTTCCGCGTCGCTGTCCTGGTCAATGGGAAACGCCTCGCCGTAGGCGAGGATTTCAACAAGAAAGCAGCTGAACAAATTGCCAGTCGCAGAGCCTTGCAGGGAATGGGGCTCAAGGTTACGATGGCCTAAACAGGTATTGCCTGGTGCCTTTTTTTGCACCTGCGTCCCCGCCCCAGGTCAGATTTTGGACCGGCCAGGGGAATTTCCGATAACTTCCGATCAAATAGACCTGAGTAAATACCCTGGCATGCCTGGTCGACGTTACCTTTATGAGCTATAATCGCCCATGAATATTTTCAACGCATACACCCGTTGGCCCCTTTATCTGGCAGTCGCCGGGCTGGTTTTGGTGTCTGCCTCTGCCTGGTACACGAATAACCTCGCCAGTCAGTTGGCAGATGTGGAGGCGAAGTGGATAGGCTTGTTCCGCACCACACTAGAGGGGATCAATATCGACACTGAAGACACATCCGCACTGGATATGGATTTTACCCTCCAGGGCGAGGTGCTTACCCAGATGGAAAGCTTGCCGCGTATTCTGGCCAATATGGAAGGCGGAGTCGATGACGTTATGGGCTTCGGAAATCGTCCTCCCGATAAGCTAAAGGCTGCTGCGATCCTACGCGATTGGATTGCTGAGGGCAAGGTTCCGGTTCGGATAGACAATCAGCTAATGTACATTGGTGAGAGTCGCCTACTGCGGCAACTGCGTTACTTCCCCTATGTTCAAGGGTGCCTCATTACCATCTTCATCGTTATCGGGTTTTTCGGCATTAACCAGGCCCGAAAAGCAGAGCAAGAACGCGTCTGGGTTGGGATGGCCAAGGAGACGGCACATCAACTCGGCACACCGATTAGCGCTATCATGGGCTGGGTGGAGCACCTCAAAATGATGTACGCTGAGGATGAGGAAATCATGGAAGTGTCTGATGAATTGGCCCGTGATGTGGACCGTCTCTCCATGGTGGCCAACCGGTTCAGTAAAATTGGCGCCACCCCGGACCTGGAGCCTGTCAACGTTTTTGCGGAGCTGGATCACTGCCGGGAGTATATGGAAAAACGTGCACCGCGTAAGGTGACCTTCGATTTTCCCAATGAGTCCGATGGCGAAGCCAATATTGCCATCAATCGGCTACTCTTTGACTGGGTGATTGAGAACCTGCTCCGTAATGCCCTCGATGCTATGGATGGGAAAGGACAAATCAGCGGCGCCATCCGGGTGCTGGATGATAAAGTTACCATCGATATCAGTGATACCGGAAAAGGGATTGCTCCTAAGAATATTCGCAAGGTGTTCAACCCGGGCTTTACCACTAAGAAGCGGGGATGGGGGCTTGGGCTCAGTCTTGTCAAGCGTATCGTTGAAGAATACCATAAGGGTAAGATCATCGTTAGTCGTTCCGAAGTAGGGGTGGGAACCACCTTCACCATCACCTTGCCCAGAGTGTGACACTTTCGCACTAGCACTATGCTGTGGCCTGCTATCTTTGCGTTATGAACGAAGTCATTGTGGCAATTGCCACTCCTCCGGGAGAGGGCGCTATTGGTATAGTTCGCCTTTCTGGTAAAGGAGCTATTGAATTGGTGGATCCCTTTTTTGGGGCGCGGTCGCTGGTGCAAAGTGCGGTAAGAAAGGCATGGTTTGGCGTCCTGGACGATGAATCCGGAACCCCCATTGACGAAGTAGTCGTCACTACTTTCCGTAACCCAGCGAGTTACACGGGAGAGGATGCTGTAGAGATCAGCTGTCATGGCAGCCCCTATATTCTTAGTAGGGTAGTGCAGCTGTGTCTTGATAACGGCGCCCGGATGGCGCAGCCCGGAGAATTCAGTCAGCGGGCTTTCCTCAACGGAAAGCTTGACCTGAGCCAGGCCGAAGCGGTGGCTGACCTGATCGCCAGCCAATCGGCTGCCGCTCACCGCATTGCTCTCCGGCAACTACGGGGAGGTGTAAGCGATGAGATCAGTAACCTCCGTGAGCAACTGATCAACTTTGCCAGCCTCATCGAGCTGGAGTTGGATTTCGGTGAAGAGGATGTCGAGTTCGCCGACCGAACGGAACTGCGGGAATTGGTGGAAAAAATCAGAGCGCGGATTGAGACGTTAACGACATCATTCAAACTCGGCAATGCGATCAAGAAAGGGGTGACTACGGTGATTGCGGGACGACCAAATGCTGGCAAGTCTACGCTCCTGAATGCCCTGCTGAACGAGGAGCGGGCCATCGTATCTAATATCCCAGGTACTACCCGTGATACCATCGAAGAAGCCATAAATATCGGAGGCGTAACCTTCCGTTTGGTGGATACCGCTGGGATCAGGGAAGCAACGGATACCATTGAGGCAATTGGCGTAGAGCGGGCGCTGGAACGGGTACGCAATAGTCAGCTATTGGTGTATGTCTATGATGTCATAGAAACCGATCCGGCCACCCTGCAAGCTGATCTGGACAAGCTCTATCGTGATGACCTCAAGGTCATCATTGTCGCCAATAAGATGGACCTGAATCCTTATACGAAGTACGTGCAGTATTTCGGGGAGGAGTACAACGGAAAGCTTTCGATTGACGAAGAAGACTTCATCCCCATGATTGCCAAGTCGAAGAGTAATCTCGGTTATTTACAAGACCGGCTGCTGGCCGCAGCCGTCGGCTCAACCGCAGGATTGGACCAGCAGCAGGTAGTATTGAGTAATGCCCGTCACTACGATGCGCTGAAGCGGGCAGATGAAGCACTCGTGCGCGTACTGGACGGTTTGCGTACTGGGGTAAGTCAGGATTTTGTAGCTATGGACATCCGGCAAAGCCTCCGAGAACTAGGAGAAATCACCGGAGAGATTACAACAGATGATTTGCTGGGGAATATTTTTTCCAACTTTTGTATTGGAAAGTAAGTTGCCGTTCACCGCTAAAAACCTACCACTGCCAAGTTTTTTAGGGGAAGTGCAACTTTTTTGCGCTTCTCTGACAAATGGTGGTGTAAGTTATTTGGTGTCAATAAAATGAGCGAATACGACCGATATGTGCACTTTTTTTCCTTTTAAGTTGATTTTTTGTAACCAAAAAGTGAATTTTTATGTATTCGGTATAAGTTTCGCCTGATTTATAAAGCTTTCATATTCAAACCTTTGGCAGTAGTTTTGTCTTATTACAGTACAAGCAAGCCCAAGCTATACTTTACTCTCTACAGTTTTTCGGGCACAAGTACTTAAAGGTTGCATAACGTGAATAATTTTCAAAACGCTGAACTTTCTGATAACGGGCACGGCCCGCATTTTTCAGAAACTGTTTCTTTTGCCGTTCCATGTAAGGAGGTTGGCTTGGCCAGTAAGGTTCGTCAACGTAACTACTCGGAGGAGGAACTAGGCTACCAGGCAACTTGTGAAGAGTCTTATGACATTATGGCTCAGACGATTGCTGTTTACGCTAACTCACCTAATGCACTCTACGCCATTTAAGCCTTTTCACGTTTACGAGCTTGACGCTAACCACCCCCTCGGAAAAGCATTACCATATAACTTTTTTCTCTGTCTGACGCTGCCCCAAGAGGCGGCGTTTTCCGTTCGTCATAATATCGTCGGACTACCTGTTTTACCAGGGGTGCCGCGAAGGGGGGCTCAGGACTTGCGCATGCCGTTATATGCCAAAGGACAGGATCGAAGCGAGCTGGATATTTCTGGTGAATTGATGGTGGGGGTCGACCTGATTCAACCCGTTCCCTACGACGCACTGAAACCACACAGCAGAGGAGAGATCCTGGAGAAGGAGAAAAGAGAACTCAGAAAGCGGCTGCTCAGCTTTCTTGCATTAGGGTAGTGGCCTGCGCCTATCCTTTTAAGGATTATGGGTTACAGAAGCCGCTGACTTCGTTAGTTGAAATATAGGATAGTAAAAGCCCGCTCCCGTTGGGAGAGCGGGCCGGAAACACTCAAAACGTCAAACCTAATATGGCGATAAATAGTGGGTGGCAGGTCACCGGCTGAGCTACAATGATCCTTTCACCTCGCAGTCAAGGGGGTACTCGTCCAGCGTAGGGCAGTGCCGGAGGCAGACTGCCACATCCACTATTATGTCTTAGAGCTGATCATAGCGCCATAGCTCGAGGCTCTCGATCATGCGGATTAGTTTGTCGCCATAGCGCGGGTCGGTGGCGTACCCAGCTTTGCGGAGGCCGTGGGACCAGCTTTTGTAATCAGTGATTGGGAGCGAGAACAGGGACTGGTAGCGATCCTTCATCAGTACCTGGCTGTGCGCGCGGAAGCTTTCTTCGGGCGACTCAAACTTGCGAAAGAAGTCTTTGTGGTGATCATCACTGTGGTTGGAACAATGTCCTTTTCGGCATTTTTTACTAAAACACTTGATGCCAAAGTGATTATTGTTTTTCCGGGCGAGTGTGCTTTTACCAGTGCCGCTTTCGAGTAGCCCCTGAGCGAGGGTGATGCTGGCGGGGATACCGTGGGTGTTCATTTCAGCTAGCGCGACAAGCTTGTACTTGTCGACGTAGGCAAGTTGACGCTTCTGCTTGGCAGTCCATTCCTTAGCAGGGGCAACGTAGGCGGTTAATTTTGCTTCTAATTCTTCCCCTGCACCTGCGTTCGCGCCCATAGTCCGCTCAGGGTTTGATTGCTTGTCGATAACCGTTGCTTCTTCAATAGAAAGAAGACTATCTCCATTGATGCTCAGACTAAAACTCAGCTCTTTGCGGGTAAACAGAAGCGCTAATACTGCCAGGACGGCGAGTTTGGTCCAGGGCGATGTGATTTGGGCATAAATCTTGGCGTAAGTCCTGTGGAAAGATTGACGCCAGGCAGTGATGAAGGGTAAAGTGGCTTGCTTCATTATTGTTGCTTTACGACCACAAGGTATTGCTAAAATGTTTGTAAAGCAAAAATAAAAAACAATTTATGTTTTAAACTTCTTTAACGCTTCCTTAAGCCGGAGGCATTATTGGAGTGACTAGTTTTGCACCAACTCCAAAAGTTATCCTCATATGAAGCGTTTTTTACTTTCTCTTTTATTGGTTGCTGTGGCTTTTGCCACAGGTGCTGCTCAGAAATACGGACACGTTAATTTCGGAAATTTATTAGCCCAAATGCCTACTACGGCTTCTGCTGAAGCAAAGCTTACTGCTTTCAATGAAAAGCAGATAGCGGATGGTGAGGCCATGGTTAAGAAATTAGAAGAGGAGTTCCTGGCCGTGCAAAAAGATCAGGAGAACATCCCCCCGGTTAAGCTGCGGGAGTACGAGGCAAAGTTTAAAGCCGAGCAGGATCGTATCCTTAAGTACGAACAGAACATCAGTGTCGACTTGGAAAAGAAGCGCCAGGAATTACTGGGGCCGATCATTCAGCGTGCCCGGGAGGCTATTGATGCCGTAGCAAAAGAAAATGGCTACGATATGATCTTCGATTCCAGTCTCTTTAATGCACTACTGTTTACGGAGGAGACCACAGATCTTCTACCGCTCGTGAAACAGAAACTGGGGATTGAGTAGCCCTACGACCGCATCTTGTTCAGGATGCGCTGGTAGGGGCGCTCCAGTAGCCCCATAACGTCCTCGGTAAAGACGTAGCCTTCGTGTTTGCCTCTTTGACCGATAACTACGGCACCGTAGACATTAGCGTCTACAATCCGCTCTGTAACCGTAAGTAGGTCCTCATCGGGAGCAGCGGTTACATATTCTCCCTCAAAGTATTCGGCAAGCTTTGCGGTCGGTCCGGGAGCATCCTCTTCGAGGTGATTGGATTCAACAAAGCCAAGCAGTTCATTCCAGACATTGAAAACTGGTAAGACTGGCCATTTGCTGGCGGAAAAATTTACCTCAGCTTCCGATACGGTTGAGCTGGGGTATAATCGCTTTTGCCCGGGCGTTGGTTTTCGTAGCACTTCAGTCAGCGCTTTGCCGGTCAGTAGCCTCCGTTGCCAGCCATTTCGGTATTCAAGGATGGAAAGTCCGATAATGAAGAGGGCGCCAGCCAGTAGCAGGTAGTCGGTGATCAAGTAGCCGAGGTAGATCAAGAGGCAGCCGATTGTTACCCCCAGCACCGTGACAACCACGGTGGCACGCCGGGCGCCCAGCGGGCGCCTGAGGAGGGCACGTAAGATTCTTCCTCCATCTAAAGGGTAAGCAGGAAGTAGGTTGCCAAAGGCCAGAAGCAGGTTGACCACGACCGTCATGCCCAGTAATTGTTGGACCAGGCTGGGGTTGAGCACCGTATTGGTGGCAGAATTAAAATAGCTGCGGAGGATCAATTCGCCGTCAGGCTGCTGCATCAGGATGGCAAAGCTCAAAGCTGCGAGGATGAAATTCGCTAAGGGCCCGGCAGCATACACGAAAACCTCTGCCCAGAGTTCCCGGGGTTGTTCGGGCAGGTACGCTCCGCCCCCCAGCGGGAAGAGAATAATTCGCTCAGCACGTACCCCACGGTTTTTTGCGGCCAGCGCATGTCCGAGTTCATGAAAGAGGATAAAAAGAAAGAGCAGGACCGCAACAGAGCTGTACCAGATAAGGGCCCGCTGATTAAGCCCATGCCCGGGCTGCCAGCTGAAATACAGAATGGCAAAGGGAATGAGGATGAAACTCCAGTGTAGATCCACTGGAACTCCGAATATCCGACCACTGCGCCAGGTGTATTTGATGACTGAAGGATTTGATTAATCGCAAGATGCGATCTTATGAACTTTGGGTGTAAGATGACAAATTCATCCGTAAACACAACGACTGGCGGCTTGTTGCGTTGTGAACTGCAGGTAGTTGTTGCATTTTATTACGCAGCACCTCAACGGTGATTCCCCTAAGTTCCCCTAGAACATTGTCGTTATGCGTATCCTTTTTTCTCTTTCGCTAGTATGGTTGGCTACGGGCCTATTCGCGCAGGTGGCGGCACCAGACTTTCTTTGTACCCGCACCGTTGCGGGAGCGGAAGTGCTGAGCTGGAATAATACCCCAAATGCTTGCGGACCGTTTGAGGCCATCGAAGTATACAGTTCGCTGGCTGCTAATGGCCCTTTTACCTTGCTTACTGAGATTAATGACCCGCTGGCTACCTCTTTCGATGACCCCAATCCTACCGGCGAAGTCCGTTTCTATTACATGCGGTACCGCTATGATTGTCCGGGGGCAGCGGTGCTAAATAGTGATACGCTGGATAATCGTATTCCCCGCACACCTAATTTGCTATACGTTGGAGTTGAAGGCGGAGAGATTGTCATTGATTGGGAGGCCGCTGTATCTCCTGAAGTGTCTGGTTACATCATTCTGGAGCAAACGCCAACGGCCAATATTCCTATCGATACCGTTTTTGGGGTGACAAACTACCGGCTACTAACCCAGCCCGGAGATGCCCCGCCGGGAGAGCGCACATTTCTATTGGTCGCTATTGATCCATGCGGCAACGATAGCCCACAGGGACGCATAGCTTCTCCCATGGATCTTTCCGGAAGTGGAGGCTTTGGCTGTACTGAAGTGATCTCCATGGAGGTCGATCAGGCTGCAATTGGTCAGTATGCCCCATTAAGCAACCTTGAGCTATTTGTGTCCGTAGATGGTGGTGCTTTTATGTCTGCCGGAATTTTTGCGCCCACCGCTACGACGGTGGATTATGCAGATGCTAACGATGGGGAGTCCCTTTGTTTTTACGTGGAAGCAGTACTGGCTAACGGCCAGGGAAGGGCGCGTAGTCTGGAGTTCTGTCAGACAGTAGCCTTTAATCAGCCGGTGCGTGACTTCCCGCTCTTTGGCGCTGAGATAAATGCTAGCGGCGAAATCATATTGCAGTTTGACGATCAGGTCATTCAGCCAGTAACCCTTAATGGCGCCCTGCTGGTTACCCGGACGAACGGTCAAACGGGTATTCTGGACTTGCCCGGATTTGTTTTTTCGGGAGGCACTGTAGTGGTTCCCCCTTTGGTGGAGCCCGTTGCTCCTGGCGATGTGTTGCAGCTGCGCCTGACAGATGACTGTATGCGTGAGGTGACTACGAACCGGGTAGCTCCGATTTTTCTCACGGGGCAGACCTTGTTTCCCGGCCAGAATACTTTGAACTGGACGCCTTTCGAAAACGAACTGGCGGGGTCCTTTGCCTATACGGTAAGCAGGGCTCTTGTAACGGATCCAGCCGCGGCCGCAGGTGCTATGTTTATTCCAATTGCACAGGACATCACCGACCTGAATCTTGTGGATGATGTGACGGCTACCGATGATATTGCCTGTTACCAGGTAAGCGTTCGTTATGTCCCTGATGGTACGGGACCTGTTCAGAGTGCCGTTTTTCGCTCGAATATCGTTTGTGTTTTACCTCGTACGGAAGTATTTGTTCCAAATGCTTTCAGTCCACGCGCTAGTCAGGCGGAGAACCTCACCTTTCGTCCCCGTTTCTCTCGCTTACCCGACGCAGCAGGTTATTCGCTACAAATCTATGATCGTTGGGGAGGGTTGCTTTTTGAAACCCGGGACCCTTCCGCCGGCTGGGCCGGCGATAGTAACGGCCAGGCGCTCCCGGTAGGAACTTACCTCTACCAACTGCGCTTTACTAACTCCTTTGGCGAAACTATTGATCGTGCCGGGACGGTGAACTTACTACGGTAACTTTGCAACTTGCCTGATGGTCAATCCGTTAGCAAAGAGTGTGAAAAATAAGAAGGGTAAAGTTTGGCGTATCGGTCCGGACGTCCCTACTTTTGCACTCCCCGGTTGGGTGGCCGAGGGGCTAGGCTCAGGTCTGCAAAACCTGCTACGGCGGTTCGAATCCGCTCCCAACCTCTGAAAAGGCCCGGTTCACATTAGTGAGCCGGGCTTTTCTTATTTTCTGAAGCATGTTCCTGATTCCAGCCAAACACTGTTGTAGTGTCGGAAGCTATGGCATTACCTTCGTAGTAAGAATTTCCTGTTATGAAGGGCCTGTGGAATAGACTCCGTAAGATTGATCTAAATCGTTCGGCAGCATTGGCTGCCGTTTTCATCAGTTTTTGCGCACTCTACGTTTCGATTGAGCAGACCCGCATGATGCGCCTGCAGCAGCGCGTAAGTTTTTATCCCCACCTCAGCCTGAAGCGTTCCTACACCGGAGAAGGCTTTGGGGTGGTTATTAAGAACAGTGGTACCGGGTTGGCTAAAGTCAACTCTGTTCAGTTGTCTGACGGGGAGACCAATTTTAAGGATTGGCTGGAGTTTCTCGATAAGATGTTGCCTGATAGTTTAAATTACGGATACAGCGAGATAATTGCCAATTCCATCAATGACCAGGTAATTACCCCAGGGGAGGAAGTGGTTTTGTTTCAGATAGACTGGCTGCCAGGGGTTAGGGAGCTGGAGTTAAAATCGCGGGAGCTAATCATGTCTGTCTGCTATGCCTCTTTACTTGATGAGTATTGGTTGCTGGAAAACGACCTGAGAACGCCGCTCAACAGCGCATGCCAAAAGGCTCCCGGGAAGGAGTTCAACTAACGACATTCAAGAAAAGACAAATGGGACGTGTGGGCAGTGGTGCTTTTAAGGGACCTACTTTTTTAGTGAGGAATCATCGGGGTTGATCTAAAGGGCTTTTTCTAAGAAAAAAACAGGTTTCATGTTGCTAAAAGTCTTACCTTTGCGCGGCCTTAGCAGATGCTGTCTGTTTTGGTGGGGAATTGCTGCCCCCGAAGCAGCCTGGTTTTTAACCTTTTAAACTTTCACATCCTATATGATGATGGATGATGATAAAGACCCAACCGTAGACGGTCAGGTCGACGAAACCCCCGCAACCGAACCTACTGCGGAAACTCCCGAAACTATTGTAGAAGTGCCTACGCACGACGCTCCAGAATCTATTGCTAAAACAGTAGAGGAAATTGAGGAGACTGCCGAAGCTGCTGCTGAAGAGTCAACTGTTGCTGATGTAGTTGTTGGTGTTGCGGAGGAAGCGGAATCAACCGCTAAAGTAATCCGTAAAGAATCAACTAAGATCGACGTTGTCCTTACTGAAGAAGTAAAGGAAGAAGGCGTAGAGATTGTCGAAGAGGACATGAGCGGAGCTACTGGTTCTGCGCATGACGATTTCAACTGGGAAATGACTAACCGCTCTGCGGCTAGCCGTTACTCTGCTGAAGAGCGTCAGGCAATGGAAGACAAGTACGCTGCTTCCATGACCAACATTTCAGAGGCAGAAATTATGTCTGCTAAGGTTAGCAGCATCATTGATGGTGACGTGATCCTTGACCTTAACTACAAGAGTGATGGTCTCCTTCCCCTCTCTGAATTCCGCGATCAGGAATTAGCTGTTGGCGATACCGTAGAGGTATACGTTGAGCAGCAGGAAGATGAGAAAGGCCAGCTGGTACTGAGCCGCCGTAAGGCTAAGCTCCTCCGCGCCTGGGATCGTATCCGCGACTCTTACGCTAACGGTACCGTTATCAACGGCCGTGTAATCAGCAAAACTAAAGGTGGTCTTATCGCAGATTGCGGTGGTCTCGAAACCTTCCTCCCTGGTTCACAGATTGACATCAAGCCAATCGTAGACTACGATGCCTACGTCGGCAAGACCATGGAGTTCAAGGTTGTCAAGATCAACGAAACAATCAAGAACGCCGTTGTCTCTCACAAAGCACTTATCGAAAGCGATCTCGCTGAGCAGCGCGAAGCAATTATTGCTTCCCTCGAGCGTGGTCAGGTACTCGAAGGTATCGTGAAGAACATCACCGACTTCGGTGCATTCCTCGATCTTGGTGGCGTAGACGGACTGCTCTACATCACGGACATCAGCTGGGGCCGGATCAACCACCCAAGCGACGTTCTCGAACTCAACCAGAAAGTCAACGTTGCCGTACTCGACTTCGACGAAAACAAGAAGCGTATCAGCCTTGGTCTCAAGCAGCTGCTCCCTCACCCATGGGAAGTACTGGATGAAACCATCACTGAAGGTTCTACCGTTGAAGGTAAAGTGGTCAACATTGAAGACTACGGTGCATTCCTCGAAATTCAGCCAGGTGTTGAAGGCCTCGTACACGTTAGCGAAGTTAGCTGGAGCAACCAGCCCATCAACGCACGTGAGTACTTCACCGTTGGAGAAACTAAGTCTGCGAAAGTGGTTACCATTGACCGCGAAGACCGCAAGATGTCCCTCTCCATCAAGCAGCTGCAGAGTGATCCTTGGGATTCTATTCAGGACAGCTTTGGTGTTGATACAGTACATACCGGTAAGGTCAAGAACCTTACGCCTTACGGCGTATTCGTCGAGCTTGACGAAGGTATTGGTGGCATGATTCACATCAGTGATCTTAGCTGGACCAAGCGCTTCGGCCACCCATCTGAATTCACCAAAGTTGGTGCAGAAATTCAGGTAATGGTACTCGAAGTAGACGAGGACAACCGCAAGATGTCTCTGGGACACAAGCAACTGGAAGAAAACCCATGGGATACCTTCGAAAGCGTATTCCCAGAAGGAAGCTACCATGAAGCTACCGTGCTCCGGAAAGACGACCGTGGTGCAATCGTTCAGATGCCATACGGCCTCGAAGCTTACGCTCCGATCAAACTCATGCGCAAGGAAGACAACAGCATTGCTGATGTAGACGAAACGCTGACGGTAAAAGTTATTGAGTTCGACCGCGAAAGCAAGCGCCTAACGGTAAGCCATAGCCGCTACGTCAATGACGTTCGCAAAGAGGCTAAGGATGCTGTTTACCGTGAGCGCGAAGAAGAGCGCGAAAGCACCCGCAAGGCGATTAAGAAGACATCAGCCAACATTGAGCGCTCTACGCTCGGTGACCTGTCTGCCTTCGAGCAGCTGCGGGAACAGTTGAACAATAATGATGACGATGCTTAAGTAACGTCTTGTTCATAAATTATTAGGCCACTTTCCTTCGGGGAAGTGGCCTTTTTCATTATATATTGTTATCATCAACGGATAGCATTATGTGGAATTCAGTATTCGGTACGCGCTTTCTAGGGCTCTTTTTTGTAGTCCTTTTTCAATTTGACATTCAAGCTCAAGTAAGCCCATTTATTCATAGTATTTGGCAGCCTTCCCATCAAGAGGTGAAAATGTATTGCAATTCTGACGACGTAGAAAATTTGCAAAAGTGTGAAGCCTTTAAAATGATTTCGGCTTATAGCATTGGCGATTTTCTAGAAATGCATAAAGCGTTTGGCAGGTTTATTTCAAGCATGTCAACAGAACCGATAGATGCTTATCAGTCAAGTGTAATCTATAGGTACGCAAATTACTTAGAAGTTACAGGAGAGAAAACTTCTGCTCTTAAATACTATAATTTCTTATCAAACCGTAGCGCTAAAACTTGTATTGGACTTTACGAGGTTTTAGGCCGCTTGGGTAGTATGGGTTTAGAAAATAATGAAGAAGTAATTGCGAGATATACTGAAAAGTTAGAGGAAGAAATGAGCTGCCTATCTCATAATGATAAGGCAATAGTTTTACTAAAGTTGGTTAACTATTTGGACGAAAATGAAGCTTATACCCTGATCAAAAAATTTACGTATTTGCTGGACAGGATAAATGATTCGGGTCTTAAATGTAAATTTTTATCTGATTTGTACTATCGACTTCAATTCAAGAACGACGCTGAAGCGGAGAATATATTTACAGACTATACAAAGTGTTTTGAAGTGCTAATCGAACCAAGAGATAGTTTTATAATAATACCCCCGCTCAAGAATAAAGCCTTGAAAGATGGAGACTATACTGCTGCGCTTCATATGGCTCAAAGACTCGTCGAATTGCAATATGGCAAGTTTACTACGGTTAATGAGCTACTTGATAAGTATAAAAAATCAAATCTTCATTCGTTCCGATCAATTACGGAGTACGCTCAGACGAAACTATTTCAAACTCGTCTAGGTCTAGGCGTCAAACCCGTTCAAGAGGCCTATTTTTTGTACAATGGCATCTACGAATTTGATCTTTCTAGGCGACTAGAAAAAATTAGAAAATTTTCGTCGAGTGGTGTAGGACAAGCTACCCCCAACTTCCAAAACCTCCTCATCGTCGGCAATTACCTCTACGGAAAAACGGGGGAAGAGCGCTACTTAGCCGAGAGCATTTCGATCCTTGATGGGTATGCTGGAGCGGGCACCTACTTCTGGGTACTTGCCCGCGAACGTATGCGTAAGGATCCTGCTTTTGCCGCGGCATTGACGGCATTGTTAGAGCAAGAGGCAGCGCTCAGCGCTGCTCCGGAAGACCAACCGCTGGCCGAGCTCTTTGCCCAGGACCAACAGTTTCGGCACCAACGACAAGCTTTCAGAGAAGACTATGCAGACTTCTATGAGGCCTTACACACGTCTTACCAACTTGACTTACCCGACTTGCGGGAAGCGCTCGGACGAGACTCATCAGCTGCCGTCTGTTTTTACGCGACCGAGTTAATCCTTTACCGCTTCTTTATCAGTCAGGATACAACGGAGCTGACCATTTTGGACCGTGATCTTGAAGAAGTCAGAACCTTAACGCGCCAGCTAAAGACAACCGCTGGCGCTCCGAGGCAGGATCAGGCAGCGTTAGCTGAGCGTAGTCACCGTCTCTACGGCTTACTCTTTCAGGGGTTGGACTCCCTACTTACTCCAGGGCTGCATATTGTAGCTTCAGATGAATTGATCGATATTCCCTTTGCGGGATTGCGCATTAGTGCACAGGAAGAGGAGCCGCGCTACCTTGGGACCGAACATGCACTTAGTCGCCAGTTCTCTCTGGGAAGCATGATGATCTTGGCAACTCAACAGCGTACGCCGCGGTACGCTGTGCCGCTAGCGCTTGCACCGACTTTTGCTGGTGAGCTCCTTACTGCCAGTGCACTCCGGGAAGCTGGATTTGCCCTTAGTCCGCTACTATACAACCAGGAAGAGGTACGCAATATTCAGAACCACGGGCAAGGAGCTTATTATTTTGGGAAAGACGCAACGCTAGAGGCATTCCAACGGAATGCACCAGACTACGGCATACTACATTTTGCTTCCCATGCTATTTCCAGTCAGCTTGACGGCGTCCGAAGCAGGGTATTCTTACTCGATGGGGACGGAGACCCCCAGCCGCTCTTTGCCTCCGACCTCGCCAAAACCACCCTGAACGCAGAGCTGGTCGTGTTGAGTGCCTGTGAAACCGGTGGTGGAGGACGAAACACAGTTGAGGGTAGGGTAGGGCTCACTAAAGCATTCCTGGGCGCGGGTGCCCGCGCCGTGGTTGCCTCCAGCTGGGCCGTGGATGATTACGCTACGGCAGATATCATGGACGCTTTTTATGCTGCTGTGGCAAAAGGAATCGCGCCCCATGAGGCACTGCGGCAAGCACGAATCTCCTACCTAACGGCACACCCCGGTGCACCTTTGGCTAACTGGGCGGCCTTTGAGGCCTACGGAGGAATGGTTGCGCCTGCCTGGGAGCTTCAGGGGCAACATAATTGGTGGTTGTGGGGCGGAGGAATGGCCGCCCTTTTTGGGCTCGGACTCGGAACTGCTGCTCTGCGCAGGGCAGCTTAGGGGTTTATGGCCGTTCACTTATCTTGAGCGAAAAAAGAATATGGCGCGCTTGTTAACCCTCGGATGTTTATCGGTAATGCTACTGTTGACTGCTTGTGGCAATGGAGAAGTAGTTGTCGCTGAAAATGATCCACCTGCTACTGCGGGGCCTGTAAATGACACGACCAAGACCACTGCTCCGGTGCCGGGGAAAGAACAGCCAGCCAACAATCAGTTGGTGACTTGGGTAGATCGAATCAACATTCGTGACGCTGCGAAAACCTCCGCAAAAGTAGTTGCTCGTGTACCCTCCGGTGAACTGATGACCTTTACTGGTAAAGCGTCTGCCACCAAAGACGCCATCTTGCTGCGGGGAGCTGTATACGAGGAAGCTTGGCTGCAGGTGACTACTAAGGGTGGCGTTACTGGCTGGGTCTTTGGTGGCGCTGTTAAGCACCCCAACGAAGAAAAAGGCAATCAGGTGATCAGTGCTACGCAACTGGATTTTCCTTATTTCGGACGCTATGATCTGGATAAGTGGGAAGCACTTGACAACACCAGTGAAAGTGGAGGAGATGCGGAAAGTAATACCAAGCGCTACCAGAAGGGAGCCCAGGTGCTGGCCATAACGGAAACCGATATGGGTGAGTACGGGTACAGTTATACCTACCAGTTGTCCGATGTAGAAAAGCGTGTACTTTTAGAGCGGACGCTTAGTTTTCAGGCGGACATGGACATGCTATTGTCTGAAACGGTGATTAACCGGATCGAAAATCCTGCGGTGGAATATTCCCGTTCGATGAAACTCCCAAAACATCCCATCCAGTTAAATGGGCGACCCATGCTGGTCAATGGGGAGTGGTCAAAAAAACAGCTGTAGCTTTCGACGAACGGAAGGCTGGACCAGACAACCGGAGGCATGATGTTGTTGTTAACTTTAGCGTCAGGTTCGGATAAGTCAATAATGCAAGGAGCTGACTGTCATGCGATAACCTCTCGTGATTGTCAAGTTTGTTTGGCCCGCTTCAACAGGAAGAAACCAAGCATTGTTGCCCAGCCTCGTGTTCATTTAAGTACCATTACCCTTTCTTATTATGACCCTTACTATTGAATTAGCTAGCGGTGGATCGGCTGAATTTAATCAGGAGTACATTCGGATCGACGATAAAAAGGAACGTCGGAATGACTGGATCTTTCTGGCGTCATCCCTGTTGTGGGTGCCTACGAGTATCCTGTTTTTAGCCGCAGATGATTTTCAGATTACAGGCCTGATCAATTGGATGTGGTTGTTTGTTCTGGTGGCACACCTGATCGTTGGTCCGCTTCGTATTTGGACGACAAGTTTTCAGTCTATGATATGGTTAGATGAAGTAAAGTCAGCAAAGGTAATGACTGGTTACCAAAATGCAACCCTATCCCTGAAACTCAGAAACGGGAAGCGACGCAATATCCGGGCAAAGTATGACCACGCTAAGACCTTCAGGACTTTTGTTGCCGCTAACTTCTCCTAAGCATGGATACCATTCGCTTGATTAGTAAAGGAACGGCAGTATTGGGTGAAACGAGTATCACTATTGATGATGCGCGTACTGCCAGCGCGTATCGAGGCTTGCTCCTGGCAGGAGTGCTTGGCTCCATGTTTTTTGGAGCAGAGCTTTACCGTTCTTCGCCGGAGGAGGGATTTCTCTACTGGTCTTTTCTGGTCTTGCTGATCATGCATCTTTTGGTAATCGGTTTTTCCCTACGCTACAGCTGGGCAAAAGTCATTCAGTTGGAAGAGGTCCGAGAAGCTAAGCTAACAACCCGAAGTAATGCGTTAGTCTTACGCTTAAAGTTGAAGCGTGGGAGAGTAAGAGTTCTGCACGTAGAGAAAGATAGCGCCCCCGGGTTGCGTACCTTCGTGGAGACAAACTTCCCCGCATGACCAAGACATTTCGTGGCAACGGTAAACTCCTGCTGACCGGCGAGTATTTTGTACTGGATGGTGTGGCAGGAATGGCTGTGCCAACACGTTTAGGACAGACGCTTTCGGTAGCGCCTCATTCCGGAGATAATCTGCAATGGGAAGCATTTTCTGCTACCGGCGAAGCGTGGTTTTCCGGGGCTTTTAAGCCGACGGATTGGGCGCGGTCGCCGGTGCCGTGTGATGATGTGAGGGCAAGGATTAATCAGCTGCTACACGCGGCCGAGGAACTCCGGCCTGGCTGTACCCGACAACTCTCCGGACACACCATCACCACCAGGCTGGAGTTCGATCGTCACTGGGGTTTAGGCTCCAGCTCAACGCTGGTAGCCTGTCTGGCGAAGCTCCTGCAAGTAGATCCCTACAAACTACTCGAGGCAACCTTCGGGGGCAGCGGTTATGACCTTGCTTGTGCCGTAAACAATACCCCCATCCTCTACGAGCGCACCGGCCCTCAGGTACAGCCATTAACCTGGTATCCTGACTGGGCACAAAACACCGTTTTCGTTTACCGCAATCAAAAACAGAACAGCAGAGAAGGCATCCGGGCGTACCGAAACGCTAAAGTCTCGGAACGGGAGCGGCAGGAGATCCATGCACTCTCTCTTGCTTTTTCGTCCCCAACCCTGGACCTGCGCACCGCCGCCCAAATCCTTAAACAGCACGAAACCCTCGTTGCGGAGATTATTGACGAGGACCCCATTCAGGAAGCCCTTTTTCCTGACTTCTCCGGCCAGCTTAAAAGCCTGGGTGCCTGGGGAGGAGACTTCTTCTGGGCCCTCAGCGAAGAAAGCCCCGAAAAAGTGACGCGTTATTTCAACGAGCGTGGCTTCGCAACGGTTATTCCTTACAACCAGATGGTGTTAGTGTAACGAAACACCCCTGGCAACACTTACAACAATTGCACCCCTGCAACAACTGCACCCCTGCAACAACTCCTTCCGTATGCCTAAATGGAAACCTGCCGTAATTCGCCGCATCGTTCAGCGCACACCAACCGTCCGTAGCTTCTGGATGGAGTTGCCCGATCGGGACACGCTTGAATACCGGCCCGGCCAGTTTCTGACCTTAGACCTACCTATTAGTGAGCGTCGCCGCGAACGTTGGCGGAGCTACTCGATCGCGGCTGCACCCGACGGGTCCAATCAGGCGGAGCTCTGCATTGTCCGCCTTCCCGAAGGGAAGGGCACGGGTTTTCTCTTCTATGAGGCAGAAGTAGGCACGGAAGTGCTGACCAAAGAACCCGCCGGAGTTTTTACGCTGCCGGAAGGGCCTTTAACCCACGATGTTGTCATGATCTGTACCGGTACGGGCGTAGCTCCTTTTCGGGCAATGATCCAGCAGCGCCTGCGTACCGAGAAGGTTAATTTTCACCTCATTTTCGGCTGCCGTACCCGTCAGGATATCCTTTATCTGGCAGAGTTTGCGGACCTGGCACAGCGCTTCGATAATTTCCGCTACTCCGTAGCCCTGAGCCGGGAGGAAGAACCTAAGGATACCCCCGCAGCAGAGTTTTCGGCAGGCTATGTCCACCCGGTGTATGAGCAAGACTACGCTGACTTGCCGGAGAATGTCAGGTTTTACCTCTGTGGTTGGGCCGTGATGGTGGATGAGGCCAAAGACCGGTTGCTGAAGATGGGCTTTCAGCCCACGCAGGTAGTTGAGGAGTTGTACGGCTAAACCCTACAGCGGTACCAAACTTTAGCGTTGCTCTTACTTCATGGTCACCCTCAATGATTGGGGTAACTACTTACTGCGCAATTCTCGTTTCAATCCTGGTCAGCAGCCGGCTGGCATCGAGGTTGCGCGGGTCAAGGCTGGTGGCCTTGAGCGCGTAGGTGTGTGCACGCTCTAAGCTGTCCATCGTCAGGTAAATGTCGGCATAGACTGCAGGGACTTTAGGCGCGAGCGGATCCGTCATTACCTTCTCCAAGTCGCCAGCCAGACGGAGGGCTTCGTCGAAATTACCTCTCTCAGCTTCCAGGGTGGCGGCAAAACCGATAAGAAAGGGATTGTCCTGATGCCTCATACTGGTGAGTACCTGGAAACTGTCCAGCGCCGCCTCCGGTCCTTGGTTGGAATTGATCAATTCGACGTATTCTGATTTCAGGTAGGGCTCGTCCGCAAATTGGTGGACTGCCCGACCAAGTGCTTTTTGACCTGCGGGTAAGACCCCGACCAACATTTCGCGGGCAGCGGCAGGGCTGTGATCCCGGAGGTTGGTGAAACGGACAAAATTGGTGTACAGCTCCAATAGTTGACGTTCAGTATCGGGTAGCTTGTCTCCAGCACCCACTAACTCCGCTTCGATGCGTTGCCGCTCAAGCGTGTCAAGCGTTAGACGACCCAGTGTTGCTTTACCGATCAGAAAGTCGGGATCAAAGCTCAGGGCTTTCCGGTAGGAGACTTCTGCCTGCCCGTAACGGCCTTCATCCATAATCTGGCGCCAGCCCAGCTGGAAATAGTGGTAGGCAGAGTCCGAACTGGTGGAGTAGGGGAGCTTGGTGATGACTTCAGGCGCGGGCGCGGGTGCCGGGGAGGAACAGGCCGCAAGGAATGGGAGGAGTAAAAGAGCAAGGTAGCGCATCGGAGGGTGGATATTCGTGGTAAGTCATTCCCTAAGCAGGTAAAGAGGTTTACTGGCTGGTCTGCTTGACTAATGAGGGTATTTAAGCGTTTCTACACTGACTTTCAGTAAGCCTGAGGTTACGAATAGTACTTACTCAGGACCTTCTCCCACAGCCTGCCGGGCAACAAGCGGCTCGCCACCGTGCTCGCTTTTTGCAGCGGCTCTCCGATGACGTAGTAGGGCTTGAGGTTGGCTTTGTTCATGATCTTATACATTGCCTCTGCTACGGTTTTTGCGTCCATACCGTGATCAACGTTAGCGGCCATGCCTTCGTCCGCCTTGCGGTAGCTGGCCTGATAGACGGGGTCAATATCCTCTGCTGGCTGGCGGTACTGGGTAGCGATGGAGTTCGTGGCAATGTCTCCGGGGCAGACGGTAGTTACCTGCAGGTTGGTGTACTGGAGCTCCAGCCGGAGGCTGTCTGAGAGCGTTTTCAACGCTGCTTTGCTGGCGCAGTAAGCACTCCGGAAGGGGATTCCCATAAAGCCAGCGATGCTGCCTACGAGGAGTAAGCGCCCGTTCGGGCTTTTGCGGAGGTGGGGGATGGTCGCCTGGCAGAGGTTCCAACTGCCCCAGAAGTTGGTCTCCATAATCCGGCGGGCACGCTCTGAGGGCATTTGCTCTGCCGGGCCTGCGCCGCCAATCCCGGCGCAGTGGAGTACGGCGTCGAGGCGTCCGGTTTCTTCCAGGATGCGCTCAATCGCACCGGCAATCGCATCGGGATCACTAACATCAGCCGGAACGGCTGTCACGCCCGGAAGGTCTACGCTCCGGCGGCTCATCCCGTAAACGGTATACCCTTTCTCGGCGAGCATCGGGGCCAGGGCTTCGCCAACACCGGAAGAGGCTCCGGTAACCAAGACAACTTCTAACATAATTAACACGTTTGAGGCCGTAAAGAAACGACTTTAAGACTTCCTCTCCGCTTTTTCAGCTGGGTGGCTCCGAATCTAAGCCGTACCTTTGTATCTCTCTAGCCAATCAGACCCCAACCACACGTCAAAAAAACTTTCTCCTGACATGGAAACTACCGACAAAAGCCTCGAGGAAACCTTCAACGAAAAAGGCGAACTCATCAGCCCGGTCCTGGCTGCCGGTGTGAAAAACTTCCTGATTGACATTGATGGCACCATCTGTGATGATATCCCGAACGAGGAGCCAGAGCGGATGGGCACCTGCCTCCCTTACCCCGATGCACTACGTATTGTAAATAAGTGGTACGACGAAGGCCACATCATCACCTTTTTTACCAGCCGTACTGAGGAGCATCGTGAGATCACCGAAGAGTGGCTCGCAAAGCATAATTTCAAGTGGCATTCCATGCTCATGGGGAAGCCCCGTGGCGGTAACTACCATTGGATTGACAACCACATCGTTAAAGCCACTCGCTTCAAGGGTAAGTTCACCGATCTCGTGGTGAAGAACCGCGACGTTGAGGTGTTTAACGACTAGTGTTTAGATGCTAGGCATAAGTAGCTAGTAACTAACTAATATGCGTTAGCTATTAGGGAGCCAGGTCGCCTGAAAGGTGGTCTGGCTCCCTGGCATTTAGAACTTTCCCTCGCTCCTAGGGTGTGCTGCCAGTATTTACTGGGCCCCTCAAGGAACCCGGGAGTATCTTGCCCGATTTGTAGGGACAGGGTATGCCCTATTCCAACAATATCCACCTAAAGACGCCATCATTCCTTAGGAAGTCTCCGGCGGAGCACCCTTCTCCTAGCTCCTAGTTCTCAGCTCCTAGCTCCTAGTTCCCAGCTCCTAGTTCCTATCTCCCAGCTCCCAGCTCCTAGTCCCTTCTCCTAGCTCCTAGTCCCTAGCTCCTAGTTCCCAGCTCCCAGCTCCTAGTTCCTATCTCCCAGCTCCCAGCTATTCCTGCTTCAACGCTCTCCCCCATAGCTTATCTCCTGCAGTATTGTAAACGTCCAGTTGCAGCTTACGCGCGCTGAGTGGTCCCGAGAAACGGAGCATACCGTAATTGTGCTCCGTCACGAGTGTTCCGGGTACCCGAAAGCTGTTTACCTCGTTGCGGCCATTACCGGTTCCGGCTGTAAGGGGAGAAATAGTAATGTCGTAGACCATCTTCCCATTGGGAAGCTTCATTTCCGACATTTCGGTGTGATGACGATCTCCATTGACGAAAACGACACCGGAAATTTGCTCTTCGTTGATCCTGCGGAGTAAATATTTTTGCTCCTCCGGCGCAAGACTCAGGTAACTTTCCCCGCGCCCGCTATCGGTGAGTACCTGCCCGCCAAGGCAGACCATTTTCCAGGGGCTATTGCTGAAAATAAGGCTTTCGATCAGCCATTCCAGCTGGGCTTTGCCCAGCAGGGTTTTGTTACTGGTTTGTTTTTGATCATTTGGCGTGCGGAAGGAGCGGTTGTCGAGGAGAAAGAAGTCGGTGTCATTGTACCGGAAGGTAGAGGTGATTCCCGCTGATCCGGTGGTTACTTCATTGATTGATAGCCCACTGGTCAGGTTGCCCCAGAAGAGGTCGAATGTTTCTTTGGCGAGTTCCTTATGGACCCAACTGCGGTCCGGATTATTGGGGCCGTAGTCGTGGTCGTCCCAGGTAGCATAATGGTGGGTACTGGCCAGTAAGGCCTGCATCTCAGGCAAGGAGCGGGTGTGGGTGTAGCGGTGGAAATAGCCGGTGCGGGTATACCAGTCGGGTTCCCGGAGGTACATATTGTCACCGAGCCAGACCATTAGGTCTGGCCGGTCAGCATGAATGGCCGTGAAGATTTCATATTCGCTGCCGTAGCCATCCCCCGGGCGGTCATAAGGTTCGTCGTTTACGTAGGTACAGGAGCCCAGGGCAACGGTGAAGTCCGGCGGGTCATTCCGCCACCGCCAAATTGGTTGGGCGGTGAACTCGGTGGCGTAATCCAGTTTCAAGGGCGTATCATTAATCCTCACTTCGTAGGTATAATGCTGGCCTGGTTGTACCTCGTCGGCAATCAGCTTTGCGGTGAAGGCATCTGCCTTAGTAGTGTGGTGCTTCTCCGTAAAAAAGCGGTTGCCTGCATCATCTACGTAGGCGATTTGTACGGTTGCCGGAGCATTGGTCTGTACCCAGACGAGTACTTCGCGCTGTTCGCAGTAACCAAGCATCGGCCCAGATTGCAGTAGCGCCGATGCTTCGGCGATCTTCATTGCGTCTTGGGTTTGGGCGCGGACGCAGGTGCCAAGTATTAGTATTAGGAGCAGGGAGAGGTAGGTGCGCATGGTTGTAGGGGTAAATTTTAGCGCAAGATAATTCCGGGGGCGTTAGGGCGAAGTGTAGCAGTAGCTGGCAGGTGAAATTTTTATCCAGAGCTATCAGCATTTAACCCGGAAACTGGTGGTATAACCACTCGCCCCACAACCATGGGGTTGTGAATAGGGGAAAATCACGGTGGCTTTTTGGTTGGGTGGCCGAAAAGGAATACTTTTATCCACTGAAAATGCAGCCTGGGCTGCGTTTGGGCATGCCGCCCTCCAAGAAAATTGCTTCGGCCAGATGGTAACACTGGTCGGCAGCGCTATGAGAAAGCTTTCTGACATACCATATTATTTGCCCTTCGGTTATTGGCCGAGGGGCTTTTTTATTTAGTAAAGGCGAAGAGTACTCATGCATCTCGCTGCGGTTTTATGACACTCCCCTTGCACCTGCGGCCGCGCCTCTTGCTCGATGATCTCTTCCTCTCCCTCATATTTGCAGCCGTCGTCCCAATCGTTATCTTATCCGGCTTTTTACTGCTAAGTAAAATGATGTAATCCCGGTCTTTTTTAGACATCGGGATGTTTGGTAGCCAAGGTTTTACCTGTCTTTAGTACAGGCATGAATTATTACAAAATAAAGGCGGAGTTCGTGCAACGCATTGTTTTGGCTTGGAGTAGCCGGAAAAAACCTCGTTTAGCGACTCGAAGCATCTAAAAAGAATAGACTTTACGATAGTTGAGTAGCATAGACCTTTATACTTGTTTGTCTGGTCTGTTTTTTGTAATATTGGCAACAAGATTTAGCTTGGGATGAGCTATCTTGAAATTTGCTTGAACTTCCTGAAATATAATAAGATGAACACCCCCAAAACCTTTGCACAGTATTGCTGTGCATTAGCGCTATTGCTTGCTATTAATCTGAGTCTGCATGCCCAGGACCGATTTGTTAATCCTGCTGGAACTGATGTAGGAGATTGTTCTACCGTAGCCTGCGCTACGCTGGCTTACGCTATAGCCCAAGCTACAGACGGCGATGTTATAGATGTAGCTGCAGGTACGTACACGGAGAATATTACCATCAGTAAAAGCCTGACCCTGATCGGCAATAATGCAGGTGTAGATCCTAATGTCGGAGTAAGGAGTACTGAGACCCGTCTTGTTGACGGAACGGTATCAATCACTGGCGCTGCTACCGTCACGCTTGATGGTTTTGAAGTGTTCCAGACGAACGCTGTAGCTAACGTACTGCTTCTGGGCGGAGCCAGCACGGTCAATATTCGGAATAACATTTTTAACCGGGATGGTTCAACTCCCGGCGCGGGGATTCGGGCAATTACTACGTCTGCTGGTGCTGGCCCCAAAACCATCGCAAATAACCGCTTTACCGGTAGTACTGTCGGGGGCTTGTTCAGTGGGCATACAACCTGGAACTCGGGGATATATATGAACGCTGCCGCCAGCACCGTGATGCTCAATGATAATGTGTTCGAAAACTGCCGCACAGCGCTGAACATTGACGATATGAATGCGGGAGTCTCTTTGGCGGGGAATACATTCGACAACAACGGTACGCATATCTCCTTTGGTGGAACCAACCCCACTACAGGGGCTTACACCTTTGGGGCAAATGATTACCGGGCACCTGGAAGTGCTTATTTCAATCTTTCCAATGTAGACCCTTCGTTCCGTCTGGATGTTAGTGCAGGATCATTAAGTGGGACACCGTTAAACGCAGTACCTGTCGCGACAATGTTCCTGGTAGAACTTGGCACTTTCCATCGTGGACGCTACGGTAGAAATGGTAGAGTAACCTATGTCGCCAATACGCTCTTTGTTGTAAACTACACAGGACTTGGTGGACCAATTATCGATGATATTGATGTTGCAATCTCTTATGCTGATGCAGGAGACATCCTCCTGCTGGAAGGTGGGACTTACGATCAGAACGTATTGGTAGATGAGGCGGTGTCGATATTGGGACCCAATGCAAATCAGGATTGTAGTTCCCGCGTTGCGCCAGAGGCCATCATCGCTCCGGCTACGGGTGTGCCGGTCATTATCGCTGCCGATGGGGTTACGCTAAATGGTGTAGAAATAACGGCACCGGATGCGCGTAATGCTGTGTCATTGAGCAATCGCTCGAACGTCACGGTTTCATTCAATAAGATCAACGACATCGGTACCAACCTGACGGGAGGAGGTAATGTCCACGCCATTGTCAATGTGCTTGGATCTTCCAATTCCAGTAACGTCACGATTGCGAACAACTGTATAGAGAACATCGGAAGTGTAAACCTGAGCGGCTTTAGCCTTAGTGGAATTGGCATTCTCCAGTCTACGACCACGGGCGTCTTGACCGGTCTGAATATCACGGATAACGTACTTGATAATCTGAATGTCAATACGGCGACCTGGCCAACGGGCAAAATTGCTTACGGTATTCAGGTTAACGTAGGTGGAGGTTCCGGCTACTTGACGACAACCGGTAAGGTGGTGAATGCAACGATTTCGGGTAATACGATCAATGATCTGGAGGGCTTTATTGCTACGGGAATTGGCCTGGAGGGCAACACTGAGAACGCTGTTGTATCTGGCAATACTGTTACGGACCTGACTGGCCACAAGTTAGCTGACCGAGCAGGCGGTGGTTATGACCTTAATGGGTTGAAGTTTGAGAACAACCGCTTTGTCGGAACGGTGACGGTGGAGAATAATAGCTTTGATGCTAGTACTTACGTCTACGGGCCATCATCTACGGCAGGCCTGGGCTATGCTGTGGCGAACTATGTACCATCAGCCGACGGTGGCGTAGCCGAATTGTCTTGTAACTGGTTTGGTTCCGCTGATTACAGCGAGCTGGTGGCTGAGTACTTTAGCTTTACGGGTAAGATTTTCACGAAGGATGGAGCGGGTACTGATTTCACTGAGTACCTAACTAACAATATCATTGATCCAGTGGCAGCGGGATACAGCTGTACCGGTGTACACGCAGGGCTGGATAACCTTAACCTCAGTTACACCGCTTCCTCCGAGAATGTCGTAGTTACGTTCAATACAACGGATAACTCGACGATGATTTACCCTGTTCCCGGTCTCGATCCGGCGGACCCTGCAGACCTGGCTGCGATTGAGGCAAAGTATGCCGCGCTGCAGGCCGCTCTGGTCAGCGGCGTAGCCGCTGACATAAAGGCTGCGGCCCTTGACCTGGGCGATGACATCATCACGGAATACTACTATCTTGATGGTGGTAACCCGGTATACCTGCAAACAGCGGGTGGCAATGACCTGGTCAAATCAAAATACTTCGATCGCTACCTCAATAATACGGGTAATGGGGATCGCTATCCTGACTTTGGTAATGGTATTTTCGAAGTTCCGGTTGCCGGGCTTAGTACCAGCACAAATCCTAATACCGCCGGAGGAACAGTAAGTACTGGCTGGTTAACGCCGGTTTACGGCCAGGACCTATACGTTCGGGTAACCCTGATCCACAACGGTAACGTGGAGCAGTTGACGGAGAGTATTGCGATACCTGCAGCCCCAGTACTTAATGTTACTTCCGGACTTGGGTACCCTAGTGTTCAAAATGCTATCGATAACGCAACTTCAGGAGACGTTATCCGTGTCGTTGCTGCCGACTTTACAGAGCCAGGACAGATAATAGTAGGTAAGGATATTATTCTGGAAGGAACGGGACCCGCAAATACCACTCTTAGACCGGGTGTCAACACTGGAACTTCGGGAGATACTCGTGGATTTATTCTCGTCAATAGCGGAATAAATTTTGACCTTAGAAACATTACAATTGATGGTACTGGCAGGCTGGTATGGCAGGCCATTCGCCAGCGGGGAGCAGGGAGTGTGGATAATGTGAATTTCACGGAAATCAAGTATAACCCTTCAATTAATTATCAAGGAACTGCAATTGCTGCTTTTGGAACTGGTAATGTCGATGTTTCCAATTCTACCTTCAACGAGATCGGAAGAATTGGAGCACTGTATTTCGGTAACACGATAACTGGCTCTACCTTCAGTAATAATACTTACCTGGGGAAAGGTGCAGGAGATTGGTTAGACTATGCCCTTGATATCAGTGCGGGTGCTGTAGTAACGGTGGATGACAATAATATTTCAAATAACCTTGGAGTAGCCTCATCAGATGCTTCTGTCTCCGCGGGTATTCTAGTATCGACGTTTTTCGGCCCTGGTACTACGGCTACGATTACGAATAATGTCATTGGCAATAACTCCAACGGCGTTGTTGTCGGTTTTGATAATACTGACGCCAGTGTAGTCACCGTAATGGAAAATGATATCGCTGGTAATACCACAGGTGTAAGTACGACCGGACCAATTGTTCAGGCCCCAAATAATTACTGGGGGGCTGCCGATGGGCCTTCCGGCTTCGGTAATGGATCCGGGGATCCAATTATCGAGGGGGTAAATGTCTGCCCATTTTACGATGGCCCTGTTGCCACTGGAGGTACCCCTACTCTGGTTAACTGCTCGGTAGTTGTTTATGATGACAATCCGGCTACAACAGGAGTTGTTCAGAATAGCTACAACAGTATTCAGGATGCAATAGATGCTGCGACTACCCTTGATGGTTACTTCATAATCATTGGAGCCGGGACTTATAACGAACAGGTGACGGTCAATAAATCCCTGACCCTAATCGGTGAGGGTTGCAGCAATACCATCATTGACGGTGGTGGAACTCTGGCCCGCGGTATATCTGTACCCGCAAATATTATTAACGTTAGTATCAGTGACCTGACGGTGCAAAACACCAACGGCGGCAGCAACGATGCTGGTATTCGGGTTTTAGCGGGAGGCGATGGCTTATCCATCGATAACGTTTGTATCATAAATACTCCAGGTCGTGGTGGAATTTACGTCGACGGTGATGTCGACGGCGTTGCTATCACCAACTCCGAAGTGTCGGGTGCAGGTGTTAACGGTCGGGGTATCGTTGTTTGGAACGGTTTCAAGCAGAATATCACGATCTCGGATAACTACGTTCACGACATCAGTGGCTGTTGCGGTATAGAACTGCAGGATGGTACGGCCTCCGGTGTAACAATGACGGGCAACACAGTAGAAAATGTAGGCGATAGTGGCATGAGTGCCGTTGGGCTTACTTCTGGTGCTGGTCCCAACGTGATCAGTGGCAACACAATTACGGACAACGGCCGCTTCGGTATAGAGGTCAAGAATCCCGATGGAAGTGGTCTTGACTCCGGAGATGGCAGTATTGTAATAGAGAACAACAACATTTCACTCACTGCCGCCATTGCCGACCTTCGTGACTTAGCAGGTGTCGCCATCATGCGTAGAAGCGTACTCGCAGGTAATGTGGACATCCCGACTGGTGTAGTCGTCCGTGGAAACACAATAGCTGGCTACCAGCAATCTTCAGATAGTGATGGTTTCGGTATTGTCGTTGGCGGATTGAACCATACGGTAGAGAACAATACCCTGAATAATAACGATGTTGGTATCCAGCAACAGGCAGGTCATACGCCTTATCCTGGAGATGGAAACCAGAATAATATTGTCGACGATTACTTTGGCCGTGACAATTCCCCTCAAACTTGCGGAAACCTGGTCGCCAATAATATTTTTAGTGGCAACGGGGTGGATGAACGCTTGGTTGGTACTGATAACGGTCCAAATGTGACCTTCACCGCTAATGCATCTGAAGTTTGCCCCGACGGCTTGATTGTTTACACGTTTACTGATCTTGGAGTAACAGGCAATTCCTTTGATCTGGTCGCAGATCTTACAGACGACAATGGTACGGTCTCTGGTGGCTTTACTTTCTCATCCATCAGTTCAGAGGCTTCATTTACCTATGCCAACGGGATTGATTTTAATGCTGTACTTGGTGGAGTTGTGACCCTGTCAAACATTCGTATTACAGATCTATCAGACGGCTGTACGCGCATATTACCAGATGTCGTTGTCAATATCAACGACACCGAAGCGCCGGTCGCCATCTGTCCCGACACCGCTCCTACGGTAGTACTGGACAGTGACGGCAACGGCACATTAGCAGCCGACGCGCTCGCAGGTGCCAACAGTACGGACAACTGCAGTGTGACGGAGACAAGCCCGGCGACCACCTTCGGCTGCGCCGACGTGGGCACGGCAACGGTAGTGCTGACGGCGACAGATGGAGCTGGTACTACAAGCACGGCGAACTGTACGGTAACGATTGTGGACCAGACGCCTCCGGCGCTGGACTGCCAGAACGTTACGGTAGCATTGGATGCTAACGGTGTAGCGACGGTGCTTGCGGCCGACGTGGACAACGGTGCGACGGACGCTTGCGGCCTGGCCACCTTCGACCTGACGAACAACAACCTGGCCTTCGACCAGAACGTAACCTC
>CAZTTF010000031.1:0-6202 GCA_964616365.1 uncultured Lewinella sp. | reverse complement strand
GCCGGCCGGGTTACCCTTAACGGAGTGGTGGCTAAACGCGGCAACCGGGTAGCTGAGGGAGACGTTGTCCTGCTGGACGGCAAACCCCTCAACGCCAAGCCTCCAACGGTTTACCTCGCGTTGCACAAGCCCCCCGGCATTACCTGTACGACCGACCGGAGAGACAGAACCAATATCATCGATTACCTCAAGTATCCGCAAAGGATATTCCCGATCGGCCGTCTGGATAAGCCCTCGACGGGCTTACTGCTTCTGACCAACGATGGTGACATCGTAAACAAAATACTCCGGGTAGAAAACGCCCACGAGAAAGAATACATCGTGACGGTGGATAAGCCGATCAACCGGACTTTTGTGCATAAGATGAGTAATGGCATTCCAATGCTGGGGCAAGTGACCAAGCGTTGTGAGGTGCAAAAATTGGGTCACAAAAAATTCCGGATTATCCTTACCCAGGGCCTTAATCGTCAGATTCGGCGCATGTGTGAATACCTGGGGTATGAAGTCCGGACACTGAAACGTATTCGCATCATGAATGTCCGCCTCGCGGATATGGAAGTGGGGGAGTTACGGGAGTTGCGGGAGGATGAGCTGGAGGTGTTGACGGCGTTGTTGTAGCGGCGGCTTCAGCCGCCCGGCCCTGGCCCCCGGATTACGTCGCAGGCTCCGCCTGCCCGACCTCTCGTTGCGCAAGCATTAGCTCGCGTGACTGTAGCCCCCGGATTACGCCGCAGGCATTGCCTGCTACTCCATCCGGGGATATGATAGGTTGGACTCCTACGGAGTCTGAGGCAGGTAACTCTTAGCTTGTGTGGAGCACCGCTGTCTAAAGAAATAAACCATGAGAAGGATGTTTTGGCTGCTTTTGCTCTTACTTAACCTGCACTCGCTGTCGGCGCAACGGTCGGATTTAAGAGAGCGAGTCGACTCAATTATCACCTTTCAACTCGGCTATCAGATAGACACTACCTCCAATCCGCTTCCGGACTATAGCTGGAACCCATCAGTACCAAGGGGGTTATATCCTTCATACAGTAACTTCCCTGGTAACCCAATGCCGTTGATTGTAATGAATGGATCCGTTGTTGATTTGCAAGAGCTAGTTAAATATCGCTCGGATCAGCTTAAAATGATCCGGGTGTTTGGGAAGGGGGCGGTGGAGACGTTCCTTTATGGAGCTAGCGCGCAAAACGGCTTGGTTATTTTAATACTAACCAACGAGTGAGGCCATCACTACAACTCCGCCAAAAACTCCGCCTCCGTCATCACCACCACCGTGCCGAGCGCCTGTGCCTTCTTCAGTTTGGAGCCCGGTTTTTCGCCTACTACCAGAATGTCGAGCTTGCCGCTAACGGCTGAGACAATTCTGGCGCCGGCGGCCTTTGCCTTCTCCTGCGCCTCCTTTCGGCTCATCTGTTGCAGGGAGCCGGTGAATAGCATGGACTTTCCAACAAACGGACCTTCGGTAACTTCCGGGGCCGGCCGGTCTTCGTCCGTCGGACGAACGTTTACCCCTAGTTCCTCCAGCTCTTGAAGCATGGCGATGTTTTTCTCCTGGGCAAACCAGGCCATAACGTTTTGTGCTACTGTAGGGCCGATATCCTTGATGTTAGTGAAGCGCGCTTCGTCCCAATCTTTCAGGTCGAGAATGTGATCGATGTTTTGGGCAATGAGCTGGGTCGCTTTCTTACCGAAATGGTGGATGCTCAATCCGTAGAGGACACGCCAAAGCGGGTTCTGCTTTGCTTTGTCAACGGCTGCTTTGAGGTTGTCGGCCGACTTGTTTCCGAAGCCTTCCAGCACCGAGATCCATTCGTAAGGCAGGCGGTAAACGTCGGCGATGGTGTTGAGCCAGCCCTTAGCGTGGAAGAGCTCGACGTAGCGTTTGCCCATGCCGTCGATGTCCATGGCTGCTTTAGAGACGTGGAAGATGATCCGGGCAAGGTCTTGCTTGCCGCATACACAGTCAGGACAGCGCCAGGCTGCCTCTCCTTCGGTACGCACCAACGCTATGGGGAACTCGGTGGTATTGATCGGGCAGTTGGTGGGCCAGACAATGGGCTGCTCGCTACCGTCCCGCAAGTCTTCCAGTGGCTTGACGATGTAGGGGATGACGTCACCGGCCCTTTCCAGCAGGACTTTGTCTCCCAGGCGGAGATCTTTGTCTCGGATGAAGTCTTCGTTATGCAGGCTCACCGATGAAATGGTAACCCCGGCTAGCTGGACTGGCGAGGTCTTTGCAACGGGAGTTATGGTCCCAATTTTACCCACCTGGTATTCTACGTCTTCCAGCACAGTCGTCGCCTGCTTCGCGGCAAACTTATAGGCTATGGCCCACCGGGGGTGGTGGCTGGTATAGCCGGCCCGTTCCTGCAATACGAGGTCGTCTACTTTGACGACCATACCGTCAATCTCGTAGGCGTAGGCTTCGCGTTGGGTTTCCCATTTGGCGCAAAAGGCCGCAGCGCCGGCAATGTCTTTGGTGTGCTCCCGTTCGTAGCCGGTGGCGGGTACCTTAAAGCCGAGTTCCGTTAGCACGTCCATGGCTTTGGTGTGCGTGCCGAGGGCCAGCAGCGCGTCGTTCCCCTCGGCGTCAACGCCGTAGCCGAAGGAGTAGATGAAGGCCTCGAGGTTACGATCGGCTACTTCTTTAGGGCTTTTCATACGCATACCGCCGGTGGCGGTATTACGGGGGTTAGCGTAGAGGGTTTTGCCCTCTTTCGCGCGCTGGGCATTCATCTCCACGAAGCGGTCCTTGCGGATGATGACTTCTCCGCGAACTTCCACCTTTTGCAAGCCATATTTACTGAAGTTGGCCGCAAGGGGGATGGAGCGGATCACGCGTGCGTTATGGGTCATCTCTTCGCCGAGGGTACCGTTGCCGCGGGTGGCGGCGCGGACCAGCTGGTCGTTTTCGTATACCAGGACGATCGTCCCGCCGTCGTACTTAGGTTCCACGGCGTAGGCTAGTGGAGCCGTCTCCTCCATGTTTAGCATCCGCTTCACCTGCTTGTCGAATTCCTGTAAGTCGTCGGCGTTATAGCTGTTGCCGAGCGAGAGCATGGGGACGAGGTGGGGAACACTGACGGCATCGCCTTCGAGGTCGGAGCCAACGCGTTGCGTTGGGCTGTCGGGGGTGACCAGGTCGGGGTGTTTAGCCTCCAAAGCTTCTAGCTGCTTGTAGAGGCTGTCGTATTCAAAGTCGCTCAGTACGGGGTCGTCCTGAACGTAGTACCGCCATTCGTGGTAGCGGAGCAGATCAGCCAGTTCAGTGATCTGCCCGGAGGAGGGAGCGGTAATTTCTCCGGCAAGGTAGGCTTTGGAGCGGGCGTAGTATTCGGCGGGGGTAGGCATAGGGCGAAGGTAGGATTTTTGACCACGCTCCTCCAAGTGCCGAGCCAGGATAAGTACACATTAAAAAAAGACGCGGCCGTGGTCACTTAACTCATAAAATAAGTAAGTGTAAGACAGGCGAAATGTAGTGCCGTGCCATTGCCCACGACCGCGCCGGAAGTGATGATGAAAGAGGAATTATTTAAGCATGAAATCTTCCGGACTGAAACCGTTGTTAAACTTGATGTTGGTCAGGGTTTGCACAAGTTGTGGTTGAGGGGGAAGCTGACCATCGGCTCCTGGTTGGAAGATGCGTCGTTTTGTCGGAATGGCCAGGCCGTTGATAGTTTCGTAGTCTACTTCCATCAGGATGACGGGAGCGCCTACGCCCATGGCCGGCAGGGAAAAATAAAACTGATCTACCAGCTTGGTTTTAGGGTTGATGTACAGGATGTACTCATCGTTGGCTTCTTTTCCGGTAACCGCTGGGTCGTAGGTGATGTGGACAACATTGTAGTTGGTGCCATTCATCTTTTCCCGATCGCGGAGAGTAGCGATGACACCGGGGTTGTCCAGCTTGAAGAACATGGTGAACCAGAAGTAATTTGCTTTGCGCAGGAAGGTCGTCCCTCCTAGCAGTTCCGGTTGCTGCATTAGCTTGCCGTTGTGGCTAATTGCTGGTTGTCCATTGACGTAGGTTTGGGTGACGGTGCCCGCTTCGCCGGGCATCACGTTTATATCGTGCTGGGTGTACTTGGCCCAGGAGTGCTCTCCTTCAAAAATGTAACGCTCAGTACTCAGGTCTTTCTGTCCGGTGCCTGGGTAATCGTAGTCATAAGTGTAACTCACGTCTCGCTGGCCCCATAGGTTGTCCCAGCCGCCTGCGGCCTGTTCCATTTCCTGAATCAGGGCTTGTGCTTTAGCGTCAGATTGTCCGTAAGCAACTCCGGTAATGAGGAGAGTAATAATTAGTGTAAGGCTTTTCATTTGCTATAATTTGCAGCAAAGTTCCGGGCATTTCCTTCCCTTTTACTTACCGATTTTTCCCCGAAAGTTGTCATTCTTTCCTTTCGAAGCGACACGAAAAATCCCCCACCTCCTACGGCGGAGATGGGGGATGATGAAAGGGGCTTCGAGCGGGTTATAGGGTGGTAACCTCTACGCTCTTCTTGTCGACCATGGTATCTACCTTACTGTAGTAGCTTTTTACCCAGCCTTCAACTTGCTCTTCCTTACGTTTGCCTTCGTCTTCAGGGAAGCCGTCTTTGACTTCTTTCTTGATAGCTTCCATAGCGTCACGACGGACGTTGCGGATAGAAACCTTCGCTTTTTCCCCCTCTGCTTTCACCTGCTTGGCGAGTTGCTGCCTGCGCTCCGTGGTCAGTGGCGGAATGTTGATCATGATGGATTCACCGTTGTTCTGAGGTGTTACGCCCAGATTGGCCTCAAAGATGGCCCGCTCGATGTCGCCGATGGAGGATTTATCGAATGGTTTGATCGATAGGGTCCGGCTGTCGGTAGTAGTAACGCTGCCTACTTGCTGGAGTGGGGTAGGAGCGCCGTAGTAGGAAACCATAATGCCCTGGAGCATGACCGGACTCGCCTTACCGGTCCGGATTTTCAGTAATTCGCCTTCGAGGTGTTCGATGGCGGCTTCCATAGCCATTTGTGCTTCTTCGAGCTGTTCGCTGAGTAATCCGTCCATTGGAGGAATTGTTGGTTTAAATAATAAAATGGCATTTTGCCAGCTTCGGGGATGCGACGTTACGCACGGCTGATTAAAGGGTAATTCCTTTGCACCTGCGTAAGCGCCCCAAATGTAATGCGTAATCTAGGTTTTTTCTAGCGACGAGAAGACAGGATGAGCCAGAGCAATACCGTAATGGCAGAGAGCGCGGAAACGACGTAGGTCATAGCGGCCCACCAAAGGGCGTCTTTTGCGCCTTCGTGTTGCTCGCCAACGGTTACACGACGATCTTCGAGCCAGGCCAGCGCGCGGTTACTGGCGTCGAATTCGACAGGAAGGGTGACGAGCGAAAATGCCGTGGTAATCATGAATGCCGCGATGGCGATTTGAAACAGCAGGCCGCCACCCAGGCCTCCGGCTACACCACCGAAGGCAAAGATGAAGAGGAAACTTTGGGCTTTGCTGGCCAGCTGGACCACCGGCACCATCTTACTGCGCAGCGTCAGCCATTTGTATGCACTGGCGTGTTGGACGACGTGCCCGACCTCGTGGGCAGCTACGGCAGCAGAGGAGATACTACGCCCCTGGTAAACTTCGGGGCTGAGACTTACGGTACGTGTCTGGGGGTTGTAGTGATCACTAAGGAACCCCTGACCCTGGACGATACGAACGTCCCGAATTTGATGGTCGTCAAGCATCTTCTGGGCAACTTGTGCGCCAGTCATATTCCCCGCCATCGGTAGCCGAGCATAATGTTTGAATTTGCTCTTCAAGCGGTTGCTAACGACCATTCCGATGCCAGCAAAAATTACCGTGATTATAATGTAGGTAGTATAACCTCCCATTGCTATTGCTTTTGTTTTTTGACTGCACTACGGCCCGTTGGTCACCGACTTGATAGGAACAGAAGGCGGGGCCGCAGGTGCAGGGGTAGTTGTCTGGCGATATTCCCAAACAAGTCTGCACGTATATAATGCCTTAGAAACGCATGTTGTTCTCTGTCAGGCCATTTGCAAAGCTCATTTACAAGTTGTAACTTAAAGGCAGTCCCCCGATTAACCACTAAATTCTAGCTGTATGATGAATGAAGAAGTGCGGACTATTATGTCTACCAGGGTCACCACCGCCGGGCCCAACGAAACAGTAGGCAATGTACTCAAAACGATGGAGCGAAAACGCCTT
>CAZTTF010000030.1:0-2869 GCA_964616365.1 uncultured Lewinella sp. | reverse complement strand
ATATTATCTATAAAAGATATCTCCATTTATCTGGAAAATATGGAGTTTTAAAATAAGAGTGTGCTAAGTTTTTTAAATGTTTTAATCCTATTTTATCGGTTCTATAATTATACTTAAATTCATTTTTTCTTAACTTCACTTTTTCTTTGAATTCCTTGAAGTTTAATTTGCTATTTAAATCATAATTAGCAATGTCAATTTTACTTAAGCGCAATTCAGATTGATACCCATCATTTACTGACTTTGAAAATAACTGCTCTTCCAAATCGTTGTCTTTATCTTCAATTAATTCTTTTGACTTCGAATTAACTCCATGATGGGGTACGAACAAACCTAAATCAATCTTAAATTCTTCCACAAGTTTTTTCATTTTATTAAATTCATCTTCTAAATCTAATATCGCAACAAACTCTAGTAAAACTGTCATTAAAGGAGATGTAGAATCAGAATAATATATAGGTTTTCTATTAGAAACAATGAATTTAATGACACTCTTCATGCTGTTATTTGCATCAGGTAATCTATTGTATGTAACCTTACCATACCTTACATAACCAAGAACCTCTTTTAAATATCGTTTTGCTCTTTCTTTTTCGTTGTTTTCTATTAATAGTAATAAGATATCGACTATTACATTAGAATGGATATCAATAAGAGGTCTAGCACTAACATTATTGTTTTGAATTATCGAAATTAAAATTTTTAATAGTTTGTCTTTATCTTCAGTATTTGAAATGGGTAAATCAAAATGAATCAAGAAACACAAATATTTCAAATATTCAAAGGTTCTGTATGTATAACCAATTTCTTCATACCTTCCTGATTTTTCTGAAAATAGACCATCATTAATTTCTGCAATATCTAATGTCTGAATAAAATATTCTGTTAGAACGGAACGAAAAAAACCAAACAATTGACCAAAATAATTTAAGATATTCTTGTCATTCTCTAATTTGTTTTTAAGAATCCAATTCCAAATTCTTAATAATAAAAATTCTAAATATCTTTTAGCTATATCAAGGTTTTTATACTCTTTAGATTCAGAGTAAAGTATAAAAGAAATAAGCTTTAAAGATTCAAATAATTGAACCCACTTTCTAGGAAGCTTGTTTTTATAACTTTTCCATGCGTTTTTATCTATTAGACTATTTACTAAACCTCTAAAATCGTCAGAAACACCATCATTAGTATTTAGATTTACTAATACTCTATTAAAAAGTCTGGTTGTTTTTTGATCTGTCAGCAAATATGCTCCGAATAGATATTCAGAAAAATATTTAACTAGTTCTGAAATTCCCCATCTTTCAAAGGAGAGTTTAGTGTCATCAAATTCATCTCTGATAAAACCTTCGAATACTTCTCTAAAGTTTTCTTTTAGATCTCCATTATGAACTAAAATGATTTTAAGAGGTAATCTATTAAAACCTTTATAAGATGTGTCGAATTTTTTATATTTAGCTTCAATAATAGATTCTTTAACTCCATCTTTCTTAATAAAATTAGCACTTGTTAAATGCCTATCTTTTCCCCCTTTTAATTCAAAATAAAATCTTGTTATTTTTCCTGTAGTAAAATCTTTTCCAACTGCAACAACATCTTTACCATACTGAGGTAATCCTTTAGTTAATTTTGGGTCACTTAATATTACATAACCTTTAGATTCTAAAAGTAAAGGAAAAATAACATCTAGTTCATTGCTCTCTGTTAATGATTCTAGATAGTTTCTTACAATTATAGGCTTAATATCCATTTTAAAATTTACTATGAGGATTGTTTAAATTAGCTTCAAATAAATCAGGGTTCTTGAAAGAGCGTCCATCAAGCACACTAGATGTTTCGATTCGTCCTAATGGTGTTATTTCATCTTTTCCTTCCAGTTTCCAACTGTTCCCTCTAACAATAATAACTGAACTAGTCATTTCACTTAGGAACGAACTATCACCATTTCTTATCTCGTCCATCATTTCTGCTCTTAATTCATCCTCAAGACTATAATACAAATCAATAAAAATCCTCTCATTCTCTAAAGGGTCTAAATGTTTGTTTGCATCCTTAATATCTTTTATTTTACAATAATAATCATAAGCATCTTCTATAGGTTTGAGGAATATTTTATCTTTTTTACTATTTCCAATATCTTTTTTTATCCAATCTAATAAATGCCCATGGTATGCTTCAATAATTAATTGAGATAGTCCATTTTGAATCTCAATAACAACTTTTTTATATTTTGAATTTCGTAAATTCAACAACATAGGAAGTATTGTGTCAAAAGAGTAAGGAAAACTTAATATTGCTTCAACAGCTCTTAGCTGTTCTTTTTCAGAATCAATTTTAAGTAAATCAATAGACCTAAAATTTCCTTCTAACATTAATTTTAAAACTAAAGTCCGTATTATTTTATTTTGAGTTGAAATTAATTGTAGTAAATGTTTCTCTGTTTCAAAAAAAGACTCATTAATAAAATGATTAAAACCATTTAAAAATGGTTTTAAATTTGCTCTAAAATCAGAATACTGTATTGATGAATAAAATAATTTAAAGAAGTTCTTAGGGTCTTTAAAATTATTGAAAAAACCATCAAGGATATCTGCTTTTTTTACACTCTTTAGAACATATAGTAGGAATTCAAATCTTTCGTCTTCAAAACCTTTAATCCTCCATGACAGTGAATGGATGATTTGTGAACAAATATCTTTGTCTCCTAATTCAAAATATTCGTAAAACTTTTTAAAACTGAACTGATTAAGTTCACCATTTATATTTTGTTCAATTAAATTAACATAAAAGTATTCACAGGCATATAATAGTTCTAAAGAATCTAAATCTAATTTCTCAATGCAATCAATAATTTCTTTTGCTTTTTTTG
>CAZTTF010000029.1:0-26480 GCA_964616365.1 uncultured Lewinella sp. | reverse complement strand
ACTGCCTGGAATTCCTCCATTGTATCAACGTGGGTAGAATGTGCTGCCCGGAAGTCAAGTGCTTTCTGGAAGAGGTTGTTTTGAATGTCATCCAGGAGGCTGACCACGTGATCGACAATGCCGTCGAGGGATTGGCTTTCTTTGGTTTTAGTGTCCCTGCGGGCCACTTCGATGGTGCCATTGGCAAGATCACGCTTGCCGAGGCCAAGTCGAACGGGAATACCCTTGAGTTCACTTTCGGCGAACTTGAAGCCAGGGCGCTTTTTCTTGTCCTGGTCATAGGTCACGCGAATGCCGCGTGCCTTGAGTTCTGCCATGATCTCCTGGGCTTTAGCGTCCAGCTCATCGTTTGGCTTCGGGATTGGGACGATAATCACTTGGGTTGGCGCAAGCTTTGGCGGCAACACGAGCCCTTCGTCGTCAGAGTGTGTCATGATCAGACCACCAATGAGGCGGGTGGATACCCCCCAGCTGGTGGCGTGGACGTATTCTTCCTGGTTGTTTTCGTTGGCGAACTTCACGTCGAACGCTTTTGCGAAATTCTGGCCGAGGTTATGGCTGGTGCCGGCCTGGAGTGCTTTGCCGTCCTGCATTAATGCCTCAATCGTGTAGGTATTATTGGCTCCCGCAAAACGCTCATTTTCGGTTTTTACACCACGGATAACGGGCATTGCCATGTACTCTTCGGCGAAAGTGGCGTAGACTTCCTGCATTTTCAGGGTTTCCTCCTGCGCTTCTTCAGCGGTGGCGTGGGCCGTATGGCCTTCCTGCCACAGGAATTCTGCTGTCCGGAGGAACAGGCGGGTACGCATTTCCCAACGAACCACATTGGCCCATTGATTAACCAGCAGGGGAAGGTCCCGGTAACTGGTAATCCAGTCCCGGTAGGTATTCCAGATGATGGTTTCAGAAGTAGGCCGTACAATCAGCTCTTCCTCGAGTTTTGCGGAAGGATCAACAACGACACCACCTCCATCGGGGTCGTTCATGAGACGATGATGCGTCACCACGGCACACTCTTTGGCAAAACCATCGACGTGTTGCGCCTCTTTGCTCAAAAATGACTTGGGGATGAAGATTGGAAAGTAGGCATTAACGTGGCCTGTTTCCTTGAACATGTCGTCCAGCTGGCGTTGCATCAGCTCCCAAATTCCAAAGCCGTAGGGCTTGATGACCATACAGCCACGGACGGCGGAATTAGACGCCAGGTTAGCGTTTTTCACAATATCGAGGTACCACTGACTGTAGTCTTCGTTTCTTGGGGTAACGGCACTTGCCATAATGAACTAATTGTTGTAATTCAACGTTTTATAAGGGCGCGGACGCAGGTGCAATAAATGAGATGAAAAGCAAATAAGTTACTACTATACGCTATTCTTTGTCTTATTTCTCGCACCCGTGAACCATGAGTTGAACGGGGTGATGACCCTGAGTTGTCTGATCATGGTACCCACAGGTCTTCCAATGGAATAAATCTGACCCGCGATGCGTCGTCTAACCGCGTTTTAACGAATTTAACGACGCCTTTAAGCCATCCTTAACCAAAAGGAAGGCCAAAAGTACTACTTTAGCAATTGTAATTAAGTGGCAGACTCACGGATTACACCAAACTCCAATATTATGCGCAAGCAAAATTTCTTTTCCGCAGTTCTTGGCCTCCTGGCCTTGCTATTTGTTGCAACGCCCGTCTCGGCGCAGTATGACGATGTCTATTACAACCCGGACGATTACACCAACAATGATTATTACGACGATTACGTAGAAGAGGCCGTTGACTACGACGATGAGTACGTTGATGATGGTTACTACGATGACGCGCCGTATGATTATGAGTACGCAAGCCGTATTCGTCGTTTCCGCCGTCCACTCAATGGTTTCGATTACTACGATCCCTTCTACGTTGACGCTGGTTACTACGATCCCTTCTTCCGCGGCCCACAGACGGTACTTATTTATAATACCAACAGTTTCTTCGGTCCTCGTGTAGGTTTCGGCAATGCCTTTGCCTTTAACCGTTGGAACCGTTTCAATCGCTTTAACCGTTTCAATCGCTGGAATTCCTGGAATAACCCATGGGGCTTCAACCGATTTGGCAACGCCTGGGCTGGCGGCTTCAACAATGGTTGGGGCGGCGGCTTCAATAACGGCTGGGGCGGTGGCTTCGCTGGCGCTGGTTTCGGCGGTGGTTTTGGCGGTGGTTATGCCTGTCCCCCTACTTGGGGAGGTGGTAATACCTTCAATACTTTCAACAGCATCAATACGGTAACCTCTACCCGTGCAACGGCAACCCGCCCACGTGGTAACACGACCTCAATCGCCAACCGCATTAACCGCACCCGTACGGCAACGCCTCAAACGGCACGTGGTACTGTAGGTAACCGCACGGCAACGCGTGCAGGTCGTTCAACAGCTACCCGTACTGCAGGCCGCAGTCAGGGAACCCGCTCTGCAGCTACCCGGATTGATCAGAACCGTCGCACGGTTCGTCCTTCCTCTCAGGGAGCCCGCGTTACCCCGGGGCGTGCTACTCGTAGCAACACCCGCACCGCAACGCCAAGCCGCAGCACGCGCAGCTATACGCCAAGCCGCAGTACCCGTAGCTACACGCCAAGTCGCAGCACGCGCTCGGCAACGCCAAGCCGCAGTACCCGCAGCTACACCCCAAGCCGTAGCACCCGTAGCTACACGCCAAGCCGTAGCACGCGTTCTGTCTCCCCAAGCCGCAGCGCTTCTCCAAGTCGGAGCAGCAGCCGCTCAGCTTCCCCTAGCCGTAGTGGCCGTGGCGGTCGTGGAGGACTGTAAAATACTAGTGAGCGATTTTTAGCTCTGTAATTAACTTGATACCCGAGGGTGGGAGTGCTGAGGCGCTTCCACCCTTTTTTTTCGGGTTGCTATTAGCCTGTAAAACCACTTGCAGTCTTTATCTGGCGCGTATTGGGGTCAACCATTGGTAGCCCATTTTCATTTCCACACCATGCTCAACTACAAATCTTACGGAGAAGGCCCGGCCTTCGTGATCATGCATGGCCTGTTCGGCATGCTGGACAACTGGCAAACCCTGGCCCGGAAATGGGCAGATCGTTATCAGGTGATCCTGGTAGACCTCCGCAACCATGGCCGTAGCCCGCACGTGGACGAGATGGATTACAGCCTGATGGCTGAAGACGTAGCCGAGTTGCTGGAAACGCTGGGCATTGATGAGTGCATCCTGCTGGGGCATAGTATGGGAGGAAAGGTAGCCATGCAAACGGCGCTAAGCTACCCGGAATTGGTGCGGCAACTCATCGTGGTAGACATCGCTCCCCGGCGCTACCGCGCCGGCCACGACAGCATCTTTGCCGCCCTGGAGGCCTTCGACCCGCTGGCGGTCTCCGACCGTAAGGCTGCCGCCGCTGCCATGACCCAATACGTGTCGGAACCGGGCATACAACTCTTTTTGCTGAAAAACCTGACGCGTAACCCTGAAGGAGGATTCCGGTGGCGGATGAATCTGCCGGTGATCAAGGAGCATTACGGTAAGCTGATTGGTCCCGTTGGGCAAATGGGGGAGCAGTACGATGGTCCAGGTCTTTTCCTGCGGGGAGGGAACAGTGGTTACGTCAGTACAGATGACTGGCCGTTGATTGAAACCTTGTTCCCCGCGGCCCAACTCGCCACAGTGGCCGGAGCTGGCCACTGGGTACACGCCGAAAAGCCAGCCGAGCTGATGGCCGAGGTGAATGCATTTTTGGCGGAGTAGGAGCATTGCTTTTTTATCCCTTTCCTGGCACATGCGTCCGCGCCCAAAACGATATTTCTTACCTTAGCCACATGGAAACGACCGAACTGCTCCGCCGCGTCCGCCGCATCGAAATCAAGACGAAGGGATTGAGTCGCCAGATATTCTCCGGGGAATACCAAAGTGCCTTCAAGGGGCGGGGTATGTCGTTCAGTGAAGTCCGGAACTATCAGTACGGAGATGACGTGAGGAATATTGACTGGAACGTTACGGCGCGCTCTAATGACCCTTACGTAAAAGTCTTTGAAGAGGAACGGGAGCTAACCGTGATGTTATTGGTTGATATCAGTAAGTCCAGTTTTTTCGGGACGACCAAGCAGCTGAAAAACGAACTGATTACCGAAATCTGTGCCGTACTCGCCTTTTCAGCGACCAATAACAATGATAAAGTAGGTCTGCTGTTGTTCAGCGACCGCATCGAGAAGTTTTTACCTCCGAAGAAAGGTAGAGGGCACATCCTGCGCATTATTCGGGAGCTACTGGAAACGCGCCCGGAGGGTACCGGAACGGATATCGGCCATGCTTTGACCTACTTCACCAACATGGTCAAAAAGCGCAGTATCTGCTTTTTGATCTCTGACTTCCTCGCCGAAGGGTACGACAAGCCCTTGCGCCTTGCCGCACGGCGACATGATCTGATCGGTATGCACCTCTACGATCCCCGCGAGCGTGAGCTGCCAGCCGTTGGCCTCATTCATGCATTGGATGCTGAAAGTGGCAACATGGCGTGGGTAGACACCAGCAGTAAACGCGTGCGGAAGCAGTACACCGCTTGGTACGACGACCACATGGAGTACTACAAAAAGGCGTTCTCGCAGTCTGGTGCTGATAGCATGAGTCTGGAGACAACGGAGGACTATACCAAAGCGCTTTTGCGCTTTTTCAAGCGTCGTTAAGGGCGGGGTAGCCCGTGTATAGTGGTGATACTTATGTTCGTGGTCTGCCATCCGACGAACTAAAATAGCTGATTCCAGAGCGGGAATCGTTAGTTTTGCCCTTTCCCACCATTGCTTTGACCAGATGAGAACACTAGTATACACAGCCTTCCTTGTCCTGCTTTGTGCCTGCCAGCCACTATTCGGCCAGACGGATGGCGGTGGTGACCCGCTTACCCTTAACCTCAAGGCGGCGGCGATTACCCGAGCAGATGCCCTTACCCAGATTAACAACGGGATGCCGATCACGATCTTTTTCGAGGCGGATCAGCTGGGGTCTGCACCCATTTCGCTTGACTTACAAGACGCTACGGTTCGCGAAGCACTTGATGCTATTCTTGCCGGTACTATTCTGAGTTTTGTGGACTACCGCGACCGTGTCTACGTAGTCGGTCCTGCCATCACGATTGGTACGGAGTTTGACGCGGCCTACTACGCAGCTATCGCTGCGCGGGCGGAAGCAGATGAGCCCACAGAGGCAGATCCCGGAGCTACCGGGCCGACGCCAATTGGCAGCCTTGAATCTCTTGGCACCGACGGTCTGGCCGAAGTTAAAGGGGTAATTACTGATCAGAGTACCGGTGAATCGATCATTGGTGCCACGGTCCAGATTGAAAACAACACCAACGCTACGGTTACCGATGTTGACGGTAACTACAGCCTTAAACTACGGCCAGGAAGCTACACGATGATTATTTCCTACGTAGGCTTTGGGGCGAACCGCCGCGACGTCAACGTAAATGGCAGCGGCACTTTTGACATTGCCCTGGGCGCCAGCTCCACGACGTTGACTGAAGTAGTCGTGACGGAGCAGGCAGCTGATGCGAATGTCGGCCGCGTACAGGCGGGCGTTGACCGGCTGGATATGGAGCAGCTGGAAAAGCTGCCCACCTTTATGGGAGAGTCGGATGTAGTGAAAGCCCTGCTGTTGAAGCCAGGAGTTAGTTCTATTGGTGAAGGAGCATCGGGCTTTAATGTCCGGGGTGGAGAAATTGACCAGAACCTGCTCCTGATTGACAATGGTGCCCTGATCAACAGTAGCCACGCCCTGGGCTTCTTTAGTACCTACAATGCTGACCTGATCAAGAGTGTTGATCTTTACAAAGCCAACATGCCGGCCCGTTTCGGCGGACGCTTGGCTTCGGTACTGGACGTGCAGTCGCGTGACGGAAACTTTGACCGTTTCCGGGTGAAAGCAGGCATTGGCCCCGTAACCGGTAAGGTGATGGTGGAAGGCCCGATCGTGAAGGAGAAGAGTAGCTTCATCTTTGGCGCCCGTTCGAGCTATGCGAACTGGGCAATTAATCTCGCCAGTGTTCCCGAGGTGAAAGCCAGTTCGGCTTTCTTCTTTGATGGCAACTTGCGGGTCACCCAACGTTTCGGAGAGAACTCGACACTGATCCTCCAGGGCTATGGCTCTCAGGATGAATTTACCTTCAACAATACTTTTTCCTTCGACTATCAAACGACCATGGGGCAAGCGACCTGGAAGCAGATCTTTAGCGATCAGCTTTACGGAGACATTGCCCTGGTCTTCAATGATTACACGAGTAGCCAGAGTGACTTGCGGCCCCTTTCTGCAGAAACGGTAGACAATGGTATCAAGTACATTACCATTAAGCCGGTACTTAACTACGAAGCCTCCGAGACCCTGAGTTTCCAGGGTGGACTGGAGATCAATCGCTTCTGGATCAACCCCGGTAGCCGCATTCCGGCATCTAATGAGTCCTTTGCCCAGGCTGCTGCTCTCGAAGAGGAGCACGGGTTGGAGGCCAGCGCATTTTTAAGCGCCGATATTGATATTTCTGACCGCTTTAGCATTAGTGGAGGTATTCGCTTCATGAACTACCGCTTTCTTGGCCCGAACACTGAATTCCAGTACGAAAATGGTATTCCTGAACGGGGAGCCATCTCTGATAGTACGCGTTTTGGCGCCGGAGAAACGATTGCTACCTACAATAGCCTACAGCCCCGCCTGAGTATGCGCTACCGCCTCAATGCACAGGCTTCTATCCGGGCCGGCTACAGCCGGACGGCGCAGTTCCTTAACCAGATCTTCGTTAGTGATTCGCCAACGCCAAGTTCGCAGTACCAGTTGAGTACCCGCTACATCCCACCTTTCCTGAGCCATAATTACAGCCTCGGGTACTTCCTGAACCGCGAAGACAACAACATCGAGCTGGGAGTAGAGGTCTACGGACGTCAGATTGACCAGCTATGGGATTACCGCGACTTCGCCGAAGTGATCGTGAACCCAACCCTTGAGACTGAAATCCTGGTGGGTACTGGTCGTGCCTACGGGCTTGAGCTGAGCGCAAAGCGTAAAGTGGGGACTCTGAACGGTTTGGTCAGTTATACCCTGAGTTCGACGCAGCGTAAAATTCCCGGTATCAACAACGGTGAATTCTACAACAGTAACTTCGATAAGCCACACAATTTCGTTGCTACCATCAACTGGAACCCCAATAAGCGTAACACCCTGACCGCTAACTTTACCTACGGAACCGGCCGCCCCGTGACCGCTCCGGTTGGTAACTACCGCGTGGAAAATGGGCTGAGTGTGCCGGTCTACAGCGACCGTAACGAAGTGCGTATCCCCGATTATCACCGCCTTGACCTTGCCTACACGCTGGGCAAAGGCTACAACAAGACAAAGAACTTCCAAACTAGCTGGACGGTATCCCTCTACAATGTGTACGGACGCAAGAACGCTTTCTCTGTCTTCTACACCCAGGCACCGGATCAGAGCAATGTTGCCAACCGGCTGGCGGTACTCGGAACGGTATTCCCGGCCATCACCTTCAACATCGAGACCCGTTAATCGTAGCTGATGAAAGTGCATCATTTCATTGAGAAGTACGGACCTATTAACCTGGCAGGGCGCGGCGCGCGGGTGCTGGCACTGTTGTTAATAGCAGTGAGTGGAACCACCTGCCTCGATGAGATCGATCTGGCTCAGGGGCTGCCACTACCTGAAGGCATTGTTGTTTCTGGACGGATGCTGGCTGGTGATGACTTCCATGAGGTGGAAGTCTCGCTCGAGGAGTTGTTTCGCTTTGAAGGGTCCAACCGGCCATCTCTGGTTGTTACGGCCCAGGTAAGCCTCGTTAACAGCGATGGCCAATCATTACCACTAACGTATCGAGACCGGGTGTATGAAGGCCAGGTTGCCGCAAATGACCCGAGTTTTCGGGTGGAGGATGGGATGTCTTTTTCCATCGACATCGTAACGGTCGAAGGCATAAACTACATTAGTGATCCTGAGGTGCTGGCACCTGCGCTCCCGCTTACTGAAGCATATGCAGAGCTCTCGCAACTTGAAATTACGGACCTGATTGGTAACCCCACTTTTGTTCCGGCAATGGATTACAAAATCACTACGCCGCTGCGGTACCCGAATGGTGATCCCGCATACCTCCGTTGGCTCATGACGGAGGTCTACCAACAAACAGATGAGGATTTCGACGAGATTACCCTGGAGCCTAAGGTATGCTATATCTCCCTGCCCTTTGGAGGCCTCGAGGTAAAAGTGCTGGGGAATACGGGGAATGTCGATGCCGTTGAGGATTTCTCGATTGGTAAAAACCGTACCGACTTCGCCTACGGCGAAGGCAACTACATGATCATTCGCCAGGAGTCAATCAGCGAACGTGCCTTTACCTATTTCGATCAGGTACGACAAATTGCCTCGCGTGAACTAAGCATTTTTGAAGCACCGGGAGGTCCCGTTCTCGGGAACGTTCGCGCTACTGACGAAAGCATTTCCAATGTTTTTGGCTACTTCTATGTAGCCCGCCCGACTATTTCCCGGGTGCCCGTTACGCCGGCAGAGGCAGGTAACCCTGTACTCGCCTGCCCGCTTCTGGCACCTATGCCCCCTGCTGTTAACCGTTGTACGGATTGTTTAATTGCCGAAAATTCCACGCTCGACCGCCCCGAGTGGTGGGAACTATAAGCCCCGATTAAGTATGCAACTAAAAAAACTAACCCACTGCTTCGGCCGCCTGAGCTTCCTGACCCTGGTCGTTCTTTGCCTGACAGCCTGCCTCGATGAAATCGATCTCGGACAAGGAGAATCTTTGCCCGATGGTATTGTTTTTCAAGGACGGATAAACGCTGGGACCGCTGGCGAACCGAGTGACGTAGTAGTACGTCTCGAACGTCTATTCATTGCTCAGGAGTCCAACCGCCCGAGCGCGGTAGTAACTGCAACGGTAGTCCTCGAGAACTCCGAAGGAGAAACCTATCCGCTACCGTTTCGCGATGGTGGCTACCGGGCCACTATCCCCGATAATGATCCGAGCTTTCAGGTCGCACCTGGCATCGGATACCGCGTAAGAGTGAATACGCGTGAGGGAGAGGAGTATGAAACGGCCTTCGATGTCCTGCCCGAACCATTACAGGTAGAGGATGTCCGCGCTGTCCGCGGCCTGGTAGAGGTAGAAAACGCTATCGGTGTTCCGGTGGATGTCCCCGCAGTGAATTTTGATGTTACCGCCCCGGTTGCCTACTCGGACGGCTCCCCCACGTTTATTCGCTGGACGCTAGAGCGCACCTACAAGGTTACTGACCTGCCTGAGATTCGTCCCTTCGATATGAATGACCCTAAGCCCTGCTACGTCACGCGTGCTTTTGAAGGTGGTGACCTGATCCTTTTCAGCAGTGAGGACAGCCCGATTGACCGGGTAGAAAACTTCCCCCTGACGTCTCAGGTGATCGACTTTGAGTTTGCAGAGGGCTACGTAATGACCATCTTCCAGGAAGCCATCAGTCGGGAAGCTTTCCGCTACTTTGATCAGGTGGACCAGATCGCAAGTCGGGAGAGCAGCCTCTTTGAGCCTCCTGCGGGCCCGGTGGTCGGTAATGCCCGTGATGTAAATGGCCTGACGAATAACGTTTTCGGCTTCTTCTACGCCACTACCCGAACGTTCGAGCGCATCGCCGTCTCTCCGGCAGAGGCGGGTAATCCTGGCTTCTATTGCCCATTGTCCCGCGGCATGAGCCCATTCCCGCAGCCTAATAACTGCGATAACTGCCTGTTCATTGATGGCTCTTTTGCTATCAGACCAGAATGGTTCCCATTTTAACCGACTGTCGTGTTTTCCCTTTTTGACGATAAGAACTCCTCCATGCGTTTCTTCCTCTCCTTTGCTATGCTTGTGTTTAGTTGCTGTGCCCTTCAGGCACAGGCAACCATCCATTTTGATCGCCCCTACCACGTCGCAGGCGAGGTAAGCTGGTTTGCGGTGTACCCCGGTGCTGACGCGCCGCCTAAGGCGCGCGTCAGCATCCACGATGCTTCCGGGAAATTAATGGATTACTTCTTTCTGCAAGCTGATACCAATGGGCAGCTACAAGGTTATTATCGGTGGCCTTTTGAGGCGCCAACAGGCTATTACCGGGTCTCGGTGGATGCCTATGCGGAGGAAGGCGTGCTGCAGTTGGTGACCATGGAGCACCCTGTTTACAGCGATCGTCGCGCAGAGCCGGACGCTAATGCACTGGCTCCAAAAGGGCGTATGCCCGCAGCCGATGGATTAACCGTTAGTGCCGAAGGTGGTAACATTAGCGTCGGCGGCCTCAACGGAGATGCTTACAGTATCGCCGTATACAATGCTGACGTTGTGGGAGAAGCTGATTTGGTACTTGGCCGGGCTGAACAATCGGTTACGGGCAATTGGGTAGATACACTTTTCTACGAAGCAAAAGTTGGCCTTGCTGACGGAACTCCCGTAGCAACAAACCTGCTGCCGATCTTCGATCCGGCTACTTTTACTTTCGGTTTTTCCAAGTCAGCCACGGATGGAAGTTTCCTGCTTCAGACGAGTGCTTTCGAAGGTACTAAGGATGTTCAGGCGCGCTCCTTAGAAGAACTGGAGTTGCACCCACAGCTTACCTTGCCTATGGGCAAGGAGACGGCCAGAACGCCTCCGCTTACCGAAGACATCGCGGCCTATATTGACCTTTCCCGTCGACGCCGTAAAATCTACCAGCTCTTCGCAACGGTGGAAACCGAAATCGACGCTACCGTTACCCCGCAGCAGCAACGTGAAATTCCGGCTAACCGGGACTTTAACGTTCAGGATTACAAAGCCTTTGCGGATATGTATAACTTCTTCAAAGAAGTTGGTGGAGAGCTCCGCGTTCGGGTAAAGAAGGACAATTACCGGGCTCAATTATACAATGCCCCCAACCAGCGCTTCTTCCTCGATTCACCGCTCTACATTGTTGATGGTAAACTCACCCGGAATAACAACTACGTTAATAAGATGAGCCCCGCGGATGTAACCTATCTGGCTTACTACTATGATAACCGCCCACTCCGTCGCTTTTTCCCGGCACTAGGTAATAACGGGGTTGTGCGGATCGAAACACTCCGTCCGGTAAAAGACTTCCCCGCAGCAGATGCCGCAGGCATCTTTACGATCAAAGGCCTCCAGCCGACGGCAACTTTCACGCCGCGCGATGCCGCGGCAAGCGAAGTGCCAGCCCTGTCTCCGCTCCTGCTATGGCGTACCGGAGGTGGTACGCAGGAGGCTGCCATGGAACTGCCCGCAACGGACGATTTCGGGAACTATCGGATCGTAGTCGTCGCCAGTGGCGCCGATGGTAACATCCGGGCGATAGAAATGGAAGTGGTGAGAAATGTGAAGTAGAGTGGATGCCCATTGTAATCTTACGGTATTTTCGTAGGCGTCAATTGCGGCCTGCTCATTTTTCAGGAATTAAAGCAATCACCTGTGCCTTTACTGACTCTACTTTCTCTCTGCTGTAAAACAGCGGAAAAAACTTGTCCTTAGCCCAGGTGTCAAACAGGTTGTCGTAGAAGGGGCTGTCGGGGTCTCCGGATTGCCCCGGAGAGTTGGTGAATAAAGAGTTGTCAAAATCCCCGGTATCAATGATCACCCGGAAAGACGCGCCGCTCGATTGATTATCGTTGCTCCCGGTACTGCCAACGGTGGTGCCATTGCCGCCCCGAGGGTGCGGCCCCACTTCTAGTTTATCTCTGGTCGCGGGGTCAACGGCGGCACTCATCGGATGTTTGAGTAGGATATGCTTAAATTTTTCCTGACCATACTGCCAGTTGGTGAGGTCGTCTCCCAGCCTGGCCTGTAGTTTTTCTACACTTTCTTTCAGGGCGGCCAGGAGGAATTGATCCCTACCCTCAATCGGATCTAAACCAAATTTTCCGTCAGGGAAAACTAACCAGTTGACCACTTTTGTTAACTGCAGGCTACTGATATCCCGGACTTCTTTCGGAACAACGAGTTGTTCCATCTGGTCTTTAAGTATTCTCTCCCAGGTGACATATATGGCAGCTTCACGGGAGTCCGCAGTAAGTTGGTGATCTTCCCAGCTTATGAGCATTTTGAGGGCCTTTTCGGTTAGCTCATTTTCTGATGTGAGTCCCCGCAGAAGGGGGCAAAGTGCTCTGGCGGCGAGGGAGGTGTAGTCAGTTACATATTCTGCCATATCCACAACCGTGTGCTTCCTGCCGTTACGCAGCATTTCCTCGATCCGCTGCCCCCGGTAAGGGTCTGCCCAGGAATAGCCTACGGCATCCATATGGGGGTAGTCCTTGGGGGTGACATTTTGGTTAGCTGTCGAAAAAAATCCCGAGGCAGGGTTGTACAAATTGGGCTTCTTTTTGATCTCCAGATATTCCTTCCACTCATAGGTGCCGTCTCCGGGTACGGGTACCAGGCCGCTAAAATTTTTGCGAACGGGAGCGATGCCGACGGCCTGCCATCCGATGTTGCCTGCTTTGTCCGCCCAGATCATATTTTCCCCCGGGATGTGACTATAGTTACATGCTTCCCGGAATTCGGCAAAGGATTGAGATTGGTCCATTCTTAAGCTCGCCAGATAGGGAGAACCTCCTACCTCCAGCCAGCCGCACTTTACGGCGTAGGCCTTGTGGTTGGTGGTGTCTTCGTAGACAATGGGGCCATGCTTACTGTATTTAAGGGTAACTTTTTCTGGGTTTTTCCCCTTGACGGCTATAGTCTCCTCGATGGTGCGGATGTTTTGCCATGCTCCTTTATACAAGTACTGATTAGTGTTGTCAGGGTTAGTGTCATAAACATAGAGGTCTTCTGCATCGGTACGGAAAACCGTCAGTCCCCATGCACCTACTCCGTTGTGACCAATAGAAATCCCCGGAATCTCCGGTTCACCACCTCCGATCACATTCCAGCCAGGGGCTACCAGGTGGGCCATGTAACGAAGGGAGGGTACTGCCTGGGTACGATGTGGGTCGTTGGCCATGATGGGGTAGCCGCTTGCAGTATGTTCTCCTGATACAATCCAATTGTTGCTACCGAAATTGTCTAGGTCATTTTTTTGCTCCCGGGCATCTGACGCCTCATTAAGTTGCGCCAGGTATTGGTAGTTGTCCGGTTCATTCTGCACCTCAGCAATTAAATCATCAGGTTGGAATCTCACCGGTCGGCGATAGGCATTGTATAGCTCCAGAATATTGCCGTGCAATAAATCCTGGTCAATTTTGGGGTCCATGTTCAGTTCTGGGTCGCCGGGGTGGAAAAAATTAATTTCCTTTGTTTTGGCCACGCCGACTTTGGCGACCTGGCGCGCAGTATTTAATTCCTGACCAATATTCCCCAAAAGCCCCTGATGTCGGGAGATCACTACTTCGGGGGTCCAGTGTTGAGGCTTTGTATTAAGTAACTTGAACTCCAGGGGGAGTTCATCCGGTCGGGCGTTGATGTAGTCAATGTAAGCGTTTACTCCTTTAACGTAGGAAGTAATGATAGCTTTACCGTTGTCGTGATAATGGTCCATTTCGGCGTCCATGTCTCCCCGAAACATGAAGAGCCTCGTTCCTATGTCCCGTTTGAGTTCGCGTTCTCCTAAGAGTTCCGCCACAGTACCCGTTGCCTGTCGTCTCCAGATTTCAAACTGAAATAAACGATCTCGTGCAGCATTCCAGCCCTGAGCAAAAAATAAGTCGTTTTCTGTTTTGGCGTAAATGTGGGGAATACCCCAGGTGTCGACAATGATTTCAACGGGTTCCTCCAGGCCTTTTACCGGTATTTCTTGCGCGAAGAGCGTAGCCGAAAGGGTGAAAACGAGGATTAAAGTGTGCCTGATCTTCATGTAAAGTTGCTTTTCTGCGCCCTCCGTAAACGCAAGATATGGTCGTGTTTACTTTAGCAAGCATCCAGTGGAGCGCTTCCCAATATAAGCGTAAAACACAAAGCTATTTCCTGTACTGTTGCAGATACCTCATTGCGGCGCCTGTGCAGATGCGGAGCCTCCCCTTTAGATCACACCCACTCCTCAGATTATTGGCTCAGTACCTTCGCAACCGAAGCAACCGCTTTTTCCCAGGTAAAAAGCGGCAATCGCCGCTTCCCATTTTCCACCAGACCCGACGCCAGAAAAGGCGTCGTGACCAGCTCTACCATCCCCTGAGCAATGCTCTTTACGTCTTCCCCCTGCACCAGCGCCCCCGCCCCCTGTAATACGTCGTTATCGGTGGCAAGTACCGGAACTTGTGTGTGCCAGGCCCGGAGAATTTCCACCGGAATCCGAGTGGATAGGGAAGGGTAGAGGATGGCCCGGGCGGAGCTGTAGACTTTCCAGTATTCTGTGTCGGATAGATTGGGGGCAAATACGATGTCCTGCTCGTTCGGCGATGCTTTGATTGCCCGCCGCGCTGCGCGCGGCTGCCGTGCCGGCGCTCCCGGAATAAGCAAAAGGACGACCTCGGAGCATTGTTTGCGGAAGCGGTCGTAGGCCTGGACCAACCGCTCGAGGTTGTCGCTTTCCGCGCCCGTCACGGGCGCCAGGAAAAACGATTGTTCCCTACCGTAGACCTCCTTCGTGATACGACGGGTTACGCTGTCCGCCGCTGTCCGGCGCAATGTGTCTTTGGGGAGGGCGAAGCCTACCACTTTTACCTTGGTTTGCAGTGCGGGGAAAAGCTCGACGAGTGCATCGCGTAAGCGCCGGGTAGGCACAACTATGGTCTGAGCGGCGGCTAACGACTGCTCCATCTTCGTCAGCGGGGACCGATGAAAAGGCCACCAGCTTTTGGGTGGGAAGAGGGCCTCGTCGAGGGAGAAACAAGTCGTTACCGTTGGCAACTCGTCGAAGTAGGCACGTGCATCGAGGGTGAAGGCCACGTCTGCCCGCGCATTGGCGAACTGCGGTATCATTTCTTGTGCCGGCCAGTTGGTTTCCTTATCGTCGTCGTGGTAAACGAAGGTCGCTTCGGGGAGGGCTGCAGGCAGGCGCATCAGGACTTCCTGTCCCCACAGGTTTTCATCGCGGGAATAATTATCAAGGGCGTCGGTGCCTACTGCGATTCTCATTTTTTACTTTTAATCAGTTTCCTGAGGTAGTGTTTTTTAACGCCAAAGCGCTTACGCAGCGTCCGGAATTCGTCGAGCGCTTCGGAGCGCTTACGGCCTTTTACGGCCGTGATCATGACGTTCTTGGCGGTGTGTTCGAGGGGGATGAACTCGAAGAGTTTAGTTTTATAGCCTTCGGCCTCGAGCAGGAGCGCGCGCATAGCATCCGTGAGCATGGCGGCCTGCCGTTCGAGCAGGATGCCGTTGCCGAGCATGGGTTTCAATTCGGCGGGTACGTCCATATCCTTGCGTACCTGCTTCTGACAGCAAGGGGCTACTACCATCATTTGCGCCTTGGCCTTGAGGCCCTTGAACAGCGCGTCGTCCGTAGCGGTGTCGCAGGCGTGTAGCGCAATCAGCAGGTCGATGCGTTTGGGGTTAAAGTCGTCGATGTAACCTTCCACGAAGTGGAGGTCGCGAAAGCCGTTGTCGCTGGCAATTTTGCGGCATTTTTCCACCAGCTTTGGGCGGAGTTCAACGCCGGTTACCGTGACGTTGAGGCCGAGGTGGTTGGTCAGGTGATCGTACAGGGCAAAGGTGAGGTAGCCAGAGCCGGAGCCCATGTCGATGATTTGCGCGGCGTCGGGAAGGTTTTGTTCCTGAACGAGGTTGTCGATAATCTCCACGAACTTATTGATCTGCTTGAACTTTCGCTTGCCGTCCTGGCGCACTTTTCCTTCGGCAGTCGTCACGCCGAGGGCGTGCAGGTAGGGGCGGTCAGCAGGGATGTCACGGTGCTTTTTGCGGTTGTGTTGCTTCACCGGAGGCACATTGGGGCGCGAACGCGGGTGCAGTGTTTTGCGGAGCAGGCGCGCATTACCCTTACGGCTCAGGCTGATGGATACCTGCTCGTCGGTTGTGAATAAATCGGCATTGCCATAATCTTCACCCAGCGCGCTTTCCAGCAAGGAAAGTCCGACGCCAACGAGGTGGTTTTTTACCTCTTCCCGGTCTTCGTACCGGTGCGTAATCTGTAGTTGCGTTCCCCCCTTTATTTCGACGAGGCGGGCGTAGCGGTTACGGGGGAGATCTGCCGACTTAAGCCGGGGCTTACTCAGGGTTAGTTTTACCAATTCGCCATTGGCGGCGGCGCTGCGCGCAGCGCTCCAGAACTGGCGGATAGAAGGAATATTTAGCAAGACGGGGTGGTTTTGGACAAACTCTAAGTGTTCAATGTATCGTTTACTTAGGTAATAACAAAGCTACACCCTGGCGACATACTCACCGGAGGTAATTTGTTAAGCGATGCTGCAAAAGCTGATTTTATACTCGACGCGGGCTCGCACTTAGTGATGCTTCGCGTTTCTTTGCGGTACTTTGCTATGTGCCGAAGTGGAACACTACCTTCTTTTCTGGCCGATCAACTTAAACTCCCTTACGTGCGCTATTTCCTCCTGTTAACACTGCTTTTTTATTTTTGTCCCCTCATGCATCTTTCGGCTCAGCAGGATTCTATGCGGGCAGATACGGCTGCTACTATCCCTTTTTTTGCTTACTGGAATCTGGGGGATTCGTTGCGCTACGCCGTAACGGAAATTACTTACCGAGAGGTTGGTGACAGCATCGTTGTGAACGATACCCTTCGGTACGAAGCGGATTTTGTCGTCATTGATTCAACCGCTACGGAGTACCTGGTTTCTTGGAATGCTAACAAAGAAATGGGGGATGGTGTAAAAGATTTTCTGGCGGGGCAGGATGCTGATTTTTTTGAGGCGATGGAAGATTTTGAGCATCTTATCCCTCAGTTCCGGACCAATAAATTAGGTCAGTACCAAGGGTTTGCTAATGTGGATGACTTGCGGCAGGTAATGGACTTAATGATGGATCCGTTGGTGGATTACCTGCTGAGTAAAGAAGATGTAGGCGGACTACTGGACTCCATGCAACAGCGAGAGTTCCGTAAACTAATGGATCTAGAGATGGAGAAGTACCTACAACCGGCTAAACTGGAACAGGAATACCTCAAGGTCGTTCCTTATCTCCTTTCTCCACTTGGTGCCGAATATTACTTGTACGATACGGTAAGAACTTCGCTGGAGGTGCAGTCGTCTACGCCTGGAAAAACAGTTACGCAGAGCATTGAGGTATACTTTGATGATCACCAGCCGGAATTCGAATATATCCGCCAAAAAATGTTCTCTCGGGTAGAGCCAGCCTCTGGCCTGGCGATCATTGCCGAACGCTTGCGGAAAAATAATTATCCCGAGGAAAAGATTCGCCAATTTCTCGAAACGGCGACCTACCTGGAATGGGAGGACAACGATTTCTTTTACTTCTACGGAATAGGCGTTCCGGAGTATGTCGATTGTTTCAAGGAAGTGCACTTTGAGGTTCCCGGGGAGCCTAAGTCAACGACCTGTCAGCATTATATTATTGAACTCCTCGGCCCTTTTGACGACGACGAATAAGCAGTCATCTACCCGTAGTTAATGTCGTTATTCCTGACTTTTTCCACCGATGCGATCATCATGTCCCGAAGCACGTCCTTATCGATATCGGAGAGTCGCTTGATGTACAGGCAGCTCTTGCCAATTTTATGTTTGCCGAGCTTGGCCAACAGGTCGGCCTCACGGCCGACGCCGCTCATGAGGTAAACACTGATGTTGGCCTTGCGGGGGCTAAAGCCGATCTCCATCCAGTCACCTTCTCTACCAGTGGGATAAACGTAATGGTAGTTGCCAAAACCAATAATGCTCGGGCCCCACATTACCGGAGGAGCACCGGTAACCTCCTGCATGGTTTCCAGCAGCCATTTGCTGTCCTCACGTTTGGTCTCATCGTCTACAGCGGCTATGAAGTCTAGCGGGGATACTTTTGTTGGTTGTGTTTTGTTCTGGTTCTTCTTAGCCATAAGGAGGTGGTTTTGTGGCGTATTGCCTGGTAGTATTCGGTTTGTTTCTATACCTGGACGTTGCTGAAAAGTATGGGGTTCAGGGCGGTATCAGGCGTGGCCCCAACGGTTGCTCCCGGCATCCAGGTGTCCAGATCATTTTGCTGGTTGTCATTCGCCGGGGCGGTTACCCGGATGTCCTTGTCCATATAGATCACCGTCATAACCTTTCGGACATCATCAGTCGTGTTGGCTCCGGCACGATGGAAGACCCATCCTGAATGAAAACTTACCTCTCCGAGGTCGAAAGCTTCGATTACGTGCGGGAAATCTGTTACCCTGAGTTTTTCGGCCAGGACAGCTTCACTTTCGTCGCTGATGGCAAGTTCGCGGCCTTCCTCAATTTTGTGGCTGCCAGCACTGAATTCCAGCGGTCCCATTTCCAGGGGTGTTTCCTGGAGTGGAATCCAGGCGGTAATTGTTTTGTCGCTGCTCAATGGCCAGTAGTACTGGTCAGCATGCCAGGGGGTGATTCCCCCGCCGGCTTCTTTGAAGAGGGCCTGGTCGTGGTACAGCCGAACGCCATCGACTTCCATTAGTCTGGCGGCGATGCCCGCCAGCCGCTGGTTAAACACCAGCTCCTTTACGTCGGGGTCTTCCTGCCAGAGGTTCATGAGCTGCAGGAAGGCTTTCCCGTAGGTGTCACGTTCCTGCAACGGCTGTTGCTCCCCGCGTCCGCGCATGATGGCCACCCGCTTGCTAACGGCTTGCTGGTAGCGATCAATTTCGGCCGGCTGTAACACCTGGCGGAGTTTTATGTAGCGGTTATTGCGGTAAAAGGAAATCTGTTCGTCGGTGAGGGGGTAAGAAGACATGTTGGCGGCTTGTGTCGCCTTAAATCTACCGATTTCAGGGGGAACGAAAAAGCCCCGGCATCTGCGTGATGCCGGGGCGCTTTCTCTGGAAGTAATTTCTGTTAACCTGGGTTGACAGGACCTTGGTCCGGCGCCAGGTAGAGGTAGTTTCCAAGGATCCGTTCTACCATTGCCTGTAGCTCCGTATCTCCTGAGAGGCGGGAGTAGCGAAGCAGCCCCTGAGCGATGGCCTGAGCGCGGGCCTGATCGTCCCGGTAGCTGGTAGCCAGATTTTCCTGGCTAATGCTTTGCAGGAAGTCAAGTTTGTCCGCTACGTTGACGGCCAACTGCTCTACAATTGGTGTAGCCCTGCTCAGTTGTTGTGCCTGGATGTAAGGCTGGAGCATCAGGTAAGTCTGGTAGAAGAAGGGGAAGTTCATGTCGGGGAAGGCCTCGAAGTATTTGTCGCCCAGTTTCAAGGCTTCTTCGGTAGCGCCCTTAGCCGCGAGTTCTTCCATGGTCCGTAGGATTACGATCTGCATTGACTGTACAGCAGGTGCGTAGCTACTGCTGATGTGGGTGTCTACCTTATCGAAGTTACCCCAACGCCAGTCGTTCATGACGAGCTCGTAAGTTTTGTCTTCGTCAACGCCACCGCTGCCGATGATGCCGTACTGATCATTACCCTGGTTGAAGGTAGCCGTAAGCTTGAGGGCCAAACCTTCCAGTTGGAGGAAGGGCTCGAGGCCGAGCAGTTTACTGCGCTGACAGGTAACGGCCCAGTAAATCGGACGATCGTACAGGTTGGAGTTAATCACGTCCAGAATTGCCAGTTCATCCTTAAGCAGGCGGCTGTTGCTGATCCGGATCGGCAGGCGCTGTTGCGCCTGCTCCCCGGCAGGAACCAACCATGGGGCCTGTGCCAGACGGCCGGGGTTAATGTTAATGCCTACGTTACAAGTATTGTATTGCGCGATGAGACTAGACCCTCCACGCAGAGGAACGGGGTTGTCGGTGCCAAGCATGGCCATGAACTGATCAAGGTTCAGGGGCCGATCCCGGGCGCAGTCTCCGTTAGGATTGTTTTGGTTGAAATATGGAATCTGATTACGCAGACGTCCACGAATCTGATCCTGAGACAAGCTGAGGTTGATCGGGGCGCTATCGTTCATCTTGTAGCGAAGCAGGTCTATGTACCAGTCGACGGCGATCAAACTGAGGTTGACCACCCGGACGTCAGTACGGATGCCTTCCACTTCCTGTGCATACCAAAGTGGGTAGGTATCGTTGTCTCCGTAGGTGAAAATGATAGCGTTTTCGTCAACAGAGTTGAGGAAGTTGGAGGCGTAGTCGCGCGCACCACTATGCTGTGCTCTGGAGTGATCGTCCCAGTTTTGAGTTCCCATCAGGATGGGGGCGATCATGACTACAGCCGCAACTCCTGCGGCAAGCCCGGTGCTGTTTGCCAGCGACCCCTTAGCCCTTTCGGTGATCATCTGATAGATGGCGGGAACCGCCATCCCCATCCAGATGCAGAAGGTGAAGAAGGAACCTACAAGGACATAGTCACGTTCCCGGGGCTCGTTCGGAGGCTGATTCGTGTAGACGATGATCCCGATACCCGTAATGACGAACAGAGTAAGCAGCCCGATAAACTCTTTCGGGCTTTTGCTGGCGTGCCAGAAAAGACCGATCAAACCGAAGATGAAGGGCAGGAGAAAGTAGGTGTTCCTGGCGGGGTCGTTCTTGTCTTTCTCGGGAAGCTCATCGAGGTTGCCCAGACGCAATTCATCGAGGGGCTTGATGCCGGAAATCCAGTTGCCGGCACTGTTGTCCCAGCTATAGTAGCCCTGTTCACCATTCTGACGTCCACTGAAGTTCCACATGAAGTAGCGCCAGTACATCCATCCGAGTTGGTAGTTCACGAAAAACTTGACGTTGTCAACAAAATTCGGACGACCTCTTGGAAGTTGGGCACTGGGGTCTAGGCCCATCCACTGCTTATAGAGTGCTACGCGCCCCTGGGTGTTGTCGTACATCCGGGAGAAGAGCATCTTCTTATCGTAAATAGGGGAAATCTTTTGGGTAATGTTCTTTTTGTACTCACCGTCAACCAGTCCGCGGCGGGGAGTTACTTCAGTGTCTACCACCCGTGAGGTGAAGACCTGGCCGTAAATCAGACTACGCTCGCCATACTGCTCGCGGTTGAGGTAAGGCAGGAGGCTCGTTACGTTGTCCGGATTATTCATATTGACCGGCGTCTTGGCCTCAGCGCGAAGCACCACAACACCGACGGTGCTGAAGGCGATGACGAGGAGTCCGAAGCCGACCATTGCCTGCTGTAGCCAGGCGATTTTGTGCTGGTGAGCATACCGGAGCCCCAGGGCCATGAGGCCACCAAGGAGTAGCAGGGTAGGGATGATGCCGGAGTGGACGCCCATACCCATGCTGTTGACCATCGGGATTTCGAAAGCCTGCCAAATAGTAGGAATGCCAACAATAATGAAGGCCTGGATGAATACGATAATGATAACACCTGTTACTACGGAGACAAGGAGGCCGAACGTACTGGTCTCTTCCCGCTTTTTGAAGTAGTAGAAGATCGCCATAGCCGGAATGGTCAGGATCGACAGGAGGTGAACGCCAATGGAAAGTCCGGAAGCAAATAAGGCGAACAATAACCAGCGATCCGCCTCAGGAGTGTCCGGCTTCGTGTACCAGCGGATCATCGCCCAGGCTGTGAGGCAGGTAAAGAACAAAGACATGGCGTATACCTCACCTTCCACGGCCGAGAACCAGATCGAGGTAGAGAAGGCGGTTGCCAATCCGGCAACCAAACCAGCAGCAGCTACCGCAATATCCTGCCCGGACGAAGCCTCATAGTTTTCGTTACGGCCAAAGAAGGCCAACAGGCTCATGCGCACGGTCATCCAGGCAACAAAGGCTGCGGCAAAGGCCGAACAGATAGCCGAGCTGGCGTTTACGGCAAAAGCGACATTTGCCGGATTACTCAACCCTTCGGCGCTTAGCCCGCCACCAAGAATGGCAAATATCCGACCGATGAGCAGGAATAAAGGCGCACCAGGAGGGTGAACAACTTGCATTTTGTAGGCTCCGAGAACAAATTCTCCACAGTCCCAAAGACTGCCGGTACGCTCAGCGGATAACAAGTAAACGACGGCAGCGATGGCAAAAACCAGCCAGCCGGTTAACTGGTGAAGGCGATTCAATTTTCCCATGGGGGTAGGTTGCTAAACAATATCAAGTCCGTACAAAACGCACGGCAAAAGACCATCTTGTAAGACAGCACGGCAAAGCTAGCACTTTTAGCGGGCTTATAGGTTAGTAAGCGTTAACCTCGGTTAATCGAGCAACATTCATAGATAATATTCTGGGATCCGTTTTTTGATGACGCGGGAATTGACGCAAAGAGATTGTTTTATTTAAAATGAGTCTAAATAATATCACTGGTTCAAACAAGCTCTGTCAGTAACTAGCGTAGTTGGTCACGAAATCGTAACTTTGCGGCAAAGTTGAGAACCAGACCTACTTAGGTGTGTTTCAGCCTTTAATTCCAGCCCTTCAGGCTACTTATCTTAGTTTTAACGCATTCCGGCGTATGAAATCCATTAAGCGACTGATCGGAAGCACGCTTGCGCTGCTTCTTATCAACCTGACTTTTCAGTCCCAAGCTGCAGCGAGCGGCAGTAATTTGCTATTCTATGGCCTTGCTGCAATCGCTGTGCTCATCTTCTTCTTCATTGTGGTTAGTGTGGCCGATAACTTTATGGTTATCGAGTCTAATCAGTCTGGCATCAATGGAGAGAAAGCTAATATGGGCTTATACCCCAAGTTGAATGAGCTCTTCAGCCCTTCCAAGCCAGCTTTCCTTGAGAAAGAGCACGTGATTACCCTGCGTAAGGGGTACGATATTCCGCTGGAAGGTGCTCCTGAGGGCGATGTTGCGGATGCGACGGGTATTACCCGCTATGCCGTTAGCCCGGTAGACTACATCGGCTTGCAGCCGATCCCCAAGGTAGTCGTTGCTGTAGGCGATACTGTTAAGGCCGGCGACGTCATCTTCTTCGATAAGAAACTTGACCGCATTAAGTTCGTGGCTCCCGTAAGCGGTGAGATCATCGAAATTAACCGTGGGCTTAAGCGTGCCATCTCTACCATCGTTATCCTAGCGGATAAAGATCAGGTGAGCCGCACGTACGAATTGCCTGCAGCAGATGCTTCCCGCGAAGACCTCGTTGCCTTCTTGCTGGAGAGTGGTGCCTGGGCTGGTATTCGTCAGCGTCCTTATAATGTGGTTGCTGATCCGGATCGTATTCCCCGTGATATTTTTGTCTCTACCTTCGATACTGCTCCCCTTGCTGGTGATACTGCGCACGCTATTGCTGGGCGGGAAGCTGAATTTCAGGCAGGACTTGACGTGCTTGGCCGTCTGACGGATGGTTTTGTTTACCTCGGTCTTGACGGCCGCGGTGAATCCGCCAGCCCGTTCGCCGCTTTCACCGGAGTAACTTCAACTTACTTCCGTGGCCCACACCCTGCTGGTAATGTTGGTACGCAGATTCACCACACTCACCCTGCCGGTAATGGCGACAATATGATATGGACGCTAGACGTCAATGCCGTACTTGTTCTGGGAGAAATCTTCAAAAACGGTCGCTACTCTACGGAGCGGGTCGTTTCCCTCGCCGGTGCACCGCTTGCGAAATCAGGCTACGTACGCACGCATGCGGGAGCTAACCTGGGCGAGCTGCTCAGCGGTGAGTCCCTAGAGAATGTCCGTGTTATCAGCGGTAACGTCCTTACCGGTGATGCAGTAGGGGTCGAGGGATACCTTGGTGCTTTCCACACACAGGTAACGGCAATCGAAGAAGGTAACGAAGCTGAGATCTTCGGCTGGTTGCTGCCACTCAAGGCACGCGCCTCTATCTCTCCAACGATCCCCGTACTCGGTGATTTTGAGGCTACCACTAACACCCACGGTGAGAAGCGTGCTTTTGTTGTCAATAACGACTATGAACAGGTGATGCCGATGGACATCTACACACAGCAATTGATGAAGTCAATCATGATCAATGACTTCGAAGGCATGGAAGGACTCGGTATCTACGAACTCGTAGAAGAGGACGTGGCCCTCGCTGAATTCGCTTGTGTATCTAAACAACCACTCCAGAATATCCTGCGGGATGGTTTGGACACCATGCGCGAGCAGGGATAATTATTCACGAACAACCGGCGATAGCCCAGGCTACCGCTTTAGCTAATGTAGCAATATGAAAGCATTACACGATTTCGTCAAGAAGTTCGAGCCGGCCAAGGAGAATAAACTGGCCCACACGACTTACGACGCCTTCTATACTTTCCTGTTTCAGCCAGATGCTGTAACCACGGACGGTGTACACATCAAAGACGGCATGGACCTTAAGCGCCTTATGGTGCACGTGGTACTTGCCCTGCAGTTGTTGTACGTATTTGGTACGTGGAACATCGGTCACCAGCACTTTTCTGCAATCGGTGAGCACACCGGCCTGTTGGAAGGTTTTCACCTCAAGGTCGTTTACGGTCTGATCAAGATCCTCCCGATTTTCGTGGTGACCCACGTGGTTGGATTGGGTATTGAATTCATCTATGCCGCCAGAAAGGGGCACTCCGTAGAAGAAGGCTTCCTGGTTTCCGGTGCCCTTATTCCCCTCATTATGCCTCCGGACATTCCGCTGGTATGGCTGGCTGTGTCAATTGTTTTTGCCGTTATTCTCGGTAAAGAGGCCTTTGGCGGAACCGGTATGAATATCTGGAACGTCGCCCTGCTGGCACGTGTCTTTATCTTCTTTGCCTACCCGACCACCATCTCTGGTGACGAAGTATGGGTTGCGGGCATCGAGAAAGTTGGCACGGAGTACTTCACGGCAAGCTACGGTTGGATCTACGGCGTATTTGACGGCCTGTTCGGCTGGATGGGCATCAGCCAGTTTGGTGCTGGCGGTGTAGCTGTTGCTGACGGCTGGACGGGCGCAACCCCACTGGGTATTGCGGCCAAAGAAGGCTGGGAAGGCGTAACGGCTGTTTACTCTACCGACCAGATGTTCTGGGGAGGTATCCCCGGATCAATCGGTGAGATGAGCGTTCCGCTCATCGTTATCGGTATGATCTTCCTGATCGTAACGCGCATCGCTGATTACCGGGTCATCTTCGGAGGCTTGATCGGCTTTGTTGTCTGTGCCCTGCTGATGAATGCCATCAGCCCATCTGCTGCTGATATCACGGAAGCAACTCCCGGTATCTTCAAGTTCATGGCTATTCCCTGGTACTACCAAATGATCATGGGTAGCTTCCTGTTCGCGATCACGTTCATGGCAACCGATCCGGTTTCAAGTGCAGATACACCGACAGGTAAGTGGATCTACGGATTCCTGATTGCTTTTATTGGTCTGATCATCCGCGTAATGAACCCGGCTTACCCCGAGGGGTGGATGCTGTCAATCCTGCTGCTGAACACCTTCGCTCCGCTGATCGACCATTATGTTTACGATGCCAACATCAAGCGCCGTGCCAAGCGCACGGCAGCTATGGCCAAGCAGCGTGAAGAACTGATTACACGCCGGGGCAAAGTGGACGTCTTTAACGAAGAATCTGCCGCTGTTTAAGCGGTTTTGACGCTGCTGCGACACCCAATGGGGGGGAGCAAAGCGTTTCTTTTGCGCCCCGATAACTATCGGGGCAGGTGTTAAAAAACTAAAGGCATAAGAGATGCATCGGTAAATTTACCAGTTGACGCGCCTCTCTGCTTCTTTAAAATACTTCGCACCTGCGACCGCGCCCCAATAACGAATAAGAAAACAACCATCATGAGTACCAAGTACATTTATACTTTCGCCGTAATCATGACCGTAGTGGTAGCAACCCTACTGGCCGGTATCATTGTCGTGCTTGGCCCAATGGCTAAGATCAACGAGGACATTTTCAACAAGCGTCAGGTGCTGGAAGCCATCCGTACCCCACTGGCCGAAGCTGGTCAGAACGTTGATGACATGACCGACCAGATGGTATTGGATATTTTCAAAGATCAGGTTGAGCAAACCATCGTTAACTCTGAGGGCGAGCCAATGGAGGGTATGGAAATGGAAGCCATCCAACTCGACATGGCTGCTGAGCGCAAAAAGCCGATGGAGGAGCGGATGTACCCAGTGTACGAAGTGAATTTCGACAACCAGTCTTACTACATCTTCAGCGTCCGTGGTAGCGGACTTTGGGATGCGATCTGGGGCAACATCGCCCTGGAGAGTGACATGAATACCGTTGCCGGTGTGTCCTTTGACCACGCCGGAGAAACTCCCGGACTCGGCGCTGAGATCAAGGATAATGCTGGCTGGAAGGCTCAGTTTGTCGGTAAGAAAATTTATAAAGGCGACGAGTACGTTTCGGTCTATGTCCGCAAGGGCGGTGCGATTGACAAAGAGCACGAAGTAGACGGCCTCAGTGGAGCAACAGTAACCGCCGACGGCGTTACGGAAATGCTGTACAATGGCCTGAAAATCTACGAACCCTACATGGAAGAAGCCGCTAGTGGCTCTACCAGCATGAACCTCAAATAAAACCCCAGCACTGGCCCCGGTCAGGAAAATATATCAATATGGCAGCTACTGACACTAAAGTCGCCAAGAAGCAGGAAGTCTTCGGCAAAAAGGAGCG
>CAZTTF010000028.1:0-19497 GCA_964616365.1 uncultured Lewinella sp. | reverse complement strand
GCCATCTTTGCGGCCATGAAAGCTGGTGATACGACGGGCCTACGGACCTACTTTCACCCCGATGCCACCCTGCACTCCGTCATAACAAAGCCCGACGGGCAAACCGTGGTGCAAGCCGGTAGTATTGATCGTTGGTTCGTCGGTATTCAGGGCGCGGACGCAGGTGCATGGGAAGAGGAACTCCACTATGCCGAAGTACGTACGGACGGGCGGCTGGCCTCTGCCTGGACCCCTTACGTATTCAACTATAAAGGCGAGCTACACCACTGCGGAGTCAACACCTTTCAACTGGTACAGGACGGAGAACAAGACAAATGGCGCATTCTGCACATTACTGACACCAGACGCGATGCCGAAGGCGACTGTATACCCGTCGCGACAACTACTCCCGCAGCCGCAATTGACTCGCTGGCGACCCGGTGGCACCGGGCTGCGGCCCAGGCCGACTCTGCGGCCTTTTTTGGCCGCATGACCGACGACGCTATTTACATCGGAACGGACAAAACAGAGCATTGGACCAAAGAACAGTTCCTGAGCTTTGCCTCCCCTTACTTTGCCCGCGGCAAAGCCTGGTCGTTCCGGGCCACCGAACGTCACATTTTCTATGACCCCGACCGTCAGGTAGCTTACTTCGACGAATTGCTGGAGACCTGGATGGGGCCGTGCCGCGGCACCGGAGTCGTCAAACGAGACGGGGTGAATGGCTGGAAGATTGCCCACTACACCCTGAGCGTCACGGTAGACAACGATAAAATCCAAGGGTTCATTGACCTGACCAAGGAGTAGCTTATGACGCGGGGCTTGATTATATACCTAAGCCTGGTCTCTTCTTGTTAAAACGAGGCAAATACTTATGTTCTGGCATATTAGTCTGTCAGTTTTTTAGTCCATTAGAATGTCATGCCTGCCTAACAGACCAAAGGACCAATGAACTTGCTGATTTCGGAAAATCAGAGCATGAGAATCAGTAATTTACATTCCCATCCTTTCTTGTGGCTTTTCTATGCACCTGCGTCCGCGCCCTTCGTATGGCCAACCCGCATCAACTTACGGCCCCAGACCAATACCTGGCCGCCGTAAACGCACAACCAGGCTAGCAGGACGGTGTAGGTAAGCGCCTGGGCACCTGCATACCATATCGCCTTTCTCAAGTCTGCATAAAAGTATTTGTAGGCCAAAAAATCTGCCGTAGACAGGATGGCGTAGGCGAGAATAAACAGCAGACACCCCTTTAGCAACTTCCGCAGGTACCACAGCAAGCGCGGCAGGCTTTTACCCCCCAGTTGCCGACGCCGGTTACGCAGGTACATGTAGCTGAACAGCACGTACAGTGGCCACCCTGCCAGGAAAAGGGCTTGCTCTACCCCACCATAGAACGGGTTATAAAAATATCGACCTGCCTCGTGCCGCAAATCAGGGAACAACCAGATCCCGATGAAGTAAAGTGTCTGGCCAATTGGCAATGACAGGTGTTTGAGGTCTGTCCACCGAAACGTATAAGCCGGGTAGAGGCTGATTTTGACGTGGCTGAATAACAACACCGGCAACCATAAGCTGAAGTAAACAGGGAGGTACTTCAAGGTGGGGTACAACTGTAACCAACCAATAAAATCCCACAGAAAATGCAGTTGGGTAAGTCCGCCTAAAATCAGCAAGGTCCCGTACAGCCGATTTGCCCGTTGTTCACCCGACGCTTTGATAAAAAACAATAGACCGATAACCAAGGCTGCGGACAGCACCGAGAGCATAACGAGTGCGGGAAGTAGTTGAGACAGGCTGATAATGGCTGGGCTTAAAGTAATCGTAGCCTCAAGGTAATGCTAAAGCAGTATTGCTGGGAGATTCTCTACCTAACGGTTTTCTGAACCTGTTACTAATGAAGCATTCGAATACCCTTTTTGTCAAGGTTATTCTGAAAGAAAATGGTCTCTTGGCCTAAAGGCCGATAGTTGTCGGCCTGAAGGCCGAGGAACCAGTCCCACCTCAAAAACCATTGAACCGAGTACTTTGAACATTGGTGAATTGGCTTGAAATACACCGGGAAGCGCCGGGAAATTCCGGGAGCCAGCTAATAATTAGTATAATCGTTTCTGTTAGACTCCCCGCGGTCACCGGAGGAGAGTATATTACCCGGTAAACGAAACCACCCCTATCATGAAAACGATACTTGTTGTACTACTTGTCCTTGCTGGCAGTGCTTTTTTACTGGCCCAGCGAACCGCAGCACAGGACGGATTCCCCGTTCAGACAACCGTGGCTGAGGGCACCCTGGAGGGTTTACACAGCACCGTCACCGACGTACAGCATTATCTGGGCATTCCCTTTGCAGCACCTCCCGTTGGCGACCTTCGGTGGCGGGCTCCACAGCCCGCGGCTAAGTGGAAAGGCGTCCGTCAGGCAAAAACCTTCGGTCCGCGGCCAGTGCAAAAATTCATCTTCGATGACATGCGGTTCCGCTCCGACGGGGTAAGTGAAGATTGCCTTTACCTCAATGTTTGGGCTCCGGTAGCACAAGAGAATCAGCAGCTGCCCGTTTTGTTGTACTTCCACGGTGGCGGTAACCGGGCGGGCTCTGGTGACGAGCTCCGTTATGATGGTGAGCAATTGGCCCGTGAGGGTATCATCGTCGTTACGGCCAACTACCGGCTGGGCGTCTTTGGTTTCCTGGCGCACCCGGAACTCAGTGCCGAGACAGACCATGCGAGTGGCAACTACGGCTTACTGGATCAGGTTGCCGCACTGCAGTGGGTGAAGGACAACATTGCCGCCTTCGGCGGCAACCCCAACCAGATCACCATCGGTGGTGAGAGCGCCGGATCCATTGACTGTAGCATCCTGATGGCCAGTCCGCTCTCCCGCGATAATCTGGCGGGCGTATTGGGGCAAAGCGGGGCGGCAATGGTGGCCAACATGACCCCGGCTACTCCTGAAGTAGCCGAAGCCGAAGGCGTACGCTTCCTGGAGAGCACACCTTACACCTCCATTGCCGAACTCCGGAAGGCACCCACCCAAGCCATTTACGCAGCCGAAAACAGCCAGGGATTTTACTTCCCTGAAGTCATTGACGGACACCTACTCCCCAAGACGCCGCAGGCGATCTTCGAAGCAGGCGAGCAGGCGCAGGTTCCACTAATGGTTGGGTGGACGAGCACAGAAACAGCCTGGGTTCCTGCCCCAGCTTCCGCTGATGCCTACAAAGCACAGTTGGAGGAACGCTTCGGCCCTGCAGCCGAAGAAGCCTTGTTGCATTATCCCGTAGAAGACTATGCCCGCTCGGCCATGAACCTATCGTCAGATGCCTGGATCGTTATCGGCACCTGGAAATGGGCCGCGTTACACGCACAGACGGGTACGGCGCCAGTTTACCGCTTTCAATTTGATCGCATCCGCCCACCTTTGGTGGGCCAGACCCGCAGTACGGAACCGCTTGGAGCGGGCCACGCAACGGACATCGAATACTTCTTCAACAGCCTCAATCGCTCGGATGCCTACGCCTGGGAAGCAGCTGATCGGACAACCGCAAAGCAGATGAGTCAATACCTGGTTAACTTTGTCAGCAGCGGCAGCCCAAAGGGCAGCCAGTTGGCCGACTGGCCGGCCATGAACAAGCTCAAAGGCCAATCCCTGGTCATGCACCTTGACGAGGCCTGCGAAGTCAGGCCCGCCAAAAATCAGGCGCGTTTGCAGTGGCTCGAGAAGATGCTAACCAAGCAGTAAGCCCGTTAAAATTACCCGATGATTAGTCGTCCCGTCCTTCAAATTCAGGATTAAACGCAAGGTTGGGCAACGATACCTGGTAACTCCTCATTAGAATAAGCCAAACGATTATGTTCGGATAGATTAGTCTGTTTTTTTAGTCTGTTGGCCGGTTACGACCGCCCAACAGACTAAAAGACCAACAATCTTGATAATTTCGGGAAATTAGATGATAATCAGTGGCTTAAATCATTGCCCTGGCAACACCCAACTTTATTTATTGCACCATTGAAGGCACCATACCATCTGAAAGGAATTGCCAGCATTGCCCTACTCCTGGTTATCGTCACAGGCCTTTTGGGCCTGGACGGCGTTGACTTATTTGACTGGGACGAAATCAACTTCGCCGAAACCGGTCGGGAGATGCTCCTTAGTGGAGATTACCTGCAACCCACCATTAACTTCCAGCCATTCCACGAGAAGCCTCCCCTGTTTACCTGGATGCAGGTAGTGAGCTTCAAGCTATGGGGCATTGGTGCTTTTGGTGCCCGCTTTCCTAACGTATTGTGTGGTCTGATCAGTTTGCTCGTCCTGTTGTGGGCACCCTCTATTTCAGACCGTGGTATCCGACCGTGGTGGGCCCTGTTCTTCGGACTAAGCTTACTTCCGATTGTTTATTTTCGTTCGGGGATCATTGACCCGTGGTTCAATCTTTTCATCCTGGCCGGCCTGTGGCCGGCGCTGGCAGCCCGGGATGCGTGGTGGGAGCACATACTTGGCGGTCTAGTTCTCGGCCTGGCTGTGCTGACAAAAGGCCCCGCTGCGGGCCTCATTGCGGGTTTGTGTTGGCTGATCCTGCTCTGGCTGCGCAGGGAGGCACGGCTGCGCCGTGCCAGCCAATACTTCACCACCGGCCTGCTTGCCCTGGTTCCGATCGGTATATGGCTGTACTTCCTTTGGCAAAAAGACGATGGCTACTTCGCCCGGGAATTCCTGACTTACCAGTGGCGGCTCTTCGTAAAAGAAGATGCCGGGCACGGTGGCTTTTTTGGCTATCACTTCGTCGTACTTCTGTTCGGGTGCTTTCCGGCAGGGATTTTCGGTTTGCCGGCGCTACTGCTCCGCCGACAATTTAACAGTGACGTGGATACAGGAATGCGAACGCTGTTCTGGGTTGTACTCATTCTATTTTCTATCGTCAACACCAAGATCATTCATTATTCCAGCCTTGCCTACTTCCCGCTGGCCTGGTTTGCCGCTCGTAACTTACACGCCGGCTATCGATCCAAAGACTGGGTATGGGTACGAAAAGGCAGTCTTGTGATCTGGGGAATTTACGGTCTGGTAGCCTGTGCGCTCCCCTTGATTGCCTGGAAGTTACCTGCAATCCTCCCCCAGCTGAACGCCCCGGCACTCCACTCCCGGCTCAGTCTCCCGGTAGCCTGGCCCTGGTACACCCTGATGCCAGGAGTTGTTGTCCTGATCGGCCTGGCACTCCTGATCCTGAACGCTAAGCAACTACCACGCTGGCAGGCAACCTTTCATTTAGTCATGACCGGGCTTTTTGTCACCCTGGCCATGGTGGTTTTCACCCCCCGCATCCAGCAATACAGTCAGGGAGCGATGGTCTCCTTTTTTCAGGAGCAGGCAGGTAACGAAGTCTTCTACGGGACGGCCTACCATAAGTCTTATGCGCACTGGTTCTACGGCGAAGTCCAGCCGTCAGTATACCTTGATGGGTGCCAGGCGCGGCAGTGCCGGTTCCACGAAGCGATTGCGCGACCGTTGTTCTTTAGTAGTCCGTTAGAAAAAACAGCACAAGTCCTCCGCGAGGTCCCCGACGCTGAACTACTTTATCAGGAGGGTGGTTTCTCTTTTTACCGGAGACCCCCGAATACTGAATAATGAACCTGCGCAAAACCCTACTGTACAACACCATCGGACTACCTGCCTACTGGGCAGAATGCCGGAAAGTGAGGGACCAGATGGAAGTCGCAGCGCAACGGGTTGCCTACGGCAACCACCGCCGCCAGTATGCCATGGTGCTGACGCCACCCGCGGGACAGCATCGTCCCGGGCACTTTGCTTTTTACTTTCACGGCGGTGCCTGGACCTTCGGTAAGCCAGAAACATTTGTACCAGCAGCGATACCTTGGTTAGCCAGGGGATACCAGGTCATTCTGCCCAGTTACCGCCGGCCACCGGCGGTAGGGCTACGGCGTATTGTGGCCGACTGTAAGGCGGCCATTGCGGTGTTTACCGACGGACAGGAAGTAAAGGACATCCAGCTGGGAGGCATCAGTGCCGGTGCCCACCTTGCTGCCACCCTGGCGCTAGACCCTTCGTATTGGGCGACAAAAAACTGTTTGCCATCTGCCGTACTTTGCTGTGCAGGTCCCCTCGATCTTAGCATCCTGCGGCCGCGCCGCCTCTTCTTGCCCCACTACGCCGGGTTGAACCCGCTGCAAATGCTCAGTCAACAACACGCAACAGACACGCGCTGGATGTTACTCCACGGCACGGCCGACGCAACGGTAGACATCGCGCATTCACAGCAGTTTCACGCCAAGCTAACGGACCTTGGCGCAGACAGTAAACTGATGGTGGTTCCCAACGGCACGCACCTGGATAGTGGTCGGTGGATGTTTGGTGGAGTAGGAGCTCCGGAAGTCGCTGCTTTTATTGCACCGAGTCTTTCGCCATAACGGCGCCACTGGCGTTCAGCTTAACCAGTACCTCATCCGTAATATCGTGTGCGGAATTGCCTAACAGCACACCGCCACCGCCACCCTCATTGAGGATATAATCGTAGCCATTCTCCTCCATCATCGCTTCGAGGATCTCTCTGACCCGCTCGCTGAACTGATTGGTAAGGGAAAGCTGGTCTTCCTGAATGGAGGCCAGTGCGAGGTCACGCTGCTGGGCAATTTCCTGCTCCTTACGGCCAAGGCGCTGCTGCTCAGACTGCATTTTGTTCGGCGTTAGCAGCCCCTGCTGAGCTTGATTCTGCAGGCGCTGAACTTCCTGACCAAAACTGGACATCCGCTTCTGGTGATTCTCCTGCGCTTTGAGGAAGTTCTCTTCCAGGCGCTTTAGCTCAGCAGCCAGCTCCGTGTATCCCGTCTGAAGGCTATCCACCCGAACGAAAACGATATTTGGTCCCGCAGCAGTGGCCGTTTCGGTAACCGTTCCGCTCTCCGTTGAGGCTTGAGGCTGGCAAGCCATAATCGTCAGAACAAACAGGGCAATGATAAGCGTACGCAATGCAGTCATGTTGGTATATTTTCCGCAAAGATAACTGTAATCACCCGTAGGTGTACGTTTGTGGCAGCGCAATTGCTTTCTGATGAAATGAGTGTTTGCTAGGTCTGATCGGGCTACAAGTTTGGGGAGTGCTGGGCGCGGCCGCGGGGAGCAAAGTGAGTAAAACAAGCAGCAAAGGAGTCCTTTTGGCAAAGGGCGGCCTTCTCTCCATCGTAAAACGACAGTGTTTGGCATTCTATCGGCACAATCCTGATTCATCGCCGTAGCTTCGCGGCCATGAATCAACAAAAGTGGCTGATCGTCCTGTCCTTTTTCTGCACTTACGTGATCTGGGGGTCTACGTATCTGGCCAATTACTGGGCGATCCAATCAATTCCCGTCTTCGGTATGGGGGCGGCACGTTTTTTGGTTGCCGGACTATTGCTGTACGCGCTGTCACTGTTTTTCGGCAGTAAGACCCGCCCTACGCTAAAACAGTGGGGCAATGCCGCTATTCAGGGAACCTTATTTCTGGCCGTAGGTGTAGGTGCTGTCGTCTGGGCGCAGCAGTATATTCCGACCAGTACCACTGCCTTGATTATCTCTTTCGAACCGCTGCTGGTCATGATTTTGATGTGGACCTGGTTTAAGAACCGTCCGCCAGGCAGGGCTTTCCTCGGAGCTGCCATCAGTATCTTCGGCATGTCATTGTTGATCCAGGAACCAGCCAGCTTCAGTGGTCCCGGTGCCGTAAAAGGCTTGCTGGGGATCCTCTTCGGGATGTCCTGCTGGGCCGTAGGCATTGTCCTTGGCAGTAAGCTCGACATGGGCGAAAACAAATTTCGGGCGACCGGCATGCAAATGCTAACCGGTGGCGGATTGTTGCTGATCTTTAGCCTGCTGGTGAACGATTGGGCGGGATGGTCTCCTACCCAGGTGACGCAACAATCCTTCCTGGCCTGGCTCTTTCTCGTCATTTTCGGAGCCGTGATCTCGTTCTCGGCTTTCAACTTCCTCCTCCGGACCGTTTCGGCCGACATGGCTGCTACAAATACCTACGTCAATCCAGTCGTTGCCGTTTTGCTCGGAGGCTTACTTAACAACGAGGTCATTACCGGGCAAATGCTCCTTGCCGGTGGATTGCTCCTGACGGGAGTATGGTTCATCAATTCTGCCAAGCGGGCAAAGCCCGCTGTGGCCGAGGAAGCCAGCTAACGGAATCGGGGGTACGCCAAAGCAGTGCGGGACGAGTACAACACTTCGGCCTCGCAGAGGCAAACGCCAGGTCAAAGCTAGACGCCTCGAGGAACCTTGTCTCCTGCGTTTTGCTCCGGACAAGGAACGCTCCAAAGACCTCTCCTAAGTCATTGCCTGAAAAATGGAAGGTCCTCCAAGCGTGTACGACCATGCCGCCATAGGCGTAAATGTCGACTCCCTTGGAGTGTCCGGACTTTACGGTTGCCCAGGTCGCGTTAGCCAACATTTTGTATCAACGCAATAAAAGTCCTACATTTACCCAACAAACCGGTTTTGTAGACCCCTGCGCTGATACCCATGAAAAAGCAAAAAGTAAACCGTAAGTATAACTTCCCGGACGCTGACCTCTACCAAATGTGTACGGACGCTATCCGCCTGGCGAAGCGTGATCTGGAGCATTTCAAAGGTTACGAGTACGATGGGCACCGCCTTAAAGGCTACCATGATCGTTGTAAGCGATTTATTGAGGTACCTGACGACGACGAGCTCCTGGGAGATCAGATGGTAGTAACCGACAAGAAATACGAGGCCGCCGAGCGGGTACGCCACGCCATTCGATCCGTCATGACGCGGGTACGAATGAAATTCAGCAACCGCACTGGCCGGTACCGGAAATTCGGTACGCAGAAGCTTGGCGACATGACGGACGCGCAACTGCTCTTTTGCGGACGACGCGTGATCCGGGTGGCCCGTGCCCAGTGGCCGTTTCTGGAAGAAACGGGGCTGAACGAAAGTCACCTCAAGAAACTAGCGGATGCCTGCCAGGCTTTCGAACAGGCCATGAATATCCAACAGGATAAGATTGCCGACCGCGACATTGCCGTTGAATCACGGATTGACATCGGTAATCTACTCTACGATGAATTGATCAAAGTCTGCGATATCGGTAAAGACATCTGGGCAGAAACTGATCGGGCGAAGTACGACGCTTACTGCATTTACGAGAGCAATAATGAGCAGAAGAAGATTGCCAAAGGCAATCTCTAATGCTTGTGAATGCCCCTGGCCGCGACTTTTGTCTGGACAGCCCTGAGTTATTTACCATAACCTGCTGCGCTATACTTACCTTCCGGCGTGCTTCTACTTTATCTCGGCATACTAGTTGTACTGACTACGATTTTCTGCGAGCTCGCCTCCCGGCAAGGCTGGCTGCCCTATTGGGTTAGCCGAAAGGTGCTTCACATAGCAGCCGTAGGCTGCTGTGCCGTAGCGGGCTTCTACGCCGACGAAATGGACCACCGGCAACTTCTGACCTGGATCGTCGCCGGAGCAGAAATATTACTCCTCGGATTGATTGGGTTGGGCGGGCTGATGCGCGAAGAGTCTGGTCGTCGTCCCTGGGGTATTGTCTGGTTTCCGCTCGCCTTTTTACTGCTCCTTCTCTTCACGCAGTCCTCTGAGATGATCGGTTTTTACATGGCTATTCTTGCCGTTTGCGATCCGGCTGCCACCATTACCGGGAAGTTATTGTCCGCTCCTAGTACACGAGATCACAATACCCTTGACGCCGAACTGACTGCTTCTGATCGTCCGCAAAAGAGCTGGCTCACCACGCCCTACCAACTCACTGGAGACCCCAAGACACCGGTAGGCAACCTGGCCTTTCTAGCGAGTTTCCTCCTGCTGTGTTTCCTCCTCCCAATTGACTATTCCTGGGGAGCTGATGCAGCCTACGGCATCCCCATTACTCCCTGGGAGCGCTACCCAATACCCAACCTCGTTGCCTTTGGTCTGATGCTTACTGCGGGAGAAGCCCTGGGATCCCGCGGTCTTGACAACCTGATTATCCCGCTGCTTACCGCTGTACTCTTCACCTTATACGTACCATCAATTGGGTCGCCTGAGATGTTCCTGACGATCATCACCGTAGCCCTGTTCTGCTACTTGACCGTTCGTCGTCGCTCCTTGTCTACCGGAGGCGCCGTCACCGCAAGCCTCTTGGGCATTTTGATCATCCTGAGTGCCGGAGTCAGCTGGCTCCTTCCCCTTTTCCTCTTTTTCGGCTCAAGTAGTCTGATCGGACGGTTGTTCCCCTCCTCCCCCGCAGCTGGTGATCTAAAGCATAAGCAGCCGCGTGATGCGACCCAGGTCTTAGCGAACGGCGCCGTTTACTGCCTGATCGCGCTTGTCTTGCACCAGTCTCCGGAGGCGATTTACCTGGTGTGGTCCCGGTGGGAATTCTTACTCTTAGTGGTTGCCGCCGTGGCAACGGCGGATACCTGGTCTTCGGAAATAGGGCAGTATTTCCGACAACCGACCTGGGACATTGTCCGGTGGCGGCGGGTACCCGCCGGCCTGTCGGGTGGTATCTCCTTGGCCGGCACCCTGGCCGGCCTGGGAGGAGCCGCATTTATTGCCGCAACCGGGTTTTGGTTACTCCCCACCCCTGCACTCCCACCAGTGATGTTGATTACAGCCCTCGGCTTCGGCGGCATGCTGGTCGACAGTATTCTTGGCGCACTTCTACAGGTAACTTTTAAAGACCCTAGCACTGAAGCTTTGAGTGATGTTTGCCCGCCAGAAGGAACACACGCCTCAGGTTTACGTTGGATGACTAACGACCTTGTCAACTTCTTGGCCATTTTGCTCATGGCCGCGATCGCCATGCTTATTCCTTACCCTGGATAAAGTGACTGGCCGTTATTTCCAGCCCAGGTTTATTCCCCCTAAGCTACAGAAGTAAGTTATCTTCCCCGCCCAAAACCATCTTAACGAATGCCAGCTCTGATCCTCTTCATAAAAAACCCGATCCCGGGTAAGACCAAAACCCGGCTCGCTGCTGATGTTGGCAACGAGATGGCCCTGAAGATGTATCACCGCCTGACTGACTGGACCCGCGAGCAGGCCGCAGGCCTGCAGGGTGTAGATCGCTACCTTTGGTATTCAGACCATATTCCGGCAAAAGACAATTGGCCCACCGCGCAGTTCCGTAAATACGTCCAGCAGGGCACCGGACTCGGAGAGCGAATGGAAGCCGCTTTCGCCGCAGCTTTTGCCGCAGGCCATGACCGCGTAATCATCATTGGCAGTGACTGCCCCGGAATAACCACAGAATACCTAACAGCGGCCTTTCGTGCACTTGAGACAACAGACCTGGTGATCGGACCAGCACTTGACGGTGGTTACACTTTACTCGGTATGCGACAATTACACACCAGTTTGTTCCGGGAAATGAATTGGAGCACCGAGGCCGTACTCCCCGACACACTGGAACGCGCAGCCGATGCAGGATTATCTGTTCATCAGCTAGCGGCGCTCTCAGACGTCGACTATCTCGAAGACTGGCTAAGCTACGGTTGGGCTTTGCCCGAATAAGGGCAAAATTGGCTTATGACTTACGCTTATCCGCTACCACAATATACTGGTAATCCAGGGTGCTGTCATCACTGCTTACCAGGTGGAAACCCGCAGCTTTCAGCATATCTTCCAGGCGACCAAGTGCCAGCCGGTCCGCTTTCGGCGGCCCGGTCTGCGTATCCTTTTTCTTAAAGTCAACGATCACCAGCCTTCCATCTGAACGGAGGGTTGGATAAATCTTTTTCAGGTAGGCCACCTGATTCTCGATGAGCATGAAAGTGTTTACGATCAGGATGATGTCTACCTCCTTATCATCCAATAAGGGATCATCATATTTCCCCAGGCGGGGCTCCAGCCTTGGTTGCAACTGTTTTGGCAGCTCAAACTGGCGCAAGGTATCAAGGTACTTGATAGCTTCCGGGCGCACGTCAACAGCAATTACCCGATCCGCATACGGCACCAGTCGTTTGGTAAAGAAGCCTTCTCCAGCACCAATATCGGCAATTACCTTCTCGCGAATATCTCCCATTGCGTCGATCACAGCTCCTGGTTGCTGCCAGATCACACGCTTTGACTCCGGCTCCTCGACGTACATATCTTCATCCAGAAGCGGATCGGGAGTAGGCTCCGGATCCGTACAGGACGAAACCAGAAGCATAAGCGTGCAAGCAATAAGAAGAAAGCGCATGAGCAAAAATTTAAAACGCCACAAGATAGGAGACACCGCCGATACCGGCTTGGCCCCGCTTGGGATAAACTATCAATAGGTCAAAGGCCAAAGTAGTTGCATCAGTTCAGTGCAGCGGTACAGAGTGCTTCCATCAGTTGCATCATGTTGTTGCGCAGTTGACGACCGCTAAGCCGGTAATTATTGACCATGATGGCGAAAGCAAGCTCTTCGCCGTCGCGTCGGGTAACGTAGCCGGCGTACGCCCTGGCCCCGTTGAGGGAGCCTGACTTGGCTGCCAGGCGGCCTTCGGCCGCCGTCCCTTTCAGGTACCCCTTCATACTTCCGGATCTACCCGCAACGGGAATACTTGCTCGCCAACGCGCCTCTGCTTCCTGCGCACGCAAAAAGCTGGTCATAAATTCCGGCGAGAAGAAGTTCCTGGTAGCTAACCCACTACCATCCTCAAGATTGATTGTTTCCGTAGCCAGTCCCTGAGCACTCAGCCAGTCTAGCAAGACATCTGTCGAAGACAAAGCATAAGGTACCGTCCCTCTTGCCTTATTGATTTCCCGCAGCAACACCTCAGCATACAGGTTAATACTGCGCAAATTGGTACGATCTATCAGCTGGGCCAGTGGCGGAGACTCGTAAGTATCCAACACCTTTCCTGGTTCATAACGACCGGTACCCAATGACCGGTCAGATTCGGCCGCCAGCGATACAGGGATGCCTGCAGCCTCCAGGTGACGACACAGTGCCTGCGCAGCAAATAGTGGAGGATCGGGCAAGGCGCCTTTGATGGTAAACCGGCGGGTACCGACGGGGATCGTTCCGCGGACGAAGTTCTCGTAGTTATACGGAGCACCATAGATGTAAGCCTGATCACCACTGCCTCGCGGGCCGCTCCTCAGCTCATTCTTAAGTACCAAACCCGGCACCTGCGGCCGCGCCCCCTGTAAAAGTGGCCGGCTACCTTCTTTGGGGCGCTGCAAGAAATCCAGGAAGTAAAAGTTCTCGTGAATGTTAAGGCCATAGGCCCCCGCGCCGTAGTAGTTCCCAATATCGCTCCATGGCCAGCCTGGGGCAACACCATCAGTAGCATAATAACTGGCATCGGCGATAATCCTCCCGTTGATGCGGCGAATACCTGCAGCCGTTAAGGCTTTCAGCCAGCGATCCAACAGCGCCTCCAGCCCTGGCACCCCCTTAAGTTGTGGGCTGGCCAAACTGGGGTCTCCCCCACCAATCAGGTAAACATCTCCCTGCAGCACGCCCCCCTCAATTTTCCCGGTGACGAGCAACTGGGTCGTGAACCGATAGCCCTCCCCGAGGATGTCCATCGCCGCAGCAGTAGTCAGCAATTTCTGGGTCGAGGCGGGTATGCAGGACAGTTCAGGACGGTAGGAAGCCACCCTTTCTCCCGTACTTACCTTGATTACGTCTATAGCAACCGTTGCTCCCCGAAGCTCAGGATCATTGGAAAATTGCGCTACTGCCTGTGCCACTGAAGACTGAGCAGTAAGACCAAACGAGCGCAGTAAGAGAAATAGTAAAAGGAAGCGTATCACCACCGCAAGATAGCGAATTAGCACACGTTAGCTCAAGCTGTCGCTCCTCCGGTAAGTTGCGGACAATTTGGCGCGGACGCAGGTGCCCTCCCGAATCCTTCGAAGGGCAAGGAAAAAAGGGCTTTGAGTAGTTCCCGTGTATAGAAGGCTAGCGTTTTTGGCTTGAGTCATGAATCAGTTGACAGCTAATGAAGGCACAGGTGCTGCGCTGTTGGGTTACTGTATCGTCGGGGAGCTTTCAGCACTTCTTTGAAAAAAAGCCACTGTCCGTGCGCGATGGCCATATTCTGCCCGCAACGAATCAAGTAAGACGAGCCTGAAAACTATTATAATGTCAGGTTTGGACGAGGCTATAATGCAAGTTACTGACTATCATCCTTTAATCTCCCATAATTATCAAGTCTGTTAGGCATTTAGGCTGTTAGGCAGTCATGACCGTCTAACAGCCTAAATGCCTAACAGACGAAACAAACCGAACATAATACTTGACCCATTTCAACAAGAGGAAACTAAGCATTTTTGCCAAACCTCACGTTATTATACCCATTTCAACTCCGGCCCGATCCATAAAATAGAAGATAAACCTTATATTTGCCAACCAACCGGTCGGTAAAATGCCAAAAACAAAAACTACCCCTACAGATATTCTACGGTCTTCCTGGTCGCTATTCCACCAGCATGGCTTCCACGATACGTCGCTGCAGCAGCTTGCCGATGCTGCCGGATTGGGGAAAGCCGGTATTCTGCACCACTTTGGCAGCAAGGCAGGCCTCATGAAAGCGGTCATCGACTATGCGATCACCTGGTACCGGGAAAAAGTCCTTTCGGTCATTACGCTGGACGACACGCTGGAGGTTCGGCTTGAGCTGCTCCTTCGCCGACACTTCGACCTCTGCCAGCTCAACGGCGGCAGTGGGTGTTTCTTTGCCAACACCATTTTGGAGATGGGCGTAGAAGGACGGTTTACTGAGCAATTGCTGGTTTTTCACGAAGCCTGGGAAGCAGCGGTTACGACCCTGTTTACTGAACGGTTTCCGCCAGAAGAGGCCCGGCAAAGGGCCTACCGACTCTTTGCGGATTACCAGGGGAGCGTTGTTTTATTCAAGCTTTATCAAGACCCCGTTCATCTCGAAAGACTGGTTGTCCGCACCCTCGATAGTATTAGCCCCGAACAATAGTCCAATGACCACGAAACAACTCCTATACCGTACCCTCGGGGTTGGCCTCAACGCTCTGTCCTTCATTAGCCCGCGCTACGCGGGCGAATTGACTTTTGCACTCTTCGCTAAGCCCCCCAAACCAAACGTCCGGCCAAAAGAACGTGCCTTTCTTGACCTGGCCGACAGGCAGGACATCACCTGGAATGGCTTACACATTCCCGTATACTCGTGGGGGCCAGCAGCTGCTCCGGTGGTCTTTTGCGCCTATGGCTGGGGCTACAATGCAGGCCGCTGGCGGCACTACGTGCCCGCCCTGAACGATGCCGGATACCGGGTGGTAGCCTTCGATGCTCCGGGGCATGGCCTGGCAGATTACAGCAGCCTTGACTATCCTACATACGTTGCTCTGGAGGCCCACCTTCTTCGCATGATCGGTGGCTGTGCGCTCATCTTATCGCATTCTTTCGGAGGAGGCTGTCTCGTGGAAGCCCTCACACAGCTCCCCCGGGAAATGCAGCCTAAACGGGCCGTCTTCATGGGTGTTTTCTCAGAAGTCCGGTGGATATTTACCGTCTTTGCGAACAGCCTCCAATTACGCCCTGCGGTATTCCGGGAAATGCAGGCCTACATAGAACGGCGCACCGGGCGGAGCCTTGATGAATTCGACGTAGCCACTAATGGAAGTAAACTCGGGCATATAGACCTTATGCTTGTACATGATCCTGAAGACCGGGTTACCAGCTACCGCAATGCCGCACGCAACCATTCCCACTGGCCGGGCAGCCACCTGTATGCCCCTCTCGGAGCAGGCCACCACCTCGGCACTGCCGAAGTCACCGGCAACATCCTTCGCTTTCTGCTCAACGGTGACTTACCCGAAGGCGTAAAAACCAATACGGGGCAACAGACTCCCCTACCTGCCGTGGTGAGTGCTCATGATTTATCCCGCTCCGGTGGAGTTAGCGATTATTACTCCTAGTGCACTAAAACATAACGTGAAGCTTAGGTGCTGGAAATTTTTACCGGTAGTAAAACCTGCACCAAAAGGGGCATAAAAAAAACGCCCCCGACTAAGGTCGGAGGCGTTTTCATGGTGCTTCTAAGTTGTTTCACTTAGTAGCTCCAGAGGTCCTGTTCGAAGTTGAAGATCTCTTGCTTGATCCGCTCTGCTTCCATCAGACGCTGACGTCCGTCAGTGTACTTGTCCTGGATACGGCGGCTGAGCACATCACTTTCCGCAACAATGTAGCTATTGAAGTAACGGGCTTCGAAGACGTCTTCCCAGCTACGAGCGGCAGCATCGTTACCGTAGGCGTATACATCTTCGTTAGCCAACAGCTGGCGAGCTCCGGGGTAGTATACCCAGAACATTGCGCGTTCGAAAAGAACGTTTCCGTTCTCGTCCAGCTCATCCTTAAGGGGAGCGATACCGAGAATACGAACCTGCATGGTACTACTTTCTTTGTCGAAGAACCAGATTTCCTGCAGACGGTAGCGGCGTACGTCGTCTGGGTTAAGCTCCCGGGGAACGAGATCATAGGTCACCTCGTAGGTTTCCGGATCAACAACTGGTACGGTGTCAATGGCACCGGCAATTGCCGCACGCTCCTCTTCAGTCATTGGCGTGGTAAACTTATCGTCAATGGTGCTGTAGAGCTGAATTTGGTTACTATCAGCGGCTTCCAACAAGATGTTGATCAGCGGGCGCTCACGGTTCCTGAAAGGAAGGTTAATCTTCTCGTTCACATCGATTACGCGCCAGATGCGCTTTTGCCACATGATGTCGGCCTCACGGATGTGGTCGTAGGCGAGGATTTCACGCTCGAGCTTAGACCGTTTTTCCACGATATCATTAACGGGAGTAACGAATGGATCGTTAGCGGGATCAGCCTCACCTGAGCCGGGGAGGGTAAACGTTGAACCGCCTTGGGGATTACCCGGACGCTGCGCTACGAGGGCGGTTGAGGTTCCGAGCAGAAGCAGGAGCATCAGTTTGAAAGCTGCCTTCATGGGGAATGTAATATTAAGGGAAATGACTTATACCGGTATGAAACGCCACGAAGTAGCACCGTAGTGTAAAGTCAGCTAAAAAAAACGAGCCTCCGAAGGCATTTCTCCGGAGGCTCGCAAAAATCCACTTTAATTCCGGTTTTACCAAAAGGTTGGCCGGTCTTAACGTGGTTTAATTGATATTGAATACCATGGAGCCAAGCGCACGAGGGCCTTCGTCGCCAGGACAACGTGCCTTGATATTCTGAATAAATACCCGGTCACCAGGGCTCACGAGATTAACCAGGCGCTTAGTAGCCGCCGTAAAGGAACCACCAGCATTTACACTGGGAACAACGTCACGGCCCTTAGGCGCATAAACGAATTCGAATCCACTAATGTTACACTTTGCCTGGAAATCGAAGTTTTCCAGTTCTGCGTAAAGACCAGTCTGCGCCTTGAAGACGTTGGACCGAATATTTCCTTCTCGCTTACCACCAATTTTGGCAACTGGGTCAGGGATACGCTTCACGCGGAAGTCGAAAGAACCAAGTGTTTGACCGTTGGCTGTCACCGTAACGGTAGACTCACCTTGCTTGTTTCCTGTAATTACGTAGCTACTACCGCTACCGCTCTTCTTACTGGCGTCCCCTGTAACGTTAACGCGAACGTCTCCGGAGGCAACACCGGCAGCAGATACGGTAATCGGGTTATCAACACCCATGTAGAATACGTTCATCTTGTCGGCAGCAACCGCGACGGAGCGCGTACCTACTTCGTAGGTGAAAGAACCTTCACCAACCGTAATTTCATCGGTAAGCGGGTTACGGACTTCTACTTTGGTTGAGATTGTTTTTGGACCTTGGCCAGTACCGCGGATAGTGTACTTAGCCTTCCCATCAGGGCCTACGGTTAACTGCTGACCACCAACAAAGATTTTGATGTTGCTGGGATCGAGACTAGAACTGTAAGAACCAACACTTACCTCAGCATTGATATTCTCCCCTCCGATAACGTAGCTACGGTCAGCATTCAGTACTGGAAAGAATTGATCGATCACAATACTAGTACCACCAGCTATTTGCACAAGTTCGTTAACAATATTGGCTTCCGACACTTTGAGGTCACTCTGCATCTGAGAAAGCAATGGCATTACTGCAGCTACTGGCATGTGACCAAACTTGTAATCGCTCCAGCTTTCCTTCTTCTTATCGGCGTTCTTCCAAGACTCATCGTCTACGTTGAACGGAATATTTGCCTCTAAAGCAGCTACTTTGGAGTCAATGTCTTCCTTATCAATCTTCATTTGCTCACCATGCTCCGTGAGCAGTTGGCGGTAACGGTCGATCAGCGCCTGGCGTGTTTCTATGATGCGCTCCTTGAGCGCTTCACCTTCACCTGGCTCACCTCCAACACCATCTTCACCCAAAACGAGGAAGCGGGTTGTTACATCCTTGTTCTTTTTACCGCGGATGTGGCCGTCTTTGTAATCGCCTTCATCATCTGCTCCGTTGTTATCTCCAGCCATATCGACCAGGGTAGAACGAAGCCCATCAACGTAAGCATTAAAATCTGTAACTAATGCACGAACGTCATCGATCGCTGGCTGAAGTGGCTTGAAGTTATCCTTTGATCCTTCGGCGTCCTTAATAAGGTTATCCAAACCTTCTTCGCTGTCAGAAACTTGTTGGTCTACAAGCGCCATACTTGCCTCGTTACCTTTATCAAGGGTTTCGAAGGCGTTCATAACCTCGGCGGATACGTTGAGGGCCAAAAGGGCCATCAGGACCAGGTACATGATGTTGATCATCAACTGCCGGGGTTCCTTTGGAATTGACATACTGATATTTTATGAAGTGTACCAGATACGAGGGCATTAGCATTCTTTAATGCCACCGTATCCGGCCACTTTTGTTATTAATTTATGGGGAGGGAAGTACTCAGGGAGCTTCCCGATAAAAACTGACCAGGTGCTTACGCTTAGGCGTTAGGACCGCGCATGGCGCTGATCATGTTACCGTAGACAGAGTTGAGGGTAGTGAGGTTACCGTTAAGGTTCTCCATGTTGGTCTTGTAAGCCTTTGTCTCTTCAGACGTAGCCGCAAGGTCAGCCATCGCTTCGTTGAGCTTAGCGTAGAAATTACCCATTTGCTTGATCTGCTCACCAGTACCGCTGAAGTCAGCTTCCTGTAGTGCCTTCAGGCTACCCATGCTCTTGGACATGTTCTGAAGCTCAGTAAGCATGCCGCCAAGCTGCTGCTCAACAACTTCACCGTTAAGTCCGGCAGGACCAGCGTCAACTGCACCAGCAGTCAGGGGCTGGATGCTTGCGTCGTACTTGCTCAGGCCTGGGTAGAGTTTGTCCCAGTAGTAATCAGGCTCAGGCCCGAGAACACCAATAAGCAGGAAGAGTGCTGCTTCAACACCGAGACCAATCGTAAGAAGGTCAAACTTTACACCTGCAATCTCGGGCATTTCCCAAGACTGAATTTTGTAGAGGGCTCCAAGCATTACTACTGCGGCACCTACACCGATGACGAAGTTCTTGAAGTACTTGAATGAGGGCGATTTAGTAAAAGCCATGTGTAAAACGTAAGGTTAGAGGGGGTCAGAGATG
>CAZTTF010000027.1:0-26541 GCA_964616365.1 uncultured Lewinella sp. | reverse complement strand
GGGCGGTTGGCCTACGCTTCTGCTACTTACAACTTCGTGAAGAAGTAAGCAGTATCCTTTTTTTACATTCGTTCATCAACTCAAATTTCATGCGTACAAAAATTACCCTAATTATGGCCTTGCTCCTCTCCGTAGTGAGTGGACTGCAGGCTCAAACCCGCTTTCTGGATCCTATTTTCGAGGTAGGAGAGCGTACTACCCTTACTTACGGTCAAAACGTAGATGTCTTCCTGCAGGCAGTAAATCAACTCGAGGTTGACGTTTACGAGCCAGTAGGTGATAACCTTACTTCCGGCCGACCCGTCGTCGTTGTATTTCCAACTGGAAACTTCCTGCTTCAGTATCTCAATAATGGTGCTGGTGGCAGCCGCCGCGACTCTGTTGTGGTAGAGATCATGAACCGGGTGGTCAGTCGTGGCTATGTAGGAATGGTTGCTGAATACCGCACCGGCTGGTTGCCAACGGCAACCGACCAGGATATTCGTACTTCAACCCTTCTGCAAGCGGCTTACCGTGGTGGTCAGGATGCCCACACACTGGCCCGTTACCTCCGCAAAACAGTTGTTGAGGACAATAACCCCATGAATATCGATACCAGCCGTATCGTATACTTTGGTGTAGGTACTGGTGGTTACGTGGCACTTACTCATGGCTTCCTTTCGGACGTTGACGAAGTACTCGCGGATGAGCGTTTTTACGACGTTAACGACCAGCCTTATGTTGACATTGCCGTAAATGCTGACCCACAGGGAACGCTTCCAGCGTTCTTTGATCCCGCCACTATGACGATGCCTTCCAATATCCCTAACCACGTAGGCTACAATTCAGATGTGGCCATGTGTGTCAACCTCGGAGGAGCTCTGGGTGATATTGATTGGATGACCGGAGCAGAAGGAGAACCCATTACTTTGGGTTACCACAGTCCAACGGACATTTTTGCGCCGTTTAGCGCAGGTAACGTAGTTGTTCCTACTACCGGTGATATCGTAATCCCTGGTGTTGCCGGAACCGAGTTGATCGTAGAAACAGCTAATATGCTTGGCAATAACGATGCCATTGCTTCGGCTAACGACCCTGCTCTCCCCGCTATTTTCTCTGACCTCAGCCGTACCCTTAATGCCGTCAACAGCCAGCTACAATTGGTTGATATTGATCTCAGTCCACTGGGGCAGGCTGCTTCAGTTGACCTGAGCCATGACAACATGTTCCCCATTTCGGTAGGAGATAACCGCACACCTAGTGGTACGGTCAGCTCTTCCTGGAACTGGTTGGACACTAACCTGATTAAGCAGGAATTGGTTGCTTTCAATACTGTATTCATGCAAGACCAGGATTTGGCAACGGTAATTGCTGCAGACATCGCGACCAATCCTAATGCTTTCGATGCTGCTGGTGCCCGCCTCGTGATCGATACCATCATGGCCCACTTTCTACCCCGTGCTTTCATCGGTATGGAACTCGAAGCATTGGTTGGAACAAATGACCTGATCAGCAACAGCGAGGTTGGCCTCGAGGTATTCCCTAACCCAGCGGGTGCTGCTGGCTTTACGGTGCGTACCACGGCTGGTAACCCCGTACGTTCTATTAGCGTGATGGACATCAACGGCCGTCTTGCCGCTCAGTACGATGGTGTAAACTCTATCAACTACACCGTTCCTCGTGGTAACCTGCCCCGTGGTACTTATATCCTGAGGATTCAGCTGGATAATGGTGTAACCGCCCGGAAGTTGATGCTTGACTAAGTAGTGATCAACTAAACATGGTTCAAGTAAGAGCCAGTTCGTCGAAACCCCCATTGGCATAAGTCGGTGGGGGTTTCTTTGTTGCAGCCTTGCAATTAATAGGACAGAGCAACGAACCTTTGTTTGAGGAGTAAGGTTTGCAACAACTGCAACAACTGCAACAACTGCAACAACTGCAACAACTGCAACAACTGCAACAACTGCAACAACTGCAACAACTGCAACAACTGCAACAACTGCAACAACTGCATTTTAACTATTTTTTAGCAATTCCTGTCGCAAAGGAGGCGTTAATGGAGTAATTAAAGAGTGACATTTATCTTGCAAAACGTCTAAAAGTCAACTGGTTATCAACCAGCTTTTCTCTATTTTGACGTCAATTGAGATAAGTATTATCAACTCACGAACCCCAGCCGGGCCTTACTTGGCCAGTTAAATTGAAATCCCATGAAAAGTATTCTCTTAATTAGCATGGCCTTCTTTGGAGGCTACTTCAGCCCCCAGGAGCAAGCTCCCGTTGCCCTCGACGATGTGTGTCGTGCTATTGGTGGAGGTAATGTTTCTGAACTGTCTGCGATCATGGACGCTGAGGTTGAGCTTAGTATTCTTGACCGGGAAGACCTCTACACTAAGGCAGAGGCTGCTTCAGCGTTGCAAGATTTCTTTTCAAACTTCACGCCCACCAGCTTTGGTAAAGTACACCAGGGGGCATCAAAATCAAATGATGCTGAATACTGCATTGGTACCCTCACAACTAATAAAGGCTCTTTCAGAGTCTACATTTACGTGGCCAAAACCGCAAGTGGGGTATTGCTACAAGAGCTAAAATTTGACCGTAACTAACGGTTGTACGCGATAAATACGAAACGCCGTTATGGAAGTCTTCCATAACGGCGTTTTCTTTTATCGGAGAGGGTAGATAGCAGCTTACCTACATCAGGAGATTGTGGCCAGCAGCCGTTCAGCGGCTGCCGCTATGTTTGCAGGATCCTGTTCTTTGATGCACTTAAAGTGCCCTTTGGGGCAGGTCTGATGGCCAATCTTAGAGCATGGCCGGCAGGGTAATCCGTTTACCTCCATGCGTCGTTCTTGTTCAGCTGCAAGCTCCTCGGGCAAATATGGATACATCCCGAAATCCGGTACGGTGTTACCCCAAATACTAATGATCGGCTTTTTAAAGGCTGCCGCCACGTGCATCATCCCGGTGTCGTGGGTGACGACTACGGTTGCCTGCCGAATAAGGTCGGCAGAACCACCCAGCTTAAACTGGCCACAAGCATTTGTCACATGCTGAAGACTGTTCGCAATGGCTGCTCCGGTATCTCGTTCTGCTGGCCCACCCAGGAGAATAATGGGGTGTTCGAGGTGCCGGCAAAAATCACTCATTTGCGGGACGGTGAGTCGTTTGGTGGCATGTGCGGCACCAATAACTAACACGAGGTACTTTGAAGGGAGACCTTCCTTTACGAGGTTGACAGCTTCTTGCTGTGGGATGAAGTAGTCCAGACCTGCCCCGTCGTTCCGAATGTTTAATGCCGCCGCAGCGCTAAGATAGCGGTCAACGATATGGGCGTTTGGAAGTCTGTTTACGCCAAATTTTACCAGTAGGTACTTTTCAAAATTCAGTTTATCAAAAGCATGCCAGGTAGGGCGCGGCCGCAGGTGCAGGGTGTTTTTTGCAAACAGGCGGAGGCGCAGATCCTGTGTCCTTAGGTTGGCATGTAAGTCAATAATATGGTCAAACCCTTCAGCCAGTAAGTCTGCTGCAACCTCTCCTATATGCTGCTTTATCGTCCATAATTTGTCTACGTATGGGTTGGCACGCAGAATGTCTTTAAAGCCTCTCTTAGTCAAAAAATGTACCTCCGCTCCCGTTTGTAGCTTGATGCACCGGATTACGGGGGTTGTCAAGACGATATCACCGATGGAGGAAAAGCGAATAATGAGAACTTTCATATCGGCAAGATGGGGTATTTGGAATTGGTGCGTCACTTCTGATCGCGCGCGCACCGGGTATGGTCCGAATCGCGGATCAAAGGGGGAAATCGTCATCACTGCGGTGCTCCGCAGTGACCAGTTCCGGGATTTCCTGTTGCAATAGGTCTATGCAGGTATACACAGGCTCTTCCAGGTAGTCAGCAGGAAGATCGGCAAAGTAGTCGAAATCCTTGTTGCCAAGTTCCTGGTCAAAGACCATTGCCTCTGGAGACGGTAACTGATAGAAATAGGAGTGGTGGATGGCAAACAAGTCCTGTCCTTTTCCTTCAACAATGAAGTAGGTGAGCTTGCCCGTGCGCTCGTCTCCAACGAGGTCTACAAGCTTTCCTATCCTAAATCCTCCCGGGGTCAGAATGTCTTTATTTAGATAGCGAATAACCGAAAAAAGTGGGCTTGACATAAAAGGGGGGTGAGCCAAATTTATTGGTCAAAGATAGGGCAGGCTAAAGATGTTTGTTTACTGACTGACCAGAATTATCATGACTTATGCTCGGACGAATACCCCTTCCGTAACAAATTGTGAGCGGCCGCTTAAGTACTAAGCTAGGTAAGTAGGGTGGCTATTGGTCTTTTCTGGCGTCTTGAACGACTTCGGCAATCGCCTTGCCTGCCGGAACTAAAATGGAGCCTGCCCGTAGTAGCGATTGCCAGAGGGGACGCCTTGGAACAATTGGTTGAACGACAGTCCTGCGGGGCTGAGGGTTATTGGGAGAAAGAGTAGTCTGGGCAGGGATTACAGGAGCACTTTGAGGCTGTTCTTGCTCCTCTTGATCGTTAATTAGATACCCAACGGTTTTTACAATGAGGTAACCGGCCAGGGCTACGCCGGCCGCCGGCAGGATGACGTCGCGAAAGATGAATTGCTTCGCCTCACCTGAAGCTACAGAGAGCGATTTGACTGCAGCATCCTTTGATGTCGCGAGTTCTTCCTGAATTTCTGACTTTCGCTTCTGAATGTCTTGAAGGCTGGTGATGGTTGCTGGAGAGGCCAAGGCTTAATTTTTAGATTGTTCCTCAAAAAAGATATTAATCACTTTTGCGACGGTTGGGTTGACGATCAGCTGGCGGCGCAGGAAGAATATGAAGAGTAGTAGCACAAGTAGGGAAAGCCCTACGATACCAAAGCCCATACCTACAGCCGAATTGTCTCCTCCTGCGATAAAAAATGCAAGAGCAATCAGGCTGAAGATGACCATAAGGCTGCCGATACCAATTAAGATAACGGCAGTGATCAACCCTGATACAGCGGTTGCTGACTTTTCGGCCACCGACAATTTAAGTTGCTCGACCTTGCGGTCAATCATGATGTTGACGTAACCAAAAGACTCACCAATGTTCTCTATCAAATCTTCTCGGGATGCCATAGCTGTAAAGGAGGGGTGAAATTACTGCGGCAGCTACATCTCCAGATGTAACTGCCGCAGTTAAGTAAGTAGTGACTAGGCTTTGTTGATCTTTGCTTTAGCTTTGTCAAGGCCGCGCTTAAAGCTGTTCTCCACTTCGTCAACAGCACCTCCGGCTGTTTCTTTTAAAGCCTTAGCTTTTTCTGCTGCTGTTTGCTTAAGGGTCTCTGTGGTCTCATTTACCCACTCCTTGCCAGTCTCAATCCCTTCCTTTGCCTGGTGGATGTACTGCTGACCACGTTCCTTTGCTTCTCCAGCAAGTTGATTAGCACGGCTGGAAAACTCCGTGCCATACTCTGCAATCTGATTGCCGTATTCATCAAATTGGACCTGTGCCTTTCTGCGTATTGCACGGCCTTCGTTCGAATTTAGGTAGTAGCCGATTGCAATTCCTGCTAAAAGACCAAATCCAAGAGCCCAACCTTTTCCGCTGTCGTTAGAATTATTCATGGTGGTTATTTATTTATGTTTTAATGTTGTGACGCTGAGGGCGTCATAAAGTAAGCGCTTTGAAAGGCATATTTGTTCGAGAAGTGAGAAAAATCACTTAAGCAAGGTTGTCGAATACCCGCTGAAGCTGTTCGACCAATGTGGGGGCCTCCGGAGCGGAGGATGCTCTTAGAGTAGCGATGGCTTTCTGCAATGCGGTTTGATTGTCCCTTCTTCGCTCCCAGTCGCGCTCTCTGCGTTGCAAAACCTCGCGGTTCTTAGTGATGACGGTTTCGAGTAGTTCCGGTAAGTTATGAAGGTTCTCTTTCAGTAAATAGCCAGAGGCACCATTTAGAATTGTTTCGGCAACGCGCTCTTCGTCGTTCAGAATTCCGGTAATGAAGACAAAAGGAGTACTGTCCAGATGCTCTCTGACGTAGAGCAAGGCTTCTAAGCCATTCATGTCTGGCAAGTTATAGTCTGACAATACGATATCGGGCTGAAAATCGATAAGTTTGGCTTCGAACTCGACCTTATTACGGGCAGTTGCGAACAGTACGGAAGGGTTAAATTTCCTGACCTGGCGTTTGTTCAGCGCCATGTCTTCTTCCATATCCTCCAACAGGAAAACTTTAAAAATGTCGTTGCTCACAAAAAGAGAGTTTAGTTAAGCATTTGCCTGAATAATATCTCGAATACTCTTCGCGCTCATCGGCTTTGTGATCCGGCTTACTAGCTCGCCATCCTTGATAAATAGGAGTCCCGGAGGATTCAATAAATTGAAAAGACGGGCTAGTTGGGGGCTGGATTCGTATTCCGCCTGGTAAAACTCAACGTGATGGAGGGGCTCAACAAGGCTCTCCATTATGCTGCGCATTATAATTCCGTTGCCGTCCCAGGGGGATGACATCAGTACTACCGAAAGCCCTGATCTTGACAGGAGCTCGGCAATGCTGTTATCTGAAATTAAATTGAGTTTACTCATAACACTGGTGGGCATGGTCACCATATCAAAAGGGATGAAGGAGAATGTCTCCGCTATAAAAGTCGAGGCTCAGTCAGGTACAGTCTGGTCTCGTGTCTTAAATATATGTGCCATTTCGATGGCGTGTTTAGCCTTAACGCATTTTTTTTCAAGTTAATTCCACCTTTGTCCATTTATCTCAGGGGAAAGGATGCCTTGCTCGGCAGAGTTGCTTACTGTATATCATGAATTAATGCGATGTCGTATGTTGAAGTGTTTTTTTATTTATGTGTAAATAATTGTATATCAAATTATTGTGTTTTTGGCACGATTGTTGAATATGGTTGAGCGTAGTCGAATTCGGCTACACAATTTGCTAAAGTTCAATCCACAATATCATGACTAACCAGCAGTTTCTTTCCGAGATGGACCGCCTTGAGAACATCCTCTTCTCTTTCGCCATTCGCCTGACCCGCAATTACGAGGATGCACAGGATTTGATGCAGGAAACTATGTTGCGTGCCTATAAGCACCGCGAGAAGTTTGTGGTAGGCACCAACTTTAAGAGCTGGGCATCCACGATCATGCGCAACACATACATCAACCGTTACCGGAAGATGAAAAATCGCCAGCACGTTAACGAACCGGTGGAAAACATGCTCTACGCGGTAGAAAACGGTAATGCGATTGCTAACGGTGGCGAATCGAATATGCGGATGAAGGAGTTGGAGCGTAAGCTGCAACAGGTCAACAAGCTATACAGCGTACCCTTCCTGATGTTCTACCGCGGGTACGAATACAAAGAGATCGCGGGATACCTGAACATCCCGATCGGAACGGTGAAAAGCCGGATCTTTTTGGCACGCAAAAAACTGAAAGCGCTGATTGGTGAGCGTCCAATCGCGGTGTAAGTAGCCATCAGCTTCAATTAGGAAAGCCGACAGTCCAGATATGGGTTGTCGGCTTTTTTAGTTTTCGGGCTTTGAGCATCGGCCGTGCAAAGCTGTTTTTCTGGATGCTTAAGGCACAAAAAAGCCGTGGTCGAGTAGCTTCAGGTATCCCCTCTGAAGCTCGACCACGGCAAGATTACACTTAATGCTACTTTGAGAGACGTAATGAATAACACAAAAAACAACACTTGAACAACACAAAAAAGATTCCAGCCTTGCTGGGTAGTTAAGTCTTAATAAGCAGGTGGCTTATCTTGTTGATGTAAAGATATATGTTTGGATAAGCGAAAAAAAAGCAATTTTACCATGATTGTCAGCACGAAGTAAGGCTATTATTTTTTACATTTTTTTAATAAAATTCTGTTAGTCAGTGTTTTGTGTTTTTGTAATGCAGTATATTTAGGTAAATTAGTTACATTAAAATGACCACGCTTCAAGAAATCGCAACCTCTACCTCGCCAGTTTCAATGCGTAAACTTCTCTCTGGAAGTAGTAAGGCAGATTCAAAAAACTCCAAAATAAGCCGTTTATATAAGCTATTACGTGAAGGCCGGTTAGAAGAAGATGAAATCGTAAAAAAGCTATACGGGCCTCTCGCGAATTGTAGTGACGGTAGATATAAAACATTGAAGAGCCGCCTAAAACGGATTATGCTTAATTCTCTGCTAAATGGGGAGTCTATGTCAGGGAGGTATACTACTTATGACGAGGCATACATAACAGGTTTTCAACAGTTAAGCCTTGCTAGGCTGCTGGTGGTTAAAAGGGCTTACAGGGCAGCGGAAGAAGTTGCTACAATAGCATTCCGAAACGTAAGGAAGTACGAAATAATGGTGTTGAATGAGGGGTTTACTGATGTGTTGTCTGCTTTATACTTGGGCATTTTGTACAACCCTTCCTTGTTTGATAAATACTATAAATTGCATGAACACTATGCAAAAGGATATATCGACTTTAATAATGTAGCAAGGAAGTACAGGAAAATGAGAAGTAAGGTCTACGCTCATCGAGAATCACCCAGAGAGATTGGGCAGCTTAGTCTATTCTTTGCGAAGGAGGTTGAAGGCATTATGGAGAGGTATCCTTCTGTACCCTCTTTACAGGCGATGATCCGGACAACGTTGATTACAGGTCTGCAACTAACAGGGAGATATCAAGAAGCATTAAACGCGGCATTTGAAGCAGAAAAAGTATTGAGTGAGTGTGAGGGGGTGAGCGACTTGGTTATTAGTACAATCGCCCTTACTAGAGTGGAGTGCTCCTTACATCTTCGGGATTTTGAAATCGGGAGACAGCAAGTAGAAAAGACAAGGCCTCTGATCTTGGGAAAGACAATTAATGCAATAAAGCTATCCGAATATGCTGTGTTGCTAGGATTGCAGACAGGCAATTATGACTACGCTTATTCAGAAATTGTCTCTCTTGATCGTAATACCCTAAGTAAACTTCCCAGTGATAAGGTTTCTGAAATATGGTTGATCTTTGAGGCCTATATTAGGTTTTTAATATTGGTGGGCAAAATCAAGGTGAAAGAGGAAGATCATAGGCGCGAAAAATTTAGGTTGGCTAAGTTCATGAATGCAGTCCCTAGCTATGCGGCTAACAAAAGAGGGCGGAATATTCAGATCATAGTAATTCAAGCAATGTTCTTTATTGTAAGAGGAGAACATGCCTCATTTATTGATCGAACAGATGCCCTTGCGCGCTACTGTACTCGGTATCTCAAGGACAACGAAGAGATAAGACACAATTGCTTTTTCAAATTGTTAATTGAAGTAGTGAAAGGCAACTTTCGGTTAGAGTTTCGGAAAAGAAGGATAAGAGAAATTTTGAACAAAATGACTAGCCCGGAGGCTGTAGAGGTAAGCAAAAGAAATAATGCAGAAATTGTACCCTATGAGGTCTTATGGGGAGTGTTGACGGAACACCTTAGTTCCAAATCAATAGACGGGGAGAGTCTTTCTTAATCTCTAGTTGCTTTACGAGGCTTGCTAGTTACAGCCTCGTAATGTCCTTCTAAGACATGTTAACGGCAATCTTTCACTAAGGCATTATTACCAAAGAACCTATCTGATTACGGGAAGATGTCCTCCACGATGATTATGCACTGTTGGAGGGTCTGCTCGATCCAAGCCTGAATGGATCCATAAGCTGCGACGATAGCGTCGACTTGTTCCGGTGAGAGAATGTCAGTTAGTACTTCCATAGAATAGTGGATGATGTTTAGTTGTTAGAAGGAGAGGCTGGAATGTTAGATGATGATGTCTTCAATCATATCAGTCGTTGATTTTAGAGGTGAAGTGATTGTACAAGCTATCTGATTACGGGAAGATGTCCTCCACGATGATTGTGCACTGTTGGAGGGTCTGCTCGATCCAAGCCTGGATGGATCCATAAGCTGCGACGATAGCGTCGACTTGTTCCGGTGAGAGAATGTCAATTAATGCTTCCATAGATGAGTGTGTGTTTAATGATTTTGAAAATCAAAGAACTTTGAAGATTAATAATATGCTAAGGCAAATTTGACCAGAGTTCTTCAATTAAGATAAAGCACATTCAATAGGTTTGTCAGCACGAAATTGTTTATTTATATTTTTTATTATTGCGTAAAACGCAAAAAGCCAGCAACTTAAGTTGCTGGCTTCTTACAAATTAGTTAGCACGAAATGATGGCTAATCTTGTGTGTATTCCCTTGATTTACTCCTCCCGGGAGGGCCAAGTCGCTCAAAAGTGCTTTCCTGCCGGGCCGCAAAGCGGCCCCGTCCAGCTTCTTCATCAGCAGCGTCGTAGGCCTTGATAATGGCCTTCACCAGACGGTGACGCACAACGTCCTCCGCCGTCAGCCGAATCGTGCCAATGCCCTTGATGGGGGAGAGGAGCTTCATGGCGCGACGTAATCCGGAGACCTGGTTGTGAGGAAGGTCGACCTGACTCAAGTCGCCGGTGACAATACACTTTGCTGAAGGCCCCAGACGGGTCAGGAACATTTTGATCTGACTGGTAGTCGTGTTCTGGGCTTCGTCCATAATTACGAAGCAGTTGTCCAGCGTACGACCACGCATATACGCGAGTGGAGCGATTTCAATGGTCCGGTCTTCACGGAATTTCGCTTGCTTCTCCGGAGGAATCATGTCATCGAGTGCATCATACAACGGGCGCAAGTAGGGGTCGATCTTGTCCTGGAGATCGCCAGGGAGAAAACCGAGACTCTCGCCTGCTTCCACGGCAGGCCTGGTCAGGATAATCTTCTTTACGGCCTTATTCTTGAGCGCCCGGACTGCAAGGGCAACCGCAGTGTAGGTTTTTCCGGTACCGGCAGGGCCAACCGCAAAAACGATGTCGTTATTGGCGGCTGATTCTACGAGCTTAGCCTGGTTGGCCGTTCTGGCTTTAATCGGCTTGCCACTGCGTCCGTACAGAATGGTCTTGTTAGAGGCACCATTACCTAGTTTGGTCACGAAGGGGTTTTCCCCGGCAAGAATATCCTCTACTGTCTGTTTGGAAAGGTCACGATTGTCTTCCAGTAACCGCATCATCAATTCAAAATGATGCTTAAGATGCTGGGTGTCGTGCTTGGAGCCTTTAATTTTTACATTGGTTCCTCTTTGCGTAATCACTGCATCTGGATAGGCCTCCCGCAGTAGATTAAGTTTTTTGTTGTTCTCTCCGAGAAGTGCTACGGGGTCAACCCCGTTGATGGATAATAAGATTTCGCTCAAACGAATAGTTTTTTGATTACCTTCTTCAGTGAAGACTAATCCTGCTCCTAAAACTACGGAATCAACCGGAAAGTTGCGCCTTTTAGAGCGTTCAGGTGGTAAGTTTTGGCAGTAAGCCAGGGGGGCAGGTCCCTACAAAATGCTGCCCGGCCCCAACCGTCACGGCGGGAGCGGCTGGCCTAACCTGCCTGCGCTGCTCGTTATCTCACTTTGTACCTGCGTCCGCGCCCATCAGGAAGACGGTCTGTAGAGAAGGGGTTGATCTCCGGAGAGAAGGTGGTAACTTTGGCCGAGACATAATTCTTACTGCTGTGGCCAACCCTACGACTCCCTTACTTACCCTGACAACAGACTTTGGTCGCGAAGATTTTCACCTTCCGCGGCTAAAAGGGCATCTGTTAGCTGCCCACCCTGCATTGCGGATCGTAGACTTGAGTCATGAGATTCCACCGTATGATATTGTCCGTGCTGCTTTCATCTTCCGGCGCTCATGGGTGCATTACCCGGAAGGAACAATCCACCTGATCAGCGTAAACGATTATTACCAGCCACGGGGGCGTTTCCTGGCAATCCGGCACGAACGGCAGTACTTTATTGGCCCGGATAACGGTATTTTCAGTCTTATTTTTGGTAAGATGCCCGCAGAGACTTTCGTGCTTGACGGTTACACGAAGAAAGACGCTTTGCCTACCATTTATAGCAGAGCGGTAGCGCACGTAGCCAAGGATAAGCCATTTTTAGAGATAGGCCTGCCAGCTACGAAGTTCTCAGAACGACTCGCCTTTCAGCCGGTAATCGGTCCTAATTACATTCGTGGGACGGTCGTTTTCATCGACCGCTTTGACAACGTGACCACCAACATTACCCGTGATCTTTTCGAGGATGTAGGCCGCGGCCGCGGTTTCCAATTGCTGATCAAGCGGATGTCGCCAATCGATGGGCTCAGCTTTCGCTACCACGATGTTCCGGAGGGCGAACCTTTGTGTCGCTTTGATAGTGATGGTTTCCTGGAAGTAGCGATTAACCTTGGCCGGGCTTCCACCCTTTTGGGGATTCATCTTGAGGATATGGTGCAGGTCGAGTTTACGAACTGAGATAGCTCGGAGAAGTAGAAATCAATATGATTTTACGCTGTGAGAGTAGGAGGCTCAAACTGCCGGCAGCAACTCACACCCGCTTTAACCGTACGGGATAAGTCTTACCGCTATACCATTGCGGGACGTAAAGATTGCCGTCGTCGTCGGGGCAAACGTCATGTGGATTGAGGAAAGTAAGCCCGTCCGAAGTAACCCCCTGGAAGTCTTCCTGATCTACGGGGGCGGTGCCCCCGGGGAGGGAGACCACGTTAAAATCCTTATCTAAGACAGCGACCATTCCGTCATAAGACCACCAGCTTTTGGTAACAATGACGGCAAAGAGGGTGTAGTCTCCATGGATAACCGGGCGGCAAATCTCCAGGCCGGGCAATTTACGGGTCATGGTATGCTTACCATCCATGGTCCAACGCTGAAACTCCTTCGCTGCCCTGCTTGTAATCAGCAGTTCTTCCGTTCCACTGCGGCTGTCGACGGTAATTCCGTGACAGCAATTGAAGTGATCAGGACCACCGAAGACGTTTTTCAGACGTCCTTTAGCGTCATAATGGAAAATCTTGTTCGTGCCGTAGCCGTCGGCGACGTAGATGTCGCCATTCGCCGCAACGGTGGTTTCGGTTGGTTTGAAGGATTGTCCTTCGGGAACGTGCTCCTGCGGAGCGTGTAGTTCCCGGATAATCCTACCGTCAAGATCGACGTTCAGCACCTTACCCGCCGTATCGGTAATCCAGAACGTTTGGTCACTTCCTTCTCCGGCTTTGGTGAAGCCGTGGGCCTCTACCAGGCCGAGCTTCCAGGCGTCGAGCATTTTACCGTCCTTATTGTAGGCAAGGACATCAAATTTGTCGCTTACGGTTGAGCAGACAAGGCGATCCCGGCTATCCATCACCATTTCGTGGCAGTGCTGCACGGGATGGGTTCGGGGGTCAAGCCCTCCCCATTCTTTATCGACTTTGTAGCGAAAATCGCCGTGCCCGACGATGTTTTTGTCGGATGCTGAAGCCATATTGGACTGTTTACCTGCGGTTAAGCCAACAAGAGGAGTAGAAACGGCAGCGGTGGTTAAAGCTGCCTGGCGAAGAAAGTTGCGGCGGGATGTCATTTTGAATTGTTTTGTGTTGTTGGCGTCTCAAAGCGGAAGCCGGTGTCAATAGCGAGGTGGGGATGGTCTGCAGCAAACTTGGTGGTTGCTGCAGGTGTCACATTTGTCTGCCAGAGGTAGACTCTTTTTAGCCCGGGGTATCTGGCAAGGTCTTCGAAGATGCCGTCGCTTACTTCCGTATTGTAAAGGTTGAGTGACTCGAGGTAAGGGAGTGCCTGCATCGCCTTCACCGTATTGTTGGTAATACGGGTCCCGTTTAGCTTTAACCGGTTGAGGTTGCGGAGCTCAATTAGGGGAGTCAGGTCCTTGTCAGTAAGGGGGAGTTTGCCAAGATTCAGGTAGCATGTTTGCTGGGGGGCGAGTGTGGCGAGTGCCTGCAGGGCATCGGGGCCTAACGTCTTGCCGGCGGCTACGCGAATTTCAACGGCACTGCCTTCGGGGTTAAGGTTGGATACTGCCCAGTTGAGTGCTTCGAGCGCTGCTATTTTATCTGGCGCGAGCGCAGGTGCTGAGATGGTTTCAACGAACAGCTTGGGGCGCAGATCTAGTGCATGATCCCGTAAGAGCAATGCTTTGATCTCTGCTGGCGTATTGGCAGGGTCGAGCAATGCGAGGGTGTCAGCTCCGTTCTCGATCCAGTATTCGAGCAATTTAACCGTAGTATAATCCCAGCCATCACCCTGGGGCGGCATTGACTTTACGCTGGCCTGCGGCAGCGTAACCCGGCGCAGCCACTCGCTTTCCAGCGGGTTACCCGCTGCGATGATGGGCCCTCCGTCTCCACCGGCAAACACGAGGTGCGGTGCATCCATCCGTAGGGCGCCGTTTTGCTTGTCGGCATTGTGGCACTTAGTGCAAGTGGCTTCCAGTGCCGGTTGCAGGAAACTCTGGTAAAGATTGATGCTGTCGGTGTTCGCCCGCGACCAGTCTTTATCCGCAGCAGGGTTGCGTTCGTAACCCGCAATGGCCTGTACTGCCTGCGGAGCATGCTCCACGAGGTAACTGGAGCCGTGGGTGAGGTTGCCACCTTGGTGTCCCGCAATGGCCAGTAGCACCGCAGTAACGGTACTGTAGGCCTTTGACTTTCCTCCTCCTTCCCTGGTAACCCAAATGCCAGCGACTGCCAGAACGGCCACGCTTATGCCGAGCCACCGGTGCCAGAATAGGGTGTCTCCACCGCTACTCTCCGCAGCGAGGAGCCAGCCGCAGCCTGCGGCTGCCACCGCAGACAAAGCTCCGAGGGCCCAGCTGATCCTGATCGCAGGGCGTAATTTGTCTCCGGGCCACCATTCCAGCAAGACCGCGAGCAGGAGGAAACCTATTGGCAGGTGTACTAGCAGTGGGTGGAAACGGCCCAGAAAAAGACCGAAATCGGCGAGCAGTATGTTTGGCATGATCAAGCGTAGTTACTGCCAATGTATTGAATTTTAGGCACAAATACTGTCGTGGATGGTATCACTTTTGCGCCAATCGATTGCAAGCCTGGGTCGGGTACACGTCGAAATATCAATTAAATAGAGTGTTGCTGATCATGCTTTTCGTCTACTGCCCGGACGATACAGTTTGTAGCTTTCTCTGGGTAAGGAACTTTAGGCTCACCACTAGGAGTAGTAAATAACTAGCTACCAGTCTTTTCCATTTTCTGTTTTGTCGGCGTGTATTCGTGGTTGGTTCGCCCGTGCTGTGTTTCCATTTGCTTGATGAGTGCCTTCCGTTCATAGCCGGGAAATTAAGCTACTGAACCGTCCTTGCTGTTAGTATCCTGCAGCAATAGCAGGGTAGCGGTGCTGGTAAAATAGTAGCGGAAGAAATCAACCGCGGGTGTTCCTGGGTGAATTACTTACCTTAGTCCCAAATGGAAGACACCGCAACTAAAACCACCCGTTCACCACTTATCGGCACCATTGCCGGTGGCGCTGTGCTTTTTGTTGCCCTGATCAGGTTGTCCGTGAGTATTAGTCGTGACGATGCCTGGTGGCAAACGCTTGTGTGGAGTTTGCCGATCGTCGCGATCATTGTCTACCTGGCTCTTGATAAGACCCCCGGATATCCCGCCAGCCGCTTTCGCGCTTTTGTCAGCAATAATCTGCTGTTCTCATCGCTGGGTGGCATTATTACTTTGTCTGTTCTGGGGTTCTACTGGCGCCCTTTTTACTGGTTTGCCATCCTCGGGCTGATTGTACTGCTGGTGGCGGTGGTCTTCGACTATTATCGCTTGTACCGGATCGCCGCAAAGATTACTGCCGAGCGATTTACCCCCCGCGTATTGTCGTTGAGTGATGAGATGAACATTCGTATCCGGCTGTTCAACGGCAGTAACCGGTCTGTGTCTGTTCGTGTCATTGATGAGTTACCCTTCGACTTGCAAATCCGGGACCACCATATTGATCTTGAGTTGAAGCCGGAGGCTGACCGGGAACTTCGCTACCCCATCCGCCCGCTAACGCGGGGCGAGTATGGCTTCGGACGCATTAACCTCTGGCTCACTACCTCCTGGAAACTGGCGGAATGGCGCGTTGTCCGGGGGGAGGCTGAGACGGTACCCGTATACCCCAGCATTATTCAAATGCAACAGTTCTCACTCAAAGCGCAGACGACAGTGCCGGCAGCCGGCCGCCGCCGGCTACGCCGGCTGGCCAAAAGCTATGAGTTTGATCAGATCAAGGACTACGTACAAGGAGACGATCTTCGCAGCGTAAACTGGAAAGCCACCTCACGCCGCAATGCGCTGATGGTAAACCAGTATGAGGATGAACGTGCCCAGCGCGTTTATTGCTTTGTCGACAAGGGGAGGACAATGCTGATGCCCTTCGAAGGACTCAGTCTGTTAGACTACGCCATCAACGCCACTCTGGCCCTAAGTAATGTGATCATTGGCCGCGATGACCGGGCTGGCTTATTAACTTTTTCCGACAAAGTAGGTACCGTGCTTCCTGCTGACAGCAAGCCGGATCACCTGCGCCGCCTTATGGAAGCACTCTATCGGCAGGAAGACCGGCAGGTAGAGAGCAATTATGACTTGCTCTACTACGCCAGCCGAAAACTACTCGGTGGACGGAGCCTGATTGTCCTGTTTACAAATTTCGAGAGCAACTATGCCCTGGATCGGGTACTGCCAGGCCTGCGGCGTATCGCCAAATCTCACCAGCTGGTGGTCGTTATGTTTGAGAATACTGAGATCGCTGACCTGCTTAAGGATAAGACGGTGGATACCGAGGACGTTTACCTCAAGGCAACAGCCAGGCGCTACCTCCAGCAGCGAGAGCTGATGGCGGCAAGACTCCGGCAAAACGGCGTTAAGGTCGTACTTACACGTCCGCAGGATCTGACCGGAGAGGTGATCAATAAATACCTCGAGTTGAAGCAAAGAGGCTTAGTCTGATGCTTTCTTCCCAAACCTTGTTGACTTAGGGGTATCTTTGCCCCATGCATCCCATCGACCACATCGAGACACAAACCATTACCGTCGACCCTGGCCAGCAACCGGTCCGAATCGACAAGTTTCTGACGGAAAAGCTGCCTAAAACCAGCCGTAACCGGATTCAGAATGGTATCAAGAAGGGTACCATTTTGGTGGACGGTAAAGCGGTCAAGGTGAACCACAAGCTAAGTCCTGGTGAGGTCATTACCGTTGAAATTCCACGCTATCGCCCGGAAGGCGAAGACTACGTCGTAGCCCAGGATATTCCGCTGGATATTCGCTACGAAGACGACGCACTAATGGTAATCCATAAGCCTGCCGGCATGGTCGTTCACCCCGCTGCCGGACACCGGGATGGCACCCTCGTGAACGCCCTGAAATTCTACCTCCAGCGGGAAGATGTTCCCACCCTGCCCGGTAACGATGACAACCGGGCGGGCCTCGTGCACCGGATTGATAAAGACACTTCCGGCCTGCTCCTGATTGCCAAAACGGAGGAGGCGATGACGCACCTCGCCAAGCAGTTTTTTAAGCACACCATCGACCGTACTTACCAGGCCGTTTGCTGGGGAGAGCCCGAAGAGCCAGCTGCGACCATCGATGCCCACCTGGGGCGCGACTTGAAGAACCGGCAAAAATACCGGGTGTTTGAGGAGCCGGAAGATCACCATAAACACGCCATTACGCACTACAAAACCCTGGAAGGGCTGTACTACGTCAGCCTGCTGGAACTCAAGCTGGAAACCGGCCGGACACACCAGATTCGGGTCCATATGCAGAGCATCGGCCATCCGCTGTTTAACGACGCCCGTTACGGCGGAGACCGGATCGTGAAAGGTACCGTTTACAGCAAGTACCGCATTTTCGCTGAGCGCTGTTTTGAGCTCTGCCCCCGGCAGGCATTACACGCCAAAAGTATTGCCTTCACCCATCCGGTTACCGGAGAGCGTATGTCTTTCGACAGTGAATTACCTGCCGACATGGCGGCCATGCTGGATAAATGGCGCAACTACGTCAGTCCGCGCCGGCAAAACGATCAGTTACTGTGACGCCTGCCGAAGAGACCATGGCTTGGGTCCGCGACTTTGTCTTGAAATACGCCTTATGTCCCTTTGCCTTTCGACCCTATGAAGAAGGGAGAGTCAATGCCATCACCTGCACAGCGACCGAGGAAGAAGGGGCTTTCTTTTGGACGCTAACGCAGGTGCAAGCTTTTGTAGAAGCGCAAAATGAAGTAGCCACCACCCTTCTGGTTTTTCCGGAAGCGTTAGCCGAGTTTTCTGATTTCCTCGACTTTGTCTATGCCTTCGAAGATGCGCTGGCGGAAACTGGAGCAGATGCCTTAGTGCAGTTGGCGCACTTTCATCCGTACTACACCTTCGCCGGCGTACCGCCGGACGACCCCGGCAACCTCACTAACCGCGCACCTTACCCCGTAGTCCAACTCCTGCGGGTAGACGCGATGGCGGCCGCCATCGCCAGTTATCCGGATGTTGAAAATATTCCGGAACGGAATATCGAGCGGATGCGGGAGGTGTTTTCCGGGTAAGTAGCGCCGTGTCTTTTGGATCTCCCGCACCACGTAACCATGGACTTTAGTCCATGTATTTCGCAAAAATGGTTTCTGATAAATAGAAACTCATATTATGTGTCGTGGCCTAAAGCCCATGCTTACGCGCATTATAATGCCTGTTTCTTCCAGGGTTGGCCTTGTCAAATTCAGCCAGTTTTTCATACCATACTCCAGGAAAAGGATATATCCTTCTACTTTGCCTGAGCATCATTTCTTCATAACTCAATCCACCAGTGAAAGCGTGCTGTTCTCCATCAATGACTAGGCCAGCCTTTTTAGGATTGTTCAATGTGTACCTCCAGTCGCTCCATAGGTGATCTTCTCCTCTGATAAAGCGATCACGGTAACGCTTGGGCCAAAGGTTAGTACCTTTTCTACCAAAATGCTTGTTGATAAGGTATGCGCTACCTCCTTTAATGAGTTGGACTGCTTTGTTAAGTGGTCTATATCCTGCGGTAGGGGTTCCGGCCTGATAGTTTAAAGGAAGTTGAACGCTAAAATCGAGCTGTGCATGCACATGGTTTGACATTACGGAATAGGCATTCAAGTCGTAAATGTCTCCGTGGTATTTTGTGAGGGTATCAACCATTATCTGCGCTGCCATGGGGTTAGCAAACGGGTGCTCCTGGTTACGATGTTTATAAAGTAATTCGTCGAATAATACATCGAAATGTGAGCTAGCCAAGAGCATATCCCATTTCCAGCTATCACCTCCTCTGGCTTTTATCGCATTTAGCGTAGAGATACGCTTTTCATTGAATCTTCGGAGAAGAGGCCTGGGTACAGCATCGTTTACCAATAGGAGGATAGAGTAAGTCGCGCCAATAGGATGTAAGTGCGGAAGTTTGAAAGAGCGATAAGTCATTTAGTAAAAATACAAATTGTTACTTGATGTTATTTTAAAAGCATTTGTGATTTTTTCTGCGTTCTGTAGGCATAAGTTTTAGCCTAAGCCTTGCCGGTAATTGCGCCTGATTTTGCTAGAGTACTTTATTGTCATGGACTAAAGTCCATGTTTACGCGCTACGGAGTTCTGACATTAGCATATAGTTTCTCCTTGAGGAGCGCTTCTTCGAAAGAAGGACCACCCACATGTTTTATCTTTGCGGTCTATGGTAATGACCCTCCAAGACCGACTCTCTGTTCTGACCCAACTCGGCGCACATTTACGCGCAAAGGATGATGAATTTCTTACCGCACTACAAAAGCGGACGGAATTCAACAATGCCTGGTTCACCATGGCCAATCAGGAGGCTTCCGTCCAGGCTATTGCCGATGCGTTCCTCACGGAGGATCAACTCAAGAGCTGGGTTGCTGCTTACCGTTTTCCCGATACTCCGGTAGTGCCCCAAACGGTTGGTCTCGTACTGGCTGGTAATATCCCGCTGGTGGGCTTCCATGATATCCTGTGTGTTTTTGTAGCTGGCCACCGCGCACAGATTAAGCTGAGTAGTAAAGATGAGTATGTACTGCCCTACCTGCTGCAGTTACTGGCTAAGTTCGATGCGCGCGCCGAAGCCTACTTTGAGGTAGTCGATAAACTGAACGGTTTTGATGCCGTTCTGGCCACTGGTTCCAACAATTCAGCCCGCTATTTTGAGACTTACTTTAGCAGGTACCCGCACATTATCCGCAAAAACCGTAATGCCGTGGCGGTGCTTTCCGGACAGGAGACAGAAGAGGAAATGCGCGCCCTGGGGCGCGACGTCTTTCGCTACTTTGGTCTGGGATGCCGGAATGTCTCCAAGCTGTATGCTCCACAGGAATATGAATTTCAGCCCCTCCTCGAGGTGTTACATGAGTGGAAAGACATTCAGAATCACACAAAGTGGAAGAACAACTTTGATTACAACTACGCACTGACAACCCTGAATAAGGAGAGCTTTCACCTTACGGGGCCGCTGATGTTGCTGGAGGATAAAGCCATTACCAGCCGGATTGCCACCTTGCACTTTGAGCGCTACGCCGATAAGACGGCGCTGGAGGCTGAGCTTACTGCTCGGCGCGAAGAGATTCAGCTGATCGTTGCTCAGCCCGGGTATTTGGCGCTGGATACTTTCCCTTTTGGGGAGGCACAGCAGCCAGGTTTAGCCGACTACGCCGATGGCGTAGATACCCTGGCGTTTTTGTTGGGCTTGACACCCTAGGTGTCAAAGCTCCTTCCTCCCTGAAGGGAGATTTGGACGAATTCTATAATATATCTGTGGGCAGAGACTCAGGTTTACTCCACTCGTACCACAAGCCCTTTCAGGTATTCCCCCTCCTGGTGGTAGAGGTTTACCGGGTGATCCGGCCCCTGGCTCAGGTGGTGGAGAACACGACACGCCCGGCCGGCTTCCAGCCCGGCGGCGACGATGGTGTCGTAAAATAGCTGACGCTCTACAACGCGGCTACAGCTGAAGGTAAACAGCAACCCGCCTGGCTTCACGGCCTTCATGGCCCGTGCGTTGAGGCGTTTGTAGGCCTGTACGGCTTTGTGGCGTTTGTGTTTGTTTTTGGCGAAAGCTGGCGGATCAACAACGATGATGTCGTAGTCCTGATCCGCAGCATGTTCCTTGAGCCATTCCATCACGTCGGCTGCGTAGGCTTGGTGGCGATCTCCGAAATCACCGTTGCGGGCAGCATTATCTTCGGTGAGGGTAATGGCGCTGCTACTCAGGTCCACACTTTGCACCTGCGCCCCGCCGCCCAAAAGGCCGTACACTGAAAAACCACCAGTGTAACAAAAGGTGTTCAGGATCTTTTTCCCCGTGGCGTAACTGCCCAGCAGCCAGCGGTTCTCCCGCTGGTCCAGGAAGAAGCCCGTTTTCTGCCCACCGGCAATATCAACCCGGAACCGACGCCCGTTCTCGAGAATGACCAGTTCAGTAACGTCTTCCCCTCGGATGATACCGTCCTCCGCTGGATGTCGGTCAGGAAGCGTACTCATGCTTTTGTCGTACACGGTCGTGATGCCGTCTCCCATTAACTCGAGTAGCACCGAGGCGATGGTGTCCTTAATTCTATGCATCCCGATGCTGTGGCATTGTACTACGACTACGGAGGCATAGCGGTCTACAATTAAACCAGGAAGCCCGTCTCCCGCGGCATGCACGAGTCGGTAGGCATTCGTCAATGGATCGTTAGCCAGGCCTAACTGGGCCCTTAAATCCAGGGCAGTGGTCAGCTTTTCCCGCAGTAGGTCTTCAATCGGTAATTCCTCCTCCCCGAAGGTCAGTAGCCGTACACGAATCCCTCCGGATTGGTAGTGTCCCATCCCCAAACGGTCGCCGTTGACCGCTTCAACTACCACGAGGTCACCATCTTCGATGCCCTCTTCTTCTGCCTTGATGGCACCGGAAAAGACCCAGGGGTTTTTGCGCCGAACGGCCCCGTCGCGGCCTTTATGGAGGGTAATTACTTTCATGGAGGCGAAGGTAGTATTTTAGTCGGTTAGTATCTGAACGCGAGGTTTGGCAACGATGCTTGGTTGCTTCTTGTTGAAGTGGACTGAACACTTATTTTTAGTTTATTTCGTCTGCTGGTCTTTTAGGCTGTTCGGCAGTCATGCCCTTCTAAAGGACTAAAAGACCAACAGATTTAATGATCACTGGAATTAGAGCATGATAGTCAGCAAATTGCATTATTGTCTCGTCCAAACCTGAAGTTATTTTAGGCTCCTGGTCCCTAACCCCTACCTTCACGTCATGAAATTTCTCATTGTCGGACAGGGACTTGCTGGTACCCTTCTCGGCTTCCGCCTCGAGCGGGTTGGCCATACTGTTCACTACGTTGATGCACCCGGACAGACGGCTGCTTCGGCGGTGGCGGCAGGCATTGTCAATCCGATCACAGGCCGTCGTTTCGTCAAAAGCTGGCGAATGGATGAGTTACTGCCTGAATTAAAAAGCCTTTACGGAGCCTTAGAAGAGGAATTGGGCCTGCAGCTGTGGTATCCTATGCCTTTGATCAGAACATTGTATAATCGGGGGGACTTGAATGACTGGCAAGCCCGGTCTGCAGACCCCGGCTACCCCGAATACATGGAAGACCAACCGGCTGTTGGCCGCATTCCGGAAATAACGGAGCCCGTATTTGCCTACGCCGGCGTGCTGCATGCGGGTAGGGTAGATGTCGGATCGCTGGTACAGGCTTTTCGGCAACGACTGGTGGCAGAGGGGCGTTTTGTAGAAGAGGAATTTGATTACGCGCGCATCCCGGCTTTGCTGGGCGCGGACGCAGGGAGCCGGGAAACGGACCAGAAAGCAAAGCAAGGCTTGGCTACTGCTTATGACCAGATTATCTGCTGCGAGGGATGGCGTGCGCGCTTCAATCCCTGGTTTAACTACCTGCCGCACGGTGGTAATAAGGGGCAAGTACTCATTATCCGTACGGAAGCACCACTGCTAGCTTCGATGTTTAAGCACCGGGTATTCCTGGTGCCTTTTTCGGATAATACTTATTGGATTGGCGCAACCAGCGAGAATCAGTTCGCTGATGAGTTGCCAACGGTTGAGAACGGAAAGTTCCTGGAAGATCGCCTGCGGGAGATCCTCAAAGTTCCCTACGAAATTGTTGCTCACCGGGCAGCAGTTCGGCCTACGGTCAAAGACCGCCGCATGTTCCTGGGGGAACACCCCGATCTACCCGGTCTGTTCATTTTCAATGGTCTGGGAACGAAAGGTGCCTCGTTGGCACCACTCGGCGCTCGTTGGCTGGAAGAGCACCTGCTGACGGGGGCTGAACTGCCAGCCGAGGTAGATATCCGGCGTTTTACTTCCTGACCAGGGGCAGGCGGCAGCAGGGGCTTGAGGCAATAGCTTCTTGGCGACTGTCTTGTACCTAAGCCACGCTGACTAATGCATAGAAAGTAAAAAGCCCTGCTGATCCTAGGACCAGCAGGGCTTCACGTTTTGTTGTTGCGGAGAAATGTGGCTTAGCCTTCTTTCTCTTCTTCAGTAGCTTCACCTTCACCGGATGCTTCAGCAATTGCTGCATCAAGTTCAGAGGTAGCAGAAGGCTCAGCAGCCTCTTCTGCAGCTTCCTCAGCTGGTGCTTCTTCTACTTCGGGTTCTGGCTCAACGATTACCGGAGCAGTTCCGGAAACAGCTTTGTGGAAGTCAAGCGTTTTCTGCGCTTCCTGCTCACGACGAGCGGCAGCAGCACCTTCTTTTGCTTCTACGAAAGCTTCCCACTTTTCGCTGGCTTGTTCCTGCGTGAGGGCACCCTTCTGTACACCACGCATGAGGTGCTTGAAGTACATTACTCCCTTGAAACGGAGGATAGCACGAACGGTGTCAGATGGCTGAGCACCTTTGGTGAGCCACTTGTAAGCAGCCATACGGTCCAACTCAATCGTAGCGGGTACGGTCATTGGGTTGTAGGTTCCGAGCTTCTCGATGAACTTTCCGTCACGTGGAGCACGCGCATCAGCGGCTACGATGTGGTAAAAAGGACGCTTGCGACGGCCGTGGCGTTGTAGTCTAAGACGAACTGGCATAAGGACAAATTATCTTGGTTAGTTAAGTACCGGCTTCCTCCCGGGAGGGGACGACCGGTTTTGTCGTTTGAGCGCGCAAAGTTACGGGTAAGTTTTTAGTTGGGCAACCCTTTCGTGGTTTTGATTTTTAGAGCCCTGTACCGTGCAGGTCGGTTTATTCGATCGGTTTAAGGGGTGCCCAAAGTATGGCTTGGTTGCAGAGATGTTTTATGGCAGGAGGTCGGATGTTGGTCGTTTCAGATGGGTTGAACTTCGGAATGTCCGGCTGGCGTAGAACTATGGACAAATGTAAAGCGTACACTTCCTAACTTCGTAGTTCAAGTTGTCGACTTATGATTCCATTATTGATTATTAGTGTGCTGTTGCTGATCGGGTTACTGACCATGTTTAAAATGTGGTCGTCTAACCGGATGCCCGGTAAAAACCGTCGTGGACGAGTTGTTCGGGAACTAAAGGAAGATATGGATTCCTGGAGCGCAGACCTCGTCCCGCTCAATAAGGAGGAATTAGACCTTTTTAGCTTGGCCCAGGACAAACAAGTTGTCAAAACCGGAGCAGGTACTACTGCGAAAGGAACTTTTACTACGATTTTCCATGAGCCGGTGGTGAGTTACTCCTATCGCCGGTACCTCGGGCGTAAGGTAAATGAGTTGTTGTATGCGCGTACGGCGGAGCATGATTACGTTTTCTGGACAGAAAACGGGGAGACGTCACTGGAGATCGATGACCAGGCAATCGGAACATTTTCAAATAACGCCTTGTTAGGCGCACGCACCGGAAAGCCCATCGCCCGCATCGCGGGCGAAGCCCGCGAGAACTACCTACCCATCAGTGTGGGTAACCGGGAGGTGGGCGCGATAACCAACCAACCCGCAAACCAGTCGGATCCTCTTAGTCAACGGGCTTTTGAGTTCATCCCCGATGACCTCAACGATCAGGAGGAGCAACTCCTGATGTCTTTGGCTACGCTGGAACTGGTACGCCGCAGTTTGCCAGCATAGCCTGGTCAGTGATAGGTGCTTGCTGAAAAGAAGGTTAATGGGGCTGTAACTGTACAGTATTTGCATTTGCTTGCACTACTGTTTTTCGTTCATCCACAATTGCTAACGGCTCCAAGCCCATGACAACCCTCGAGCTCCTCAACCACTATCACGAAAGGTTTAATCGGCCAGACTTCATCCCTGACGATCCTATTGGCCTGGTGCATGCCTTCGACAATCCTCTGGACCGTGAGATCATCGGCTTTTGGGTTGCGACCCTCTCCTGGGGGCGCCGCGCAACAATTATTGATAAAGGGGCCCAACTCATTGAATTGATGGGAGGCGAACCCTATCGGTTCGTTACCGAACATCGGCTTGCAGACCGCGCACGCTTTGCCGACTGGAAGCACCGGACTTTTACCTACACCGATACGCTGTACTTCCTGGAGTTTTTACAGCAGTATTATCGGGAGCATGAAAGCCTGGAAGATGCTTTTGCCCGTTTCCTCGACCCGGAAGATATGACTGTAGAACCGGCGCTGATCGGTTTCCATAACCTGTTCTTCAGTTTGCCGGAAGCCCCGCAGCGCACCCGCAAACATGTTGCTACGCCAGCGAGGAAGTCTCGCTGCAAAAGACTCTGCATGTTTTTGCGGTGGATGGTCCGCCAGGACGATCGCGGGGTCGATTTTGGCGATTGGAAACGCATCCGCCCCGCTCAGCTGTGCCTCCCCCTGGATGTCCACGTAGAGCGGGTTGCCCGGCATTTGAATTTACTGACCCGTAAACAAGCTGACTGGAAAGCCGTTTTGGAATTAACGGCGCGCGTTCGCCAGTTTGATCCCCAGGACCCCGGAAAGTTTGATTTTGCCTTGTTTGGGATGGGAATTGATGGCATAGCTTGATTTTTTGGTCATAAAACCGTCCGTTTTTTTATCGCAAATTGCTACTTAGGCGACAGTTAGTATCTTTATATTCTTAGTTTTCTACCAACATAATCTCCATGAACAAACGGCTACTTTTAAGTTTTTGTCTGGCTTATTCTATTGGCCTTGCCGCACAAACGGTTGACGTTAATCTGGTGCGTACTTACAACGGTGAGTTCAACAATCTGGACAACCCCCTCTACGGAGCTGCTCATACCCCACTGCTGCGCCTTTCCGGCCAGGGGTATGTGGACGGTATGGCGGAACCGATCAGTGAGGGAATGCCTAACCCCCGCGTAATCTCCAATGCGCTGTTTGATCAGGAAGACATTCTTAGTGACCCGGTCGGTTTGAGTGATTACACCTGGGTCTTTGGTCAGTTTATGGATCACGACCTCAGTCTTTCCGAACTGCCCGGTGAAGCGTTTAATATTCCCGTCCCTGCGGGAGATCCGGATATGGATCCTTTGTTCTTTGGCACTGTCCAGATTCTGGTGACCCGTAATGGAGCTATTCCTGGCACCGGGACCAGCCCTGGTAACCCCCGTCAATACGATAATGAGATCACGGCGTTCATTGACGGTTCAAACGTTTATGGTTCCGGGCTTGCCGCCGCCAACTGGTTGCGTTCCTTTGAAGATGGCAAACTAAAGGTCAGCGCTGGCAACATGCTTCCTTACAACACAGTGACGGGAGAATTGGATAGCCCCGAAGATCCGGCTGCGCCGCATATGGCCAACGGAACCAATGCTCCGGGGCC